>JAIPGS010000012.1 GCA_021735725.1 Candidatus Babeliales bacterium
ACGTATGCAGGAATCGCAACACTTGTAGATAATAATCAAAAACCAGATACTCCTTACACACCTGCTGGGTACATTACTGGTACACATTCTCCTTTAATTGATATCAAAAATATGTGGAATCCTTTTGTTCCCCAAAAACACGTAGTAACAAATTCCATTGTTTTGGGATCAAATGAACGACATAACGGTATTATTACTGGTCCAAATGCTGGAGGTAAATCAACATTTCTTAAAGGACTTACCATAAGTATTATTTCCGGACAAACTATTGGATTTGTTCCAGCAACTGATATGAAATTTACTCCATTTTCTAAAATCAGTACTTATATGAATATTGTTGATGATATTTCTGCTGGAAATTCTTTATTTAAATCAGAAGTAATTCGTGCTAAAAAACTTATGGATACCGTAAAAGAAGCTAATACTCATAACACATTTTCTTTTGCTGTTCTTGATGAAGTTTTCTGTGGAACATCTCCAAAAGAAGGTGAAGCTGCGAGTTATTCTCTTGCACATAAGCTTGGTTCAATAACTACTAATATTACCTTAATTGCAACACACTTTCCTTTGATGACAACACTTGAAGAAAACACACACAACTATAATAACTACCAAGTTCGTGTTGATTACAAAGAAGATGGTTCATTTGCATACCGTTATAAATTAGAACCTGGTATTGCTGACCAAAACGTTGCATTTGACATACTGAAAGAAGAAGGATTTGATATTGAAAATTTTGAAACAACAGCAGACTAATCAAAATAACATTATCATTTTTAAAAATAAAAAAGACCGGATTAATTTTCGGTCTTTTTTTTAGAAAGTATTTTATAATAAGAGCTTATTTTTAAAAATATAAATACGTGAAAACTCTGCCTCGTTAAGTTATATTAATCAGCTTTTTAGGACTCTATAATTTTTCTGATAAGCTCTAAGTAAATGTCATCCTGAGCGCAGCGTGAGGATCCAGGATAATTAAAAAATCATTCTGAATGGTAGTTCTTAAAAAAGCCTGGATCCTCGCGCTACGCTCAGGATGACATTGGCGTGTAGTAATTATTTTTCTATAACTATTTACAAGTACAGTATGGTATTTCTTAAAGCTTATTTTTAGGACGATATTATTTTTCTGATAAGCTCTCATTTCAGAATTTTTATTTTTCTAATTCTTCTTTTAAAATTTCATGAACTTCTTCAACACAGCTTGAACATCCTGTTCCCACACCATGCTCATCAGAAAGTTTTTCAAACGTATCAATACCATTGTGAATCGATTCTACTATTTGAGAATACATAACTTCCATACACGTACACACCAAATAATCAGGACGTTTTAATAAGGGACTTTCATTCATAATTACTCACCTTGCGTCAATAATGAACCCACTCCACATTCACCTAATTCATCAATTGGTTTATCCATAAATCGTTGTACAAATTCATAATATAATCCTGGTGAATTTTTACAATGACGCATATGACGATGCGGCGTCACAAGAGCATATTTTTTAAAATGCGGCACTGATCCATATAATTGATTAAATTGCTCATTAGTTACAGATGCATCATCTGTTCCATGAATAAATAAAACAGGGCATTCTAACTGTTGAGTCGATTTTAAAAATGATACTTCAGGAAGTCCATAGTAACTTATTACTGAAGCAGTACCTTTTACCAATGAAACTGATGCAAACCATTTCCACCAATCAGAACTTGTTTGGGCACCACCAGATTGAACACCTGTTGGATCTTGCACCCAATTATTAACAACATCATGATATGTTGATGGCATACTATCTAAAATTATTCTATCAAATGATTGCGCCTGTTCCCTTTCTTGCAATTGTCGCTGAGCGTCAGCAACTAAACATGCCCCAAAACAAACCCCGAGTGCCACAACTTCAGTATATGCTTTACGCGCCCAATCATGTGCACGCACAGCATAACTACTCGGAATAGTAACTGCACTATGCGCAGCTCCATCAAACCAAGAAGGAACACATGTTTTTAAAATGCCTCGTTGTGCAAAATAACAAGGCGGAAACAAAATATCGCAATCAGGAAAGAGTGCTGCGATATGTGCCATACGCTCTTGTTTCCCTTTTAATGGAGGAACAACAATAACAATTCTCTTATTACTCTCTCTTCGTTTTACTAAAAATGATTGAGTTCGTTCACTATCTTCTGGATCTAAAACAATTTTTTGAGTGTTTTTTTGTAAATACTCTGCTTTACCTTCAGAATCAAAAAAAGGATCCTCCTTTAATTTTTCATGTTTATCTTCAAGACTTCCAATAAAGTTTTGTTCCAAAACATATCTTCCATCATGGTCTGAACCATCAAAATAATAAAACGATTTCTGCGCAGCATGCACAGAAGAAAAAAGAATGAGACAAAATACCGCACTTAAATTTCTGATCATAAAAGACCCCAACAAGACACCATCATGACCATAATTTTGTTCTTAATAAGCCCATAAAGATGATTCAAGTTTTTTAATATATCATTTTCCATTATTCAATTGTACACGTTCGCGCATTATTATCCGCGTAGTCCAATAGTATACGGCAGACATCATTTTTGAGCAAATTTTCGATCACCTCAGGCCATTCAATAAAACACCAACTATGAGGTTGATATAAATATTCATTAAGTCCTGTTGCAATAAAATCATCTTCTGTTTTTAAACGATATAAATCAAAATGATATAATGTTTTATTTCCAGGCAAACGGTACACACTCATATAAGTATAAGTTGGGCTTTGAACTGGTTCTTCTACCCCTAATTTTTTAAACATTTCTTGCACCAATGTTGTTTTTCCTGCCCCGAGTGGACCACTCAATGTAAATATTTTTATGGTCGACATTTTTTTGACCAAATCACGTGCAATGTTGGTCATTTCTTTTTTACTAATTTGTTTTTTTTCCACAATAAACTCCCCTACAGTTTATCAACTTTTTTTAATCGATTTCGTTGGCTTTTCTTTACTTCTTGTCCTTTTTTTTGACGATCATGTACGGTGTAACATTCATCATCTTTCACCTGCATGTTCATTGAAGCAGCATAATGCATCAAAGCATCAAGATCTTCATTTTCCGTATCCGATAATTTTATAATACCAGAAAGTTCTTTTTTTAAAACCTCATCAGACACATTAAATGCATTTTTTACTTTTTCATAAAATGTTCGTGGATCAAGTGCATCTTCATGACACCGTTCAACAGCTTGAATAATTTCTCTATCTTCTGTAACAACAAGAATATCTTTATTTTCATGTTTTTGAACAAAATCCATAATGATATCATCAGCCGATTGATATTCACCGGAATATATTACGGTTACACCATGATCTTTTTCAGTCAAAGGATAACGACAAGGCCCTGCATCAAAAACAATAATCACTTTATGACCACGTTTTTTACTATACCGACCCATCAGATTAACAAACGCAGTACGTTGTTTTTCTGAAATAAAAGTCTCTACAAAAATCTTCTTTAAAAGATTATATCCATCTACAATAATAATCATGATTAGTTAAGCCCCTCTTTATACCTACGAATCTCTTATTGTATCATAAGTAGTATGCAAAACACTATTTTCTCTACATTTTTATTGCATAATACAAAAACACGCGTTATCTTATTTGAGTAAGGAAGGAAGGATTACAATGTCACAACTTATCCAAATGCGTCAACGTATTAAGGCCATAGAAACAATCAAAAAAATTACAAGCGCTATGCGTTTAATTTCTCGCTCTTTTCATACTCGAATGAGTAAGGAAAAAGGAAATTTAAAATCGTATCAAGAAGAAGTAGAAAATCTTCTTAAACACCTTCATGCTTCATCTCCATTATGGCAGTCCCCTTTCTTTTTTCCAGAACAGAATACTAAACCACGGAAACTTATCATTCTTATTGGAGCTCAAAAAGGATTATGTGGGAACTATAATACCGAAATAACGTACTGGATCAAAAAAAATAAAAGTCTCCTTATTGCTCCTGACACAGAAGTTTTTGTTATTGGCAAAAAAACTGATGATTATATAACCCATTTAAACATTAAAAAATCACATGTTTTTAAAGAACTTACATTAAACACTATTGAAGCTCTTTCTGAAGAAATCATCACCATCTTAAAAAATGCGCAACCTTATTATACACATGTTTCTCTTATTGCCAGTTTTTCTCAAACATTTTTTTCACATAAGCTTAAAACTGTTCAACTTATTCCTGCATTTATCACAGATACCCGCAAAGAAGAAAGTGATTATGACTGGCAAGGGGATCCTCATGAAATACTCGAAACTCTTTCTGAAATGTGTTTGCGTACCAAAATTCATATAACATTATTTGAATCTCTGCTTGGCGAGCAAGCATCACGTTTTATCGCAATGGATAACGCAACACGCAATGCAAACAAATTTTTAGATGCAATGCATTTACAATATAATAAAGCAAGACAAGCTAAAATAACCAAAGAATTAACTGAATTGTCTGCACACTTCATGGGTTAAATTACTAATTTTTATTAATTTACAAAATATTTAAAAGTGTTTTTCATTTTTTTAAGCTTATTTTCTTAATTTTAACACTATTTGTATTATTTTATATCTTTTTTTTTATCTTCTATGTGATAATAAAATAAGAGAGTAGTAAAGATAATTGTTAAAAAATAAGAGGTTTGAAAAAAATGAACATAAAAAAATTAATTGCAGGAATTATTTTATGCATTCAATTGAGTACAAATACTACACAAAATACAATTGCTCCACAAAAGACTATTGGCCCTATTGGAGTATTGCAACAATTCAGTAATAATCTCATCACTCTTCCCAGTACAGCTCAAACATTAGAAAATGCTTTTTTTCCAACTACTCAATCAACATCAAGCTTAGACCTCCAATTAGCATCTGCCCAAACCTTTCAAAATATGGTTGCTATAACCTCTGCTGCGCTTCAAAAAGATGGAAGAGAACAATTAAAAAATATATTGTATAAAGGAACCGCGTGGGAAAAAATATCTACAGATGATATTAACAAGTTAAGTAATCCTTTAGATCTAAACAAGCCTCTTCCTCCATCCATTCATTATCTTGATGCTTTTATTGCAATCGCACCTCACTTACAAAAACTTCTTTTTTCACTGGGAAAAAAGAATCAATGGGGAATTTTACAATGTCCTTTTAGTGATGCTTGCAAACCAACAATAGAACAAATTAAAACTCAATTGAAAAATTTATTTACCTCTCTATCAACTAAATTATTTAACAATCTTTATAATGCAACAAATACTTTACTCAATGGAACAGACATTACCGACATAAAAAACATTGCTGGTATTAACCTTAACCGAGAAATTTTAAATTTATATAAACAATCAGTAATGGCCTCCAATAAATTATTTCCCACTATTGATAAAAATACAATTAAAAATGCCCTTTATCAAAAAACCCTCACAGAAGCAACTTATATTGCCTCTACATTTTCGCCAACATTAAAAACAATAAATGATTATAAAAATTACTTAGCAATTAATACATTAGAAGAACTTAAAAATCTTCTTCATCCTGAATATAAAAATAAAACAATGGAACAATTAATTGATCCAAAAAATCCAGGATATAGTGCTGATAATTCTTTCTATTTTATATCTAATCAATCATTTTGGCTCAGTATGATAAAAATATTTCCTTACTTAAATCCAATAGCATCTGTTATGTATTCTCCAGATTTTATAAATAATTTTTGTGAAGAAACATCAGATCGCGGACTCTGCCAAAATATTAAATTAATAGTTAGTCAGATCGGTTCTTTTGTATCTGCCAAATTAAACTCTTCATCTAGTTACTTTTATGGGATATGGCAAACGGCTCAATGGGATATTAATGTGGCAAATCAAAAAGCCATCATTAAAAATTAAAAGGTTATAATTATGAAAATAAAGAGAAAAAAAATTCCTATGAAAAAAAGTTTATTACGGATTATTTTAGGATTTTTCCTTTTTAATTCAACAATTCAAGCCGATTTATCAGTTGACCAAGTTCTTAATTTAATAACTATGAATTTGAGTAATATTTCAGATGTTCTTGAAATAATAGAGCCAATTTTAGAAACTCGTGTAAATAGTACTCTTCAACAAGAAATTATTTCAGCAACTTTTACTGCTACCGAAGATCTTCTTAAAAATGGAACCTCTCCTGAAAACCTTATTAAAACACTTGAAGACGTTCTTCTTTCAAAATTATCTCCCGCTGAAAAAGAAGTAGTTCTTTTTGCATTTAACACAGCAAAATCTATTATCGAAACAAAAGGTGTTTCTACCGACATCGGTTTCCAAATTATTGAAGCTATTATTGTTGTACAACTTGGAGATTCCCCTGCAAGTAAATCTGCGGAAGCACTATTAACAGCTATAAAACAAATTTCTCATGGAAATATAGATGCCCCAACAGGGATAAATCTTGTTAATTCTTTAATAACAGCCCAACTTGGACAAACAAAACAAGCACAAGCAGTTAGTACTGGAATTAAAAGCTTAGCCGAAATTATTGCAGATAAAAATGTAACTACAGATAATCTATTTTCAACCCTTGAATCTCTTGTCACTTCACAAATTACAAATACAACACAACAACAAGAAGCTTTAGCAGTTTTAAAAACTGTTCAAACTGCTGCTCACGGAAATTTTACTATCAATACTGCATTTAATACGGCTGAAGAACTTGTTACTCTTCAAATAGGACAAAATAAACAAGGTCTGACACTTGCAGCAACACTTAAAGCTGCTGAAGGATTAATTGACAATGGTGTTAATGTAAAAACCATTTTAAATTCAACAAAACAAATTATTCAACCGGGATTTGGAAATACTATTGGAGGACAAGCAACACTTGCCGCTCTTGACGTTACTCAATCTCTTATTAATCAAAAAATTACTCTTAAAACAATGATACCTCTTACTATTAATCTTATTAATGACCTTTTCCCTGAAAATAACAAGGCTACTATCATCGCTACTAATCTCTTGATTATTCAAGATCTTATAGACAAAAAACCTGTTGCAGATGTCATTATGAACCCACTTATATATATCGCCCAAAACACATTGCAAAACAATAAAAATCAACAAATGATTCTTACCGTTTTAACCACTATTCAACAACTTGCAAAAGGTAATGTAACAATTTCTCAACTTATTGATAGTACAAAAACAATTCTACTAACTCGCCTACAAGCAATGGGTGAAGATCTTGGAAATCAAGCACTAGAAAAAATTATTTCTGTTGACTTTGACAAGATTAAATTAACTGCAAAAAGTCCTAAAGATGCAATAGACGCAATGAAAACAGCCATTTTAACGGCATTTGTCAAAACTGCTCCAGAAAAAAAACATGCACTTCTTTCTAAACAGTTTAAAGAAAAAGTTGCACATGCAGCTGATAGCGAAGATGATGCCAGCGAAGAAGCTAATGAAGAAGAAGCTAGTGAAGATACCAGTGATGGTTTAGAGAGTGATGATTTTGATGTTGATAATATAATTCTACCTGAAGAGATTGATTCAGATGATACTCCAGCAGAAAAACTATCTTTTTCAGAAGGATCTAAACAAGCTGCTATGGTGGCTGGCATCAAAGCACTTGCTGTATTCAGTTCAGGTACTCCTTCTATTGATGATGTATTCAAGCTAGTAGAAGTATCAGTTGAAACAATTTTAAAAGGTTCTGAAGAAGGAACTGCTCTTTTTGATACATTTACAACAATCAAAGCACTTGCCCACGGCAATGCTTCAACTGCTGATGTTATTGACCTTGCTATTGAAATTAATAATGTTGCATTCGGAACTGAATCTACTCAATCAAAAATTACAACAACTGCTCTTGAATCTCTTGGGATGATTATTGGAGGATACGCTCCAGCTCACATTATCGATTCCATTCTAGGATCTACTAAAAATATTTTAAAAACTAATTATGCATCAAATAACAATGCACAAACGGCTGCTGCATCTCTTGAAGGAATTCAAGGATTAATAAATAAAAAACCTTTAGCAAATACGTTAATCACTACCATGAGTACTATTGTTAAAACACAAGCAAAAGGCAAAAAACATGAATCTCTTATTACTTCAACAATGGATGCATTTGTTGCTCTTTCTAATGGAAATCTAACTATAAATCAATTAATTGAAAGTACTAAAAATTTAATTATTGCTCAACTTACTGCAACAGGAGAAGATGCAGCTACTGCCATTTTTGAGAAAATAATTAATGGCGAGTTAAGTAACATTAAAACAAAAAAAGATGCTCTCACAATGTTTTATAATGCTATAAATCAAGCATTTAAGACCAATCATGATGCTCTTAACAACTTTAAAAAAGAAGTTGCTCATGCCGCTGATAGCGAAGATGATTTTGATGTTGATGATTTTCCTCTTCCTGAAGAAATTATCGATGATGCAAAACCACAAGAAAAAATCACTAATTCAGAAAATCTTAAAGAATATGCAAAACAAGCAACGCTCCTTCAACTTATGGTTATTGTAGCCAAAATTCAAACTGAAGGAGTCCCTTCTCCTTCATTAATACTTTCTTTAGGAGAAACTGCTCTTAAAAATATTTTAATGGGTACTGCTGAAGGGGTTGCTGCTTTTGATACATTCACCACAATAAAAGACATTATCGAAGGAAACACTAATGTTGATAATATTTTTAAACTTATTCAAGAAATAGTAACTGTTTCACTGGGAACTGATACCAACCAAGCTAAAGTTATTACTGCTTCATTAACTACTTTACAAAATACATTACACGGACAATTTTCTATTCAATCTGTTTTTAACATTGTAAATATTTTAGTTGAAGCAAAATTAGAAAATAATCCACAAAAAACAGATATCATAAACCTTCTTACTGATATTGAAAATATCACAACAGAAACTCCAACTGTAGATTCCGTATTTTCACTTATTGAAAATATTGTTCAAATCACAGCAGGAACAACACCTGAAGGAGCTGCTGCTGTTTCCACTCTAAAAATTATTCAAAAAACAACTCATGGAAATATTCCTCTTGGAGATATAATTCAACTTACAAAACTTCTTATTACAGCTAAGCTTGGCAATACTCCTCAAGCAACTTTAATTATTGATACAATCACATTAATAGAAAATGTTTCTGAAGAGAAATTTAGCTTACCTCTTCTTTTTGATATAACAAATGCATTCATTTTAAATCAATATGGAAACACTCCTGAAATAAAATCAATTACTGAAATATTTTCATCACTTGAAAGTATAACCAATGGTAACCATTCTGCTACCACTATTATAGATCTTAGTTTATCTCTTATGCAAACTGTTGCAGTTCCACAAATAACCGATATAACAAAAAAAGCAGAAGCAAATTCAGGAATCATTCTTATCAAAAAAATAGTAGATGGTGACATCTCTGTTGATTCAATTATAGATATGATACAACTTATTGTTCAAGCTAAAGCTTCTCAAAACAATCAACTTCTAAGTTTGGTTTCACTTTTTAATAGTATTAAAGATTTTGTAACAGGACATCCTGATGTTGATGATGGATTTAATTTAGTTATTGGATTAATTAGCGTGACACATCCAAATAATCCTCAGGCTCAAGCCATTGTATCATTCTTAAAAGAAATTCAAGACATTATACATGGAGACATTTCTATTGGTCTTATTGTCGACATCCTAAAAACAATTTTACAGGGACAGGTAGGTTCAAATGGTGGCGTCAGATTCCCTCAAAAAATACAAAAACAATGCGTTGAAGGAATTGTTTTTATTGTAAAAGAAGGCAACAATTATAATCCTATAGAGCTACTTCTTAAAGGTATCGGTAAAATCCCCGGCCTTGGCGGATTTATTAATTCAATTTTAGGAGGTATAGAATCAATGGATCAAGGAATCGCTGAATGCTTATGCGGTAGAACATTCTCTCAAATGGGTAAAATGATTGAAGATCCCGTTGAACTTCTGCAATGTATTCCCTTTATGATTAGCAGTGTTGTTGGGGAATCCCATTATCCAAATACCTGCGTAGACCTTTTAGAAATAATGATTCCTCCTCTTGCATTGGAAAAATTAATTCGTTTAATTATGGACCCAATTGCAGATAAAATTTCTTTTCTTGCTCCCTTTATTGGAGGAATAGAAAAAATTATAGATTTATTTTTATCGCCACTTGAAACGTGTTTAAAAGATGCATTTTGTCCAGATCCAAATACAACAAGTGGAATTATTGCATCCCCAGAAAAAGCTCCTTTACGCCTTATTACTATATGTGGACCTGAAATCATTGAAGACATTTTAAACTTACTTAAAGGGCCTTTTGAATTCTTATGGAATGAGGCAAAAAAAGCTGCCTTAGCTGTTTACCATGCAACCTTAGATGCTGCTCTTGCTGTAGGAAAAGGAGCTGTAGAAGCTGCTGACGCTGCTGCCCAAGCATCAAAAGCTGCTTTTAATGCTACAAAAGAAGCTGCTATGGATGCTGCCAATGCTGTAGGAAAAGGAACAGTAGAAGCTGCTGAAGCTGCTGCCCAAGCTGGCAAAAAAGCTGCCGAAGCTATTGCAAACGGAGCCGAAGATGCGGCTAAAGCTGCATTTTCTGGACTGAAAGACATTGGTGGAGATATAGCTAAAGGCGCAGAAATAGCTGCTGCTGCTATTTCTGAAACTGCTATAATGGCAGAAAAAGAAGTTGAAAAGGCATTATCTGTTGCCGCAACTGTTGCAATCAACGATATTGCAGATGTCGCCGTAGAAGGATTTGACGATATTGCTGGAGGAGTTGGCACAGCAGTTGATGCTATTGCAGACACTGCAGGAATGATTATTGATAGCATTGGAGATATTGGCAAAGAAGCTTTAGCAGGACTTAGCGATATCGCAAATGCAATAAATGATGAATTAAGTAAAGTTGCTTCATCTATTAGTGATGCAGTTAATGCGGCTGTTAATGAAGCAAAAGATATAGCTAATGCAATTGCAAATGCATTTAGTGATGCTTTTAGTTGGCTTTAAGTTTATTTTAAATTATAAAGGTTATGATTATGAAAAATAAGTTGTTACTATTACTGTCAATTATCACTATAAGTTATGTTTCTCATATTCATTGCGATCCATATGATGATTTAAATAAAGCAAACATAGCACAAAGCATATTACCTGCTTTTGGACAAGAAATATCAGCTTTAGTTGATGGCAACTCAGAAAACATGTTACAGATCAATAAAATTTCATCAGATTTTTATACTAAAACTATGGCTACTATAAACAGTAAAAAATTAACTACTGCTGAAACTATCACTCTTCTTCAAGGTCTGGTAGACGCTGTTACAGAAGCTTCTCAAATGAAACGTAATGGAAAACCAGATATTAAAGGAATTTTTACTTCTGATCTTCGTTTTTCTTCTCTAAGCAATTTTAATAAATTTATAAATGCTAATACTTCTTCACTTATACAATCTCTCCTTTTTGGAACAGCTTCTTTTAGTGAAAAAAGTTCTAATAGCCTTGCTCCTCTTTTTGTACAATTAAAAAAAGAAGCAGTAGATCTGTATTGGGAAGCTCTAACACTTCTTTTTAATCCCCATTTCATACAAATAAATCAAATTTTCAATAATCAAGTAAATTTAGCAGGGCATCCCATTGATTCAACATTTAATCAAATAGGATGTTTCCCTCCAGCTACTAAAATCTGTTCTCCTTTTTTAGATGCATTTAAAAAAATATTTGGAGCAATTGCAAGCATAATCACAGGTAATTTTAATACCCAAATAATGACATTGCGTCTTCCTGAATCAGATTTCCATGATGAATTATTAAAATATAAAAATTCACAAAATTCAAAAAATTTTATTACTTCAACACAATCAGCAATTCAAACTAACTCTTTGACCGATCCAACGTCCCTTCCTTTAACTATTAAAATTAACGGCTTAGTGCAAGATACTGTTAAACGAGCAAATTCTTTATACGATATCGATAAATACACAATACTTAATGCTATAAATCAAAAATGGCTTGGTGAATCTCTCTACTTCTCCGACACATTCTTTCCTACCATGAAAACAGTAGCTGATTTTAACAAATTTTTTAATGCTAATACCATTGATAAGATGAAAGAAGTTTTACATCCTGAATTAGGAAAATCATCTGTTGAAGAGCTTATAACAGAAACAATTAATAATGTTACAAATAAAGTAAAAAACAATTCGCCTGACAATGTATATTACGCACTTGCTTTAAAATCATATTGGCAAGCATTAGTAGAAATACTTCCTTACTTACAACCAATTGCTAATTTTTTAAATTCTAAGGATGGCGCTTCTTCACTGGATTGTAAAAACTCTGAAGATGAAACTCAATGCCAACAAAATAGTGATGCATTTAAAAGAATTTCCAGTTACTTGTATTATAAAATGAAATGGTTACTTGATAAATTTCAAGATAAATGGAAAGCCGCTGCATGGAATATTGATATTGCTGTGCATAATTCTACAATTTTAGCTGATGGAAGCATAGTTCAAGAAAAAACAACTGATCTTGCAGCAAAATTCGAAAATAATACTCAAGCTCTTTCACTAACAAGTCAAGTATCTATTCCTTTAACTATACAATTCAATAATCTCGTATTAGACGTAGTGAAAACAGCAACAACAAAATTCCATAATGATTATGGAGTGCCGCGGGCTATTCTTATGATAAAACAGGGACTCACTGGAGAAGATGGCTTCTTCCGTGGAACATTCTTTCCTAACATAAAAACACTATCGGATCTTAACAAATTCATGGCTGCTAATACTATTGATAAGATGAAAGATCTTTTACACCCTGAATTAAGTAAAACAACGATAGATCAAATAATAGAAAGTCAAGCTGCAGCTCAAAAGTATGGACAAGGTGGTTCTCAATTACAAATAGATATCTATTCTGATTACGGATACCAGGGCCTTGGTGAAAAATTATATTGGGGAGGATTAGTAGCATTACTTCCTTATATGCAACCAATGGTTGATTTCTTAAATTCTAAAGATGGATTTTCATCAATAAGCTGTAACAACTCTCTTAATGAAGGACAATGCAAACCTGTTATGGATTCATTAAATACAAACATTGTTGTTAAAAAAATGCCATGGTTACTCGATAGATTCCAAACTAATTGGAGCACAGCTGGTCAAAATCTTACTATTGCTTTACAAAATTCTATGATTTTACCTGATCAAGTTATAATTGGAGAAACTTTAGATGATCTTTCAACAAACTTTAAAAATGCTATTTCAGGTGCCCTAGAAGATGCAAAATCACTCTCTTATAATATAGCATGTACTAATAGTGTATTAGACATAATGAAACAATCAGAACAATTTCATCATGATGGTTTAGTCCCACGAGCTATTACAATGATAAAACAGACACTTCTTTCAGAAGCTCAATTCTTCAACGCGTTCTTTGATGGAATAAAAACAGTATCAGATCTTAACACATTCATGAATGCTAATACTGTTGATAAGATGAAAAATCTTTTACACCCTGAACAAAGTAATACAACAATAGATCAACTCATAGAAAAACAAGTTAAAGCTCAAACTCCTGGTTATCAATTAGGAATTGATGTCGCTTCTGATGCAGGGTACCGCTTACTTGGCCAAAAATTAGTTTGGGAAACATTAGTTGCATCACTTCCTTTTATGCAACCACTCGTTGACTTCTTAAATTCTAAAGATGGAGCATCCTCAAAAAGCTGCAACAATTTCGTTAATGAAGGCCATTGTATAGACTTTATGAAGGCATTAGGAACAATGGATATTTATGGAAAACTAAACTGGATGCTTGACCTTTTCCTAGGCCAATGGAATGCAGCTGGTCACAATACTGATCTAGCTATACAAAATTCTATTATAGTACCGGATAAAATTATAATTAACGACACTTTAAAGAATTTGACAACACAATTTAAAAAGGATACTTCGTCTGGAGACCTAACTAATGAAACAGCACCTTCTTATAACAGATCAGTCACTAATATTATAGCAAGCATAATGAAACAATCAGAAAAATTCCATCATGATCTTGGAGTCCCGCGAGCTGTTATTATGATAAAACAGACACTTCTTTCAGAAGTTCAATTCTTCTACAGCACATTCTTTCCTGGAATAAAAACAGTATCGGATCTTAACACATTCATGATTGCTAATACTGTTGATAAGATGAAAAATCTTTTACATCCTGAATTAAGTAAAACAACAATAGATCAACTCATAGAAAATGAAGTTGAAAATCAAACTACAGTTGGTGCTGATCAATTAGGAATTGAGATCTATTCTGATAAAGGGTACCTCTTACTTGGGCAAAAATTAGTTTGGGAAACATTAGTAGCATCACTTCCCTATATGCAACCACTCGTTACTTTCTTAAATTCTAAAGAAGGCGTTTCATCAATAAGCTGTAAGAATTCTCTTAATACTAATTACTGTCAAGACGCTATGACTGGATTAAGGTCAAATGATATTTATGGGAAAATGAATTGGCTACTCAGCCTTTTCCAAGCAAAATGGGAAGCAGCTGGCCACAATACTGATGCGGCTATAGAGAATTTTATAATTCGTCCAGCAAAAGGAGTAAAATTCTAAAGATTACAATAAAGCCATTGCTTTTACCGATCCAGTACTGCTATTCTAAAAATTAGGACTTGCAATAAATATTATTGTAGGTAGTTATCTTAACCGACTCAACTAAATGGAGAGTCACAAAAAAAGGAGATTGTTATGAAAAAACAATTAGTATTAGTAGCGTTTTTAAGTGTGGGTACTGTCGGTATTCAAGCTGAGCATTTTGAAC
>JAIPGS010000013.1 GCA_021735725.1 Candidatus Babeliales bacterium
AAAAAAAGAAGATTTCTTTTTAGTTTCTTATCGTTTAGGCTAATTTTCTTTTAAATAATTTGAAAATTAAAAATTTAAAGAGCCTGTTAATTATATATTATATATATATATATTATTTATTAATATAATAATAATAAGCTCGGCAAAAAATGTGGATAACTTCCCTTTTTTGAGCTTGATAAGGCGTCCTGGTCGTCATTCCATGTCGAAAATAAATTGTGGATAACATGTGGATAACATGTGGATAACATGTGGATAACTTTGATAATAGTGATTTTTACAGTACCTTTCAGGCCAAGGCCTTTCATTTCTATGAATAGAAAGTCGTTTTGAGAGGGAGAAAAAAGAGAGTTTTTAAAGTTATCCACATGTTATCCACATGTTATCCACATGTTATCCACAATTTCTATATGGATTATTTTGAGCAATAAGTGAGTCTTATAGCTTGTTTTTATCTTTTGGAGATTCTGCAGCTATTTTCTGAAAAGCTTTTTGTAAGTCTTCAATTAAAAGAGGGGCTTTTTTGCTGTTTCTGAGTATATATGCTGGGTGATAGGTTGGAAGAACAGGGATATTTTGGTAAATAGTAAAAAGACCTCTCATTGTAGAAAGAGGAGTTTTTTGTTCAAGAAGAGCGTTTAGGGCGACTGATCCAAGGGTGCAAATAACTTGAGGCTTAATAATTTCGATTTGTTTTTCAAGTAGCAACTTTTTGCATATCGATATTTCGTTCTGAAGCGGGGCTCGATTACTAGGAGGGCGACATTTTACAATATTAGAAATATAAACATCTTGGCGTTGTATTCCTATTGAAAGTAAAATTTTAGTTAAAAGTTTGCCTGATCTTCCCACAAAAGGGAGTCCTTGCTCATCTTCTTCTTTTCCTGGCCCCTCTCCTATCAATAATATTGTTGCATCAGGGTTTCCTGATCCAAAAACAATCTTTTTTCTCCCCAAACTGCCAAGAGGGCACAGTGTACATTTTTGATAAGGAGCATAAAGAGCAGAAAGCAACAACTCTTTTTCTTGTTTTTTATTCATGCTGTTTCCTTTGAATTTGCTTTAGTATAGCTCTTTTTAAGAAATAGTAAATTACGAAAAATAACTTTTTAAAAAAGAAAACCAATAAGAATGTGTTGCAAATTTGTTGCTTTTGTAAGATTTATGAATCGTATGTTCAGGAAAGTATATTGAAAGACCTTGAGCCTCTGGAAAATATTTTCCGGCACTCCGCATGATTACAGTTTGTTGCATAAATTCCATTCCAGTAATCAATAGTCTTTTTAGGTCGTCGATTTCTTGTATTAAAATATTATTGTTGCAATGAGGCAAGTGTGCAACGTTGTGCAACAAATTTTTATAAAAATGGTGTAAATCTATATAATCTGGCTCATCAAAATGTGTGCATGAATGCTTATGTCTACTGGCTTTTATAAGATCAAAAAAAAGTGTGTTGCTTTTTTTTGTGCATCGAGAATGCAGAAATTGGGCAAGTTGTTGAATATTTTGAACAAGAGGGTCAATTTTTGTTAGATCGATACAAGACAATGTAAAGTCGTCTATAAAATTATAAGTTTTACTATAGGCTTCAACAATGTGCTTTCCAAACTCATGAGGAGAAAGGTTTTTAAATAAAAAAGGAGTAAATACTTTTTTGTAATCCCAGCCAGCCCCCAATTCAACTTCTTGTGATGCAACCATGATATTAGCAAAATCTTTTATAGAAAAAGCTGTTTCTATCATTGCCATTAAGCAAGCATCAAAACCAATGATATCAAATTTTTTGCCCTTAAGGGGGCCTTCGCAAATTTGTTGAAGAGCGGAAACCATTGTTTTTTCTGTTAAAAAATTCCCAGTACTGTCATCAAAACATATTGCTTTTAGGGGTGGTCGAAGGTTGTTTGTAAGTGTAAGATTATCAAGATAACAAGGAGAAGTTGATGGATCTGATTCTGCATCAAATAAAAAAATATCGGAGGTTGGAATTTGCCGACGCACAAAAGGATCAAGAGCCCCTGTTCCATGATTCCAAAAAATAAGGACATAATTACGTGCAGGAAATTCTTCAATAGCATATGTACAAAAATCAACAAGTGTTTCACTTTTCCCGCTATCGGTATATTGAGGTAGTGTTGTTTTTTTCAAAATACGGGCATTGTTTTTTTCGATAGAAATAATTTTGGTTGTTTTTATTGAATACTTTTTTTCTGATGTATTGACACATAAAACAATATTGAGATGTTCGCTCTGCCCAACTTTCATCATTTGTTTTATGTTACGCTCTGCAAAAATATCAAGATCGTTATCAGCTGCAATATAAATGAGTGTGGTACATTCTTTTATAAGATGTCTGCTGTGCACTACTCCAAAAGACATAATACATAACAAAGCAATGGCTCTTTTTTTTATCATTATTTTATTTTTTCCTTCGTTTTAACTCTACAATAATGAAATGCGCGCATGTAATGACTTATATCAATAGCTTTAAGAGATCAAGCCATTGTGTCTTTTGTGCAAATGAAGTTTTTTTGTATGAAGAGTCTATGTGGCGAGATGGGAAATATATTGCAAGTCCTTTTGCATTTTCTAAAGTTGGACCAACTTTATTAGTAATGACTGCTTTTTCAATAAGCGTTAATCCTTCAGTAAGGTAGAGAGAAAGTTCTGAGCAAAGATGTGTGTATTTTTCAGAAACTTCCATAAAAGAAACTGTAGTTAAAAGATTTGTATAAAAATGATGAAGATCGATATAGCTTGGTTCTGAAAAATAGGTACAAATTTTTTTAGAGCGACTTGCTTTAATTGCTCTGTTTACTGAAAGATTGCATTCATTATGAAGCATGGTAATAAGAGTGTTGGTGATTTTTTTTGTATTTATTATTAAAGGGTCAATTTGTTTTAGGTCAATGGCCGACATAGTAAAATCTTTAGTTATTGCATTGTAGTTATCTGCATATTTAGTAACGATGTGAGTTGCAAATTGTTCAGGCGTTAATGCTTGAGATTCAAAAATTTTTAAAACTTGATCATAAGGCCATCCTGTTCCAAGTTCCACTTCTTCTGATGCAACCATATAATCAGCATAAGGAGCAATAAGTTCGGCAACTTCAACCATTGCCATCAGGCAAGCATCAAATCCAATAATAGCGAAATTTTTTCCTTTTAAGGATGATTTTTTTATTTCATTAAGTGCGTAATCTAGTTTTTCATTTGTTAAATATGAGCCATAAGTATCACTGAAACAAACTCCTCGGGGGTCTCGTTTTGTATCTTTAGTTTCAAGATAGTGTAAAAACTCAATTGATCTATTAAGTTCGAGCATATGATTATGAGGATTAAATACAAAAAGTTCAGAGGCATTTGTTGATTTACCTTTAATAAAATCAACAATCCCAATTCCATGATTCCATAAAACTAATACATAATGATCTGCAGGGAAAGATTCTATGGCCCACGCACAACAATCAATCAGCGTTTGAGCGTTTCCGCTATTTAATTTTTGTTGAGCGGTGATGTCATCAGCATTAACTTGGTAGATTACATTTTTTTCTATTAATAACCTTTTGGTGTGTTCGTGTGCACCATATCTATCAAGTTGAACAGCGATAGTAAGATTTTGGTTTGATCCTACTTTTTTCATTTGTTCAATATTGCGTCTTGCAAAATAATCAAGATCATTATCAGCGGCGACATATACAATGATTGTTGTTTTATGGCTTTGTGTTTCTTCAATGGCAAGGGGGCCTCTTTTTATATCTTTGCAAAAAATTGAAAGAGGCAAAAAGAGAAAAAGAAAAAAGAGAAGAGATTTATTTTTAAATACCATCGAATTCCTTTTTTTGTAGTTAATTGTTGTGATTAAGACTACAAAAAGTTCCTTAAAGGAGGCAATAAAATTTAAAAAAGATTTCATCTCTGTTGATTAAGATGAGCAAGCCAACTTAAGCAAAAAGTAAGAAAAAAACTTAATTGAAAATCAAGAAAAAAAAGTTGAAAAGGGTTATTAATAAGTGTGCACAGTGCAACGATACACAAAAGATGAATGGCGTGAATTTCCCATGAACAAAAAATACATATTTTATAAAAAACAAAAAGGAAAAATGCGCGAACAAAGGAAATGCTACTTGGTGTTAAAAGAAAATAAAAAAGACAGAGAGCAAACAAAATTCCATGCTTTTTTAAAAAAGAAAGAGGGATCATACTTAAAAGAAGTTGCCATAAAATAATAAAAATAATTAAATGAAGCCCCGATCGTGCCATATGGTGGGAAATCCCCCACTCTTTAAAAAGTGGTTTATATTTTTCTGTTAAATAATTAACTTGTTTTTTGTCTCCAATAAATAATGAACAAAAAAATGAAAAGGTGGGGGGAGAACATTTTTGTTTTAATGATGCAAGAAGAGCTTCTTTTTTGTTATGGCTCCATCGTGCCCATGAAAAGAAGGGGCGATTTATAAGAGCAGGGCAAAACTCTTGAACAAAAACAGTTCCAACAGACCCTTCTTTAAAAAGATAACGTAAAAAATCAGAATCAATTGGTTGCTTTAAGAAAAAAGAAGGGCATTTAACAGTGTCATCAATTTCTCCTTCCGGTCTTTTTTTTGAATAAGCAAAAAAAGTGTTACCAAAAAAATCTGTTTTTTTTAGAGAAATTCTGTAAGGCCAATGAGCGTTTCCTGTTTTTATGATTTCTTTAATAAGAACAGGCGTTCCTGCTGAAAGGGTAAGTATTTCACTTTTATAACTTTTTTTGAGAATAATAATCCGAGCGCTTCCTATGTAAAAACCGCATAAAAAAAAGCTTAAAGGTACAAATAAAGTTCGTTTCTTTAGAATTAAGAGAGGAAACATTAAGCTGAAAGAAATAAGAGATAAAAATAAAAAATGAGTTTCAGCGCATATAATCCCTGCAATAACTCCTATTAAAGGTATCATTGAAAAAGGTAAAGACAAAGAAAGAAAGTTAAAAGACTGTGTCATAAAAATATCCCTAAAATTTCTTTAAGTATAAAAATTAATTATATAAAAAGCAATGCGGGTAACTATTTTAGAATATATTATTTCTGTTAGAGTTAAGTTGTTTATGTTTTTTGAAAAAATAAAGGAGAGGGTAAATGATACATGATTAGGCTCTCTCTTTTTTGAAATTGCCAATGAGAGTAAATAGGGGTAAGATTTAAAGTCTGTAGATTTGAAAATAAAAAGGGTATATATGTCATTTATTTCTGGAACAGTTGTTAAAAAAATTTTATTAAATGGACTAACTATTTTAGTTAATCCTGTAACAAATATTCCAAAAGTTTCTATGGAGCTTTGGTATCATGTTGGGTCTCGAGATGAAAAGTCTGGAGAAAAAGGTTTGGCTCATTTGATTGAGCATATGATTTTTAAAGGGACAGCAAAGCTTTCAGAATCAGACATTAATATGATTACTCACAAACTTTCAGGATCAACAAACGCTTTTACAATGCATGATGCAACAGGATATACCTTTCAGTTTCCTTCACAACATTGGAAAGAGGGGTTAAATCTTCTTTCAGATTGTATGCGTAATGCTCATTTTAATGAGCAAATGTTAAATTCAGAATTAAAAGCTGTAATTCAAGAACTTAAAATGTATCGAGACAGTTATATTCACACGGTTATTGATGAGCTTTTTGAAGCAATGTATCATGATCATCCTTATCATTATCCTATTATAGGATTCAAACAAGATTTGTGGAATTTAAAACGGGATACTTTATTTAATTTTTATAAAAAACATTACATTCCAAACAATGCAGTATTAACTGTTGTTGGAGATGTAACTCCAGAAGAAGTATTTGAATATGCAGAAAAAATGTTTGGCGGCATTGCATCTGATCTTGAATATAAAAAAGAGGAATTTTATCACAGTCATGATCTTATTTCTAAACAAATTACTATTCATCGGGACGTTCAACAACCTGTTGTTGTTTTAGCTGCGGACTTGCCAGGAGCTAAATCAAAAAATCATTTTACGTATGATGTTCTTTCCTGGATTTTAGGAGCAGGAAGAGATTCTCGGTTAACTAAAAAATTAGTTGATGATCTTCAGCTTGTAACATCTTTTGAAACATTTTTTTATGATTTGCAAGATGCAACGCCTTTTTTTATTTATTTTGAACCAAAAGATATTCATGATATTCCAAAAATTAAAGAAATTATTAATGAAGAAATAAAGGCCATTATTGATAAAGGATTAACTCAAAAAGAGTTGACTCGTGCAATTAAAAAAATGAAAACATCTCGTTATTCAATGCTTGAGAGTCAAGGTAAGCGTGTGCATGAAATTTCACAAGCGTACTTGCACACAGGAGATGAGAACTTCGTTTTTAATTATTTTGAAAATGCACCTTCTGATGTTGAACAAAACATAAAAGAACTTTTGGCAGGATATTTTTTACCTTCTATGATGCATTTAGGACAAGTATTGCCATTAACTGAACAAGACAAAGGGCAATGGGTTTTATTACAAGAGAGATCTGATACAGAAGACGCAAAAATTTTAGACGGAAGAGTTCGGCACACTGATATAGAGCCAGCGCGGCATGCTCATTCTGTTTCTGCGCAACCACCAAAAGAATTTCATTTTAGTAGGCCACAAAAAACAACATTAAAAAATGGAATTAAACTTTTTGTTCACAATAATAAAACGGTTCCAAAAATAGACATTTTAGTTTCCTTAAAAGCTAAATCATATTATGATCCGGCAGATAAAGAAGGTCTTTATGCAATTGTGTGTGACATGCTTTTGGAAGGAACAAAAAATTATCCAGGAACAAAGTTATCAGAAAAATTAGAAGAATATGGGATGTCTTTTTCTGCGCAACCAGGAATATTAACATTAAGTCTTCTTTCTGAAGACCTTGAAAAAGGATTAGAGTTGTTGCATGAAATTTTAACTGAAGTTGTAATTAACGAAGAAGCTCTTCTAAAAATAAAAGAACAAGCATGTACCGATTTAAAATTTTATTGGGATAGCCCAAAAGATTTTTCAGATCAGCTTGTTCGTAATGCCATTTATAAAAATCATCCCTATAGTATGCATCCGTATGGAACAATTCAGAGTGTTAAATGTATTACTAAAAAAGATGTAGAGACGTTTTACAAAACACATTTTGTACCTCAAGGAACACGTATTAGTGTTGTGGGAGATTTACAAAATTATTCTATTTCAGAGCTTCTTGAAAAATATATTGGTGTATGGCAAGGGGTTGAAGTAAAAGATGTTTCTTTCCCTGATCTTACCCCAGAAGTGAGCAAGCATGTAGCGTATCCTATTAATAGAGATCAGGTTGTTGTTGTTTTTGCAAAAGATTCAATCAATAGACTTGACTCTGATTATGATAAATTAATGTTATTCGAACAAATATTTAGTGGCGGATCAATGAGTTCGCGGTTGTTCCAATTACGAGAACGGTCAGGTCTTTTTTATACAATCACTGGCTCTCTTACTCATTATGCAGATGAGCAGCCAGGAATTTTTATGGTGAAAACAATTGTTTCCTTAAATAGACTTGAAGAAGCTAAGAAGGTAATTTTGGAAACAATGCAAACAGTTGTAGATACGCTTACAGAGCAAGAACTTGAAGAAGCAAAACATCTGGTTATAAATTCACAAGTAAATAATTTTGCAGCAAATAAAAGAATCGGATATTGCTTTTTAGCAATTGATCAATTTAATTTTCCTGAAGATTATTTTGATACCCGTGCTCAACATATTCATGCAATTACACTTGATGAAGTTAAAAATGCGGCACGTAAAATTATTGATTGTAAAAAATTGGTAACTTTTGAAATAGGACGAGTGCAAGAACAGCTTGGTTAATATAAAGGAATGGCGTGCAACAGGAAATAATCAAAAACCCAGTAATGCTTTTTGAAGAGCAATTTTTATATGAACTAAAAAAACAAGCTTTTTCGCCTGATCTTTTTATTGCCTTTAAAGAAGCTGTATGGAATTTTTATAACCAAGAAAAACGGCCTTTTCCGTGGCGTGAAACAGATAATCCGTATCATATTGTTGTATCTGAAATAATGTTACAGCAAACACAAACAGGAAGAGTTACTGAAAAATATCTTGCTTTTATTGCAACATTTCCAACATTTAAAGCACTAGCAGAAGCTTCTTTTAAAGATGTGTTAAAAGTATGGGTTGGGCTGGGTTATAATAGGCGGGCACAAGCGTTGCACATAATTGCTCAAAAAATAATATCTGAATATAAAGGACAGTTGCCTTGTGATCCTTCTGTTCTGCAAACATTTAAAGGAATAGGCCCTGCAACCGCTTCTTCTATTGTAGCTTTTGCTTTTAATATGCCAACAATTTTTATAGAAACAAATGTGCGTACTGTGTATTTGCATACTTTTTTTAAAGAGCAAGAAATAGTTCATGACAAAGAATTGATGCCTTTAATTGCATTAACTGTTGATCAAAAAAATGCTCGAGAATGGTATTATGCATTAATGGATTATGGTGTATATTTAAAAAAGACGTATAAAAATCCCAGTCAAAAAAGTAAGCATCATGCCACACAATCAACATTTAATGGATCTGATAGACAGATTCGTGGAGCTGTATTGCGGCAGCTTATAAAAAAGAAATCGATTACTGTTAAAGATATCCAAAAAGAAGTTTCTTGGGCAACAGCAGAAAAAATTACAAGCATTTTTTTAGATTTAGAAAAAGAACAATTAATTGTTTTATCTCAATCTGGGTGGAAATTATCTTAAGAAGTAAGAGCGGGAGTTTCTTCTTCTCTTTCATATGCTTGTCGCAAACATTCAGCTACAAAAGAATAGAGCTTATAAAACCGTATATCTTCGTTTCTGCACAGTGAGCATCGCATATCTTTATTTTCTTTAATCTTTTCGTGACAATTTTGGCAGAAAATATGATTACATGAAAAAAGAATTCTAACTTCTCCTTCTTTACATATCAATTCTTCTCTGCATACTGGACAGGTTATTTTCATTGTTTTAATTTTAAAGAAATTAAGAATAACTTTAGAAGAAGATTTTTTAAGATTTTGAAGTACTTCGTGATTTAATGGGTCAATAAAAGTGTGATAGGCTTCATGGCGATGAGCAATGCCATCTT
This sequence comes from Candidatus Babeliales bacterium, assembly GCA_021735725.1. Classification (GTDB taxonomy): domain Bacteria; phylum Babelota; class Babeliae; order Babelales; family CAIQNR01; genus JAIPGS01. Next base: position 9,122 of record JAIPGS010000013.1, read on the forward strand.
GTAAAGCTGCTGCTGCGCAAATACTGGCAATTCCACTCTTTTGTTTATCCATGGCATGTATGTGTGTTCCTGCAAAAAGTAAAATAAGATTTAATAATAATTTCTTCATAATAACGTAACCTCTCCTTAAAAAATATAACATCCATTTCCCTCTTTTTTTAAGAATACTAAAAATTAACTATTTTGTAAAAAGCCCCTCTTTATAGGCTTAAAAAAGAGAAGACTTTTGCAAAATAAGCTTTGTTATGATACGCTTATCAAGCATTATTGAATAATTTTAGAAAAATGAAATGAGCTTAAATAAAGGGATTTTAATATGAAAATAATATATTTGGTAAAAAAGAAAAATAAGAGGATTTTTTCTCTGTTAGTTTTTTTGGGAATAAATTTCTTTTGTTGTGATGTTTTTGGGCAGCAAGCATTGTCTACAAGTCAAACGTCGACATTCTTAGCGGAAAATAAGCAAGCTGATAATTATGTAGACATGCTTGCAACAAGCAAACATTTAACGCTTTCGAATCAGATGGATGAAACTTATCAGAGCGGGGTTGACTGTCTTAAGGAAAAATACAATCATATAAAAAATTTACAAAAATCAACACAATCAAATCCTTATATTGTCTCTCTTTATATTGGCTCTCTTTATTATGGAGGGGCGGGGGCAGGAGTAGTTTTTGTAGGAGCTCGCTTTGGATTTGGATATATGCAAGAAGATCTTTTAAAGCCTGTAATTGGAGCTGGAATTGCAGGAACAGGGATTGCTTATTGGTTTTTAAGAAAGCAGCAAAATATGAATAAAAATATGATAGATTTTTTGTCGGCTGATGTTAGGGCTCAACAAGCGCAGCTACATTTGACGCGAGAAAATGGATATGGCATTGCTATAAATCATGCTGCAATACATAACGCCGCAACAACTATTATGGCAGATAACAGGCTGGTTGCAGCTGAAACAGTAAAAGCAGTGAACGCTCAACGGGAGTTTGCAGAGCTTCAAATGTCTCAACAAGAACTAAGAAGCCCAAGAAAAATCGAAACTATTCAACATTCATTTTTTGGTGGTCAGTTGCGGCCACGAGAAGGTTTTTGGAATTATATGCCTTCTTTGGAAACAACAACAAAAGCTGCAGGATTTGGCATTGTCGCTTCGCTTTTGGCATTGAATCTTTCAAGAAAATAAAACATACATAAAATAAAAAAAGACCGAAACTAATCGGTCTTTTTTATTTAATTGTTTTACTTTTTAACTTAAAGTTTTTAACTTAAAAGTTTTTTAAGTAAATCGTTAATAACTTGTGGGTTGCCTTTTCCTTTTGTTTTTTGCATAGCTTGGCCAACAAAGAATCCAAAAAGTTTATCTTTTCCAGATCGAAATTCTGCAACTTTATCAGGATGAGCATTAACAATTTCTTGTGCTATTTTTTCTAATTCAGCTGTATCGCCAATTTGTTCAAGTCCTTTTTCTTTAACAATATCAGCAGGATTTTGGCCTGTCTGAGCGACAATTTCAAAAACTTCTTGTGCTGCACGGTTACTGATTTTTCCAGAATCAACCATATCAACCAGTTGTGCTAGTTTTTCTGGAAGAACTGCGCATGTTGCAGGGCATGATTTACTTGCCTTAATGCAGTTCACAACTTCACGAAGTACCCAATTGATAAGAGACTTGCTTTGTGTGTGTTCTCGCGCTTGTGCATAATAATCAGCAAGAGGAATGTCTTCAATTAAAATAGTTGCTTCATCTGGAGTTAGCCCTTCAGAAACTAACCGTTTATGTTTTGCTTGAGGAAGTTCTGGCATTGTTGCTTGAACTCTTTCAATCCATTCGCGTGAAATTTCTATTGTTGGTAAGTCTGGGTCTTGAAAATAACGATAATCGGCTGCTTCTTCTTTTGAACGCATTGGCTTGGTTTCGTGATTTTTAGTATCCCATAAACGAGTTTGTTGAATTATTTTTTCGCCATTTTCTAGCAACTCTATTTGTCGTTCAACTTCGTATTCTATTGCATCAGAAATAAATTTAAAGGAGTTGATATTTTTAAGTTCACAACGAGTTCCCAGATGAGGATCATTTACTTTGCGAACAGAAATGTTTGTATCTGCACGGAAAGATCCTTCTTCCATATTCCCCGTTGATGCTCCAATATAAACAACAATATTTCGAACTGTTTTTAAATATGCACGAACTTCATCGGCATTGTGCAGATCAGGATGGCTTACAATTTCAAGCAAAGGAGTTCCTGTTCTGTTTAAATCAACAAAACTTTCATCGGTTCCTTGTGCGTGAATATTTTTTCCCGCATCTTCTTCCATATGAATTCTAATTAAACGAATCTTTTTTTCTGTCCCATCGGCAAGAGGGATCATTATATATCCATCAGTACAAATTGGCTTATTGTCTTGAGTGGTTTGATAATTTTTAGGAAGATCGGGATAAAAATAATGTTTACGTGCAAATGTGTTCTTTTGAGTAATTGAACAGTTTGTTGCAAGTCCTGTTTTTATTGCTTTATTAACTACTTCTTTATTTAAAACGGGAAGCACTCCTGGGTGCCCTGCGCAAATTTGGCAAATATGAATATTTGCTTGATCGGTTTGTTCATTTGAACATGCGCAAAAAATTTTACTTTTAGTTTTTAATTGAACGTGAATTTCAATACCAATGTCCATTCTATACTGAGGGTACCGTTCGAGTACTGATTGTTTTTCTGACACGCCGCGCCTTTCTTTTCATAATCACGGCAACCCCGTGATTTTAGATCATTTTTATTAAAGTTAAAGTATAGCATAAATATACAAAAATCGAAAAAAAGTACTTTTAAGCGGAGATTTTTATTAAAACTGAAAAGTAATTAAAAAAGATGAGAATTAAATTTTTTTTAAAAAGAGTTCTTTCAAGATAAAAAACATTATGTTAAGGTTGTCATCGCTGTGTATTTTTTTAAATAATTTCAATGAAAGAAAAAAAGGATGAAATTACGTTTTCTGTTAAGTATGGTGATGTGCGGAGCAATTTTTTCAAAAGTAACATTTAAAGAAACGGGGTATAGTTATGATGATGTCTTACTTGTTCCTCAATACTCAGCAGTTGCATCACGATCCGATGTTTCTTTACGCGTGAAATTAACTAAATCAATAGAAATAGAAACTCCTTTTGTAAGTTCAAATATGGATTCGGTTACAGAAAGTGATATGGCAATTTCTTTGGCTCAAGCAGGAGGGATAGGAATAGTTCACAGATTTAATAGCATTCAAGATCAGGTTTTAATAATAAAAAAAGTTAAAAGATATAAAAATTCAATTGTACAACAACCAATTTGTATAGATTTTGATGCTTCTTTGCGCGAAGCAAAAAAACTTATGCAGAAAAATGGAATTACAAGTTTACTGATTGTTGATGTAGAAAAAAAATTAACAGGAATTGTAACTCAAAGAGATATTCCTTCTTGCGAAGATGAAAATAAAAAAATTTCCTTTTTTATGACTCCTTTTAATAATCTTATAACCGGTAATCAAGATACTACATTGGATGAAGCAAAAAAAATATTATCAGAGCATAAAATAGAAAAACTTCCTCTTATTAATTCAGAACAAGAAGTGATAGGTCTTATTACAAAAAAAGATATTTTAAATCATAAAACATATCCTAAAGCATCGGTAGACAGTAGAGGAAGATTTTTAGTTGGAGCTGCAATAGGAACAAAATCTGATGCTCTTGAAAGAGCGCGCTTTTTACTTGAAGCGGACGTTGATGTTTTGGTGATAGATATTGCTCACGGCCATTCTGAACAAACAATTGCTACTTTAAAAGCATTAAAAGCAGAATTTCCTGAAGCGCAAGTTATTGCGGGTAACGTTGCAACAGCAGAAGGAACACGCGATTTAATAGAAGCAGGCGCAGATGCCGTTAAAGTAGGAATTGGGCCGGGGTCTATTTGTACAACAAGAATTATTACAGGTTGTGGGTATCCGCAAATTTCAGCAATTATGGAATGTGCGCAAGAAGCAGATAAATATGGGATTCCTGTTATTGCTGATGGTGGAATTAAAGTATCAGGAGATATTGTAAAAGCATTTGGCGCTGGCGCTTCAACAGTAATGTTGGGAAGTCTTTTAGCTGGAACAGATGAAAGCCCAGGAATGCCTTTTTTAAAAAATGGAAAAAAATATAAAGTGATTAGAGGAATGGCTTCTTTTGGTGCAAATTTATCAAGAAATGAAAAAACAACAGATAAAAATAATGTTGAAAAATACGTTCCAGAAGGAGTTGAAGCTCTTGTTTCTTATAAAGGAGATGTTGCAACAATTATTGAACAACTTGTCGGGGGTATAAAATCTGGAATGAGTTATTGCGGCGTCAAAAAACTTAAACATTTTAGAGGGAATGGTATTTTTGTTCCCATGACAAGTTCTGGGTTAAGAGAAAGTAGAGTCCACGACGTAAGTGAACTCTCTTAATTTTTATTTTGCTGCAATTTTGAACTGAGAAATTTCTAAAGCTTTATCGCTTTCAAGTATAATTTTACATTTATATTCTTTTTCAAAATCAAAAAGAGAATTGTATTCAGTGTTTGAAATATAATCAAAAACAGCAGGATTTAATTTAAGTGTTATAATTTCTTTTGTGTTTCCTGATTCAAGTTGTTTTTTTATATTGCGTAAAACATTATAACTTTCTGCTTGAACAGATGCGGTCATTCCTGATCCTTTACATGTTTCACATGCATCGGTTAATTGACGATAAAGCATTTTGCCTGAACGTTTTCTTGTCATTTGAACAAGGCCAAATTCAGAAATTTGAAGAACAACAGACTGAAATTTATCTTGTTCTTTTAAAGTTTTTTCAAACTTTTGGATAAGAGTTCTTCTGTTTGCAGCGCTTGCCATATCAATAAAATCAATAACAATTAATCCACCAATATTTCTAATTTTTAACTGACGAACAACTTCTTCTGCTGCTTCTAAATTAGTTTTTAAAATAGTGTCTTCAAGATTAGATTTTCCAACAAAGCGGCCAGTGTTAACATCAACAACAGTCATTGCTTCTGTTGTTTCAACAACAATTGATCCACCAGATTTTAATTCGGCTTGAGGTTTTAGAGCTTCTTGAATTTGTTCATCAACATGATAACGTTCAAATAGAGGAGTTTTTCCTG
>JAIPGS010000014.1 GCA_021735725.1 Candidatus Babeliales bacterium
GAGCTCAACTAGACTGAGTTTTCACGTATTTATATTTTTCGGATAAGCTCTTACTAATTAAGCCTATCCCCACCCCTTTTGCGACATATCCCATTATGTATTATACTTAAAATAAGAAATACTAAATGGAAAAAGGTTATATCAAATGGAGAGGTTGTAATGAATATCAAAAAAACAGTACTATCAGTTATATTATTAAGCTCAATTGGAACATCGGGAGCGGTATGGCCATCGTTTTCTTTACCTAAAATATCTTTAGAAGAAATTGTTCCATTAGCATTAATAGGCGGAGCAATAGGAATAACTTATCATAATTTTTTCCAACAAAAATCAGAAGAAAAAGAAGCAAAAGCAAGCCTTTCTTATCAAAGAAAAACTCTCCATTCAATGTTTTCAGGATTTGCTCGTTTCCCAAATGATATGAGTTCTTTGTTTAAAAAAGATGCATCAACCAAAAAAATTGGAGAACTAGAATGTAATCCACTTTTTCAAAATAATTTTAGAATAAATGAAGATAAAAATGCTACCATTATACAAGTTGAAACAGAAAAACAAACTATAAATACCTGTTTATATCATGCACTCAAAAATGCTGTTTTATTATACTCGCAAATTATCAAGAAAAGCTTTCCTCTTAATAATTGGACTATCTTAAATGATATGACACTTTTATCAGAAAACGAATGGCATGAACCTTATCAATTAGATGAATTTTTACAACAAAACCAAAGACATACCGATGATGAAAATTCTTCCTTAATTGAATTTGATGTAACAGCTATTTCAAAAGATAAAATCATGTTACTTTCTGATGATTTAGCTGCAGATTTACATGACAATCCATTGGCTATAAATTGCGTAGAAAAAATAACACGCTGCTTACAAGAAGCTTCACCAAAAGAACCATACTGTCATGCTTTTATTATATTAAATACAAATGCAGCAGTAACAGAAGCAGCCTCTTATCATTGGTATTGTTTATTTATTCATCAAGATGGATATGGAAACAGAAATTATATTATTGCTGATTCACTTAATGTTGATAGAACAAAAGAATTCCTGATTATAGATATTATCACAGAGATTGAACAACAATTTTCTTAACGAATTTTTAGTGTCATCAATGCAAGTAATGATAAAATAAACGCAATAATACAAAAGCGAACTGTAATTTTAGATTCCGGCCATCCTTTTAACTCAAAATGATGATGTAATGGAGCCATTCTAAACATACGTTTTCCAAAATATTTTAAAGAAAACACCTGAATCATTACCGAAACTGTTTCTATAACAAAAAGTCCTCCTGCAATTGCTAACAATACTTCTTGTTTGCATGCAAGTGCCATAAAAGCAAGCACTCCCCCCAATCCTAAAGAACCTACATCACCCATAATTATTTGTGCAGGGTACGTGTTATACCACAAAAATCCCAGCGATGCTCCACAAAGTGATGCTCCAAAAACGGCAAGCTCTGACGTTCCTGTAAAAGGGATCATTAAATATCCTGCAAGAGCCGTATGGCCTGCGATATAACAAATTAATGAAAAAGTTCCAAAATTAGAAAGCAATGCCCCAATAGCAAGACCGTCAAGCCCATCTGTTAAATTAACAGCATTACTTGTTCCTACTAAAACAAAAACAATCCACGGCACAAAAAGAAACCCCAAAGAAGGATTAAAATTCTTAAAGAAGGGAATACACAGTTGATCTGAAGGCTGAACAAAATAAATCCATGAAAGAGCAACAAGAAGCGCTACACTTAATTGTAACCCCATTTTTAAACGAGCAGAAATACCACCCTTCTTATGTATCTTTTTCCAGTCATCCAATGCTCCAATAAGAGAAAACCCAACTAAACACCCAAGAGCTATCCAGATAATGACTTGTGAAAGATCACACCACAATAATGTGCTCATAATAACTACAAAAACAATAAATATACCCCCCATCGTAGGCATATCATTCTTTAATTGATGGGTATGAGGAGTATACGGCCGAGCTTTAGATTTAAAAAATTGCTGAGATTTTTTAATAAACCATGAACCACATATAAAAGATAATCCCAATGAGCTTAAAAGAGCTGCCATTGCCCTAAAGCTCACATAATGAACAACATTCAAAGAAGCAATATTATGTTTTAAATACCCTGCTACATGAAACAGCATGCTCTATTCCTAATTTCTATAAGTAATTATTAAATATCCTCTCTTTAAGCTTATATTACTGTATCAGACTACCCCCATTGACGCCAGCTTTCATTCCTGTATCATAGAGATTCCTCTATAAGAGGTTTTATTTGAGACATTATTAATTGTAACATAAGGGTACATATTATGAATAACGCATATAAAAAAATTATTATGCTGAGCTTAACATTACTACTTTCTCAGTCAATACATGCTGGCATTAGTGGTTTTGTTGCTGGAGCAATCACAAGATACAAAGGTAAACAAGATGGTGTTTACACTATCGATGAAGTAAAAGACAGACTTTCTGAAATCATTGAAGAATTCCTAAAAAATCCAAACAAAAAACCTTCAATCACCATCGATGACCTTGCTGAAGAGTTCGGAAACAATGGATGGGAAGAACTTGAAGTCTGGATCCTTACATTTTCTGATAGATTATTACAAGAAAAAAACAAACAAAATCTAACCGAGAAAAAAATTGGTGCTCTTGGTAGAAAATTAGCCATTAAATCTTTTGGTAGCATCTATAATGGTAAGCTGATTCAAGTTCAAACAATGCTTGCAGAAATACAGTTAAAATTCGAAAAAGATCCTACCATTAAAAGTATTGATTGGTACGAAATTCTTAAACATCGTCGCGGAATGACCATTGATAGTAATGTTATTACTATCAATAATGACGCGGCCGGCAATACAGTAATTCAAGAAACTAATGATCATGCGGTCTTTGATGAAAATGGTTTTGAACAATCTCATGATAGAACAATTACAACTACACACCTTACTCAATAAGACATTATGATCTCTCTTTTTTATTATATGTATAAAAATTAATGGCGTTTTTTGGTTTCTCCTCCACTACAAAAAACGCCATTTTCTTTTTTTATAACAATCTCATACTAAAATTCACATACAGTTAAGCTTTTAAAAAGAAAACCTTGATACATTGTAAAACGCCTTTTAATAAGCTATAATGAAACGATAGTATCTCTTATTAAAGGTAAAAAATATGAATGACCAATCTAAATATGACGTTATTGTAATTGGCGGAGGCCATGCAGGTATCGAAGCTGCTTATGCCGCTGCGCGTATGGGTTCTAAAACCGCTCTCGTTTCGTTAGATTTAAACAAGATTGGTTATATGCCTTGCAATCCTGCCATTGGTGGCATAGGAAAAGGCCATATCGTTTTTGAAATTAGTGCACTTGGAGGCTTAATGCCAAAAACTGCAACAAAAACATACCTTCAAGCAAAAATGTTAAATACCAAAAAAGGCCCTGCTGTTCATGGCCTTCGTCTTCAGATTGATAAAATTGAATATGCAAAAGAAAGTAAAAAATACCTTGATACGGTAGAAAATTTAACTTTTATTACTGACATGGTACATGAATTCTTAGTTGATGAGTCCAATGCTATTACAGGCATTTTGTGCAGCAATGGAACAATTATTTCAGCACAATCTGTTGTTCTTACAACCGGAACATTTTTAAATGGATTAGTTCACGTAGGGCTTAAAAATTATGCTTCTGGACGAGAAAATGAAGCTCCTACCACTTTTTTATCTCAATGTATTAAACGTCATGGATTTACAATGGGAAGGCTAAAAACAGGAACACCTCCTCGTCTTAAAGGGTCAACTGTTGATTTTTCTGTGATGCAAAAACAGGAATCGGATACGCTGCACTACCTTTTTGAATTTGATAAGCATACAACAACTACAAAAAAAGATTGTTATATTACTCGTACCAATGAAAATGTTCATAACACTATTAAAGAAAATGCTCATCTTTCTCCCATTTTACGAAAACATTTAGAAGGTCTTGGGCCACGTTATTGCCCTTCTATAGAAGATAAAATTACCCGTTTTCCGGATAAAGATTCTCATCAAATTTTTGTTGGACCGGAAAGCATGTCAACTGATTGGTTATATCCTAACGGCCTTTCTACATCGCTCCCTCTTGAAGCACAAGAAAAATACATTCGTGCAATCAAGGGATTTGAAAATGCAGAAATTGTACGCCCTGGATACGCAATTGAATATGATTTTGTTCATCCTTCACAATTAAAACATACACTTGAAACTAAAAAAATTAGTGGGCTTTTTTTTGCTGGCCAAATTAATGGAACAACAGGATATGAAGAAGCTGCAGGGCAAGGTATTATTGCAGGAATCAATGCACATTTAACTGCTCATGCATTACCCGCTTTTATTCTTGATCGTACAGAAAGCTATATCGGCGTCATGATTGATGATTTGGTCACTCTTGGAATTGATGAACCGTATCGCATGTTCACATCACGAGCAGAACGAAGATTATTATTACGGCAAGACAATGTCTTTTTACGATTAACAGAAAAAGCTTATAACGTTGGACTTGTTTCACAAGAAATGTATGAAGCATTCTTAAAAGAAAAAAAAGAAATAGAAGAAACACTCAAAGCACTTAAAGAAAAATATTTAGAAACTGATTTACTTCGTTTGTTTGAAAATAATGAAACAGCACAAGAAACTGTTTTAAAAATTACAGGAAAAGATCTTCCTCATCGTTGCTGCCAAACAATTCAAGCATCTATTAAATATGCTCCTTATATTGAACGGGAAGAACGTGAAGTTGCTCGTTTAAAAAAATATCAAACAATGATATTACCTGCAACGTTAATCTATAAAGGATTACATGGTCTTTCTATAGAGCTACAACAAAAATTAGAAAAAGTACGTCCTGCAACTATTGCTCAAGCCAATTTAATTCCTGGAATGACACCTGCCGCGCTTTCATTTTTAATGATGCATATGAATATTTTAGAAAAATCTACATCGAATACAAAATAAAATGACCCTCAATCCCCAATTGCTTCATCTTTATGGAGTTTTTTCTATTCATATCTATGGATTGTTAATTACGATAGGGATTGTAATGGGGCTTTTTTTTGCACTAAAAGACAGAGAATTATCTAAGCTCTATAATCCAACTGCTCTTATCGATATTACAAGTTTGACTATTTTTTTTGCTCTTTTAGGTGCGCGTATTTTATGGGCTGCAGAATTGTGGGACTCTCTTCCTTCATTTCAGTATCTTTTTTATTTTTGGGAACCAGGATATTCAATTTTAGGAGCAATCATTGGAGGGCTTTTATTCCTTTCTTTTTATTTAAAAAATAATACACTTATTTTTTTAGATAGAGCAGCAATTTATATTCCGCTTATGCAAGTATTTGGAAGAATGGGTTGTTTTTTTACTGGTTGTTGTTACGGAATACAAACAGATGTTTCATGGGCTGTAATATACACTCATCCAAACCATCTTGCTCCCTTATATTGCTCTGTTCATCCCACACAACTTTATAGCGCCACACTTCTTTTATTTCTTTTTTTATTTCTTTATTTTTATAAAGATTTTTTTAAAAAGAAAGGACAATTGATTTCTTTATTTCTTTTAGGATCAAGCATTGAACGATTTTTAGTTGACTTTTTACGTGCAGACCGCACACTCATAGTAAGTAATTTTTCTTATATGCAATGTATTGCTCTTTTACTTATATGTGTGAGTATTGGCATTTTTATCTTTTCACAAAAAGTGAATAAATAAATGAACAAAACAAATCTGTTTAATTTTATAAAAGAACGCGCTCCTATTTTTCAAGTAGTGAGTGAACACGTAACACTTAAACAAGCCGGTCAGTACTGGAAAGGAACCTGTCCTTTTCACGATGAAAAAACAGCCTCTTTTACGGTAAGCCCTGAACGAGGAATTTTTTATTGTTTCGGATGTCATGAAGGTGGTGATGTTATTGCTTTTATAGGTAAAATTGAAAACTGCCCTCCCTTTGAAGCAGCAAAATTTTTAGCAGAACGATACAATATTGAACTTCCTCAAGAAGTTTTAGCAGCTCTTCCTTCAGAACAAACAGTTGATAATAAAAAACGGTACTTTGAATTATGTAAAGCTGTTGCAGACTGGACACATGCAGAACTTGAAAAACATCCTTCAATTACTAATTATCTAAGCAAACGTGGATTTACACAAGAGAGCATTACAAATTTTACAATTGGGTATTTTCCAGAGGGAGAACGCGCAATTAAATCTCTTATAAGAGAATTAAATCATAAAAATTTTCTACTGAAAGAACTTCTTGATTTTCATATTGTGTTAGAAAATAAAGGAACACTCTATTCTCCTTATGAACAACGCCTCATTTTCCCTATTCAAGATAACTTAGGTCGATTTTGTGGATTTGGTGGACGTATTGTAAAAGATACCGATCAACGTCCAAAATATTATAACTCCCGAGAAAATCATTTCTTTCAAAAAGGAACGTTACTTTTTGGGCTTGATCGTGCAAAAAAAGCAATTCAAAAAAAAGAGTATGTCTTTTTAACAGAAGGATATACTGATTGTATTACAATGGCACAATATGGTTATACAAATACTGTCGCCACCTTGGGAACTTCATGCACTGTTGATCATTTAAAACTTCTTTCTTATCATGCACAAAAAGTTTATTTGGTTTATGACAGTGACCTTGCAGGGCAAAAAGCAATGTTACGACTTGCTGATCTTTGTTGGCAAGTTAATTTAGATTTATATGTTTTGGTTTTACCAGATGGACAAGATCCTGATTCATTTTTAAAAAGTGGTGGAAATTTTGAATTGCTTATTGAACATGCACAAGATATTTTTTCATTTTTTTTAGAAAATTCTGGAAAAGAATTTTCGCAACAAAGCTTACAACAAAAACTCAGCGTGATGCGTAAATACCTTGATATTATTAAAAATTTAGATGATCCACTCAAACAAGACATTTTACTTCAAAAAGCTGCATCAATATTTTCACTCCCTTTTTCATCATTAAAAGAAGAATTAAAGCGAACAAAAGGCACTCATAAACCTTTTATTCCTCAAGAACAAAATCAAAACGAAGCTATCAAGCTTATTTCTGATGAAATATCTCCTTTCGAAAAAAAATTTTTTTGTGGTATACTAGAGAATCATCAGCTTTTAGAAAATGACGAAGTGACCCGGGTTTTGAATTATATACCTGAGGCCTTACAAAAAATAATCAAAAAGCTACAACTTAGTTATACGACTGAGGGTGGGGGTACATTTATACATTTTTTTGAGACACTTGAATATCATGAAAAACAGATGGTTAACCAAATGTTACTTTCTGAAGAACAAAAAGAAAATGTACAAGATTTTGAGCAACTTATTTTGATATTAGAAAAGAAGTATTGGAAAACAATTGTTAAGGATACAAAGATAAAAATTGCTCAAGCACAACAAGAAAATAATACACAAGAAATTAACACTATTGTTAATTCATTTTTAGAGTTAAAGAAAAAGTTATTACGTAAGGGACTTATTTAATGCCAATGAAACCAATTTTTAAAAAATCAGTACTTAAAGACGTGGATCAAGAACTCTTTTTCAGTGAAGAAAGAGAAACAGAAAAATTAAGTTATGAAATGACATTAGCACTTGCTGATGATATTAACCATGATGAAGATACTTTAGAAGTTGAACGATTTACTTCTGATGCTACTCATGTAACCGACGGTGTTAAATCGTATTTAAGAGACATTGGAAAAATTCCTCTTTTAAATAAAAAAACAGAAAAAATTATCGCAGAAACTATTGCTACCAGCAAACGAGTATGTCTTGAAATAATTGGCCAATTTCCTTTCTTTCACAATGAATTGATTACATTAAGTAAAAAAATAGAAGCTAATCCTATCCTTTTAAAAACAGTTATCGAATTTACATTGTTTAATGAAGAAAATGCTCCTGAAATTGAACAAGAAAGAAAACTCTTTTTTTCAACAATAGAAATAATAAAAGCTGCAATCACAAAAAAAGATACGGATGCTATTATACAAGCAATTTTACCGTTACGAATTACCAATAAATTAATTCGTAGAATGGGAAAACGTATCGACAGATATTTACGTAAAAATAAAGAATATCAAGCAGAACTTAATTCATTAGAAATTGAAAAAGAATCATTAAAGGGAAGTAAAAAAATCACTTCTGTTTCCCGAAGAAAAGAAATCGTACTTGAAATCAAAACAACCCAACAAAAATTACATAAAATTGAAGAAGAAGTTGGGATTTCATGTATTAAAACTAAAAAACTTTATAAAAAGTTTATAACAAGTCAGAAAAAAGATAAAACAGCTAAAGATGAACTTGCAAAAGCAAATTTACGACTTGTAGTAAATAATGCTAAAAAATATGTAAACCGTGGCCTTCATTTTCTTGATCTCATTCAAGAAGGAAGTATCGGATTAATGAAAGCAGTAGAGAAATTTGATTTTACTCGTGGATACAAATTTTCTACCTATTCAACCTGGTGGATAAAACAATCAATTAGTCGTGCAATTGCTGATCAATCAAGAACTATTCGAGTTCCTGTTCATATGGTTGAAACACTTAATAAAATCAACAAGATTAAAAGAATTTATACCCAAGAACATGGAAAAGAACCTTCTCATGCCGAACTTGCAAAAGAACTTAATCTTGATGAAAAGAAAATAAAGAATATTATTAAAATTTCTAAAGAACCAGTTTCCCTTGAAACTCCTGTGGGAGATGGAGAAGATGCTTCTATTAAAGATTTTATAGAAAGTGAAACCAGCATATCTCCTGCAGAATCAGTTTCTGAAAATGATTTAAAAAATCGCGTACGAATGATTCTTAAAACATTAACGCCTCGAGAAGAAAAAGTTTTAAGAATGCGTTTTGGAATTGATGCAGCGTCGGAACATACACTTGAAGAGGTTGGAAAAGATTTTTCTGTAACCAGAGAAAGAATCCGACAAATAGAAGTAAAAGCTTTGAAAAAACTCCGTCATTCATCCCGAAATAAAGAGCTTGCTGCCTTCTTTGATAAAACATTTACTATTGCTTCTGGTGATATAATTGAGGAATAAAAAAAGAGGTGTTCAAATTTCAAATATTGCTTTCTCTAAAAAAATGAGAGCATACTGAAAATCTCGTGCTCCTCATTTTCAGACTCAACCGTTAAATAGTAAAGAAATGAGCGTTGAAAAAAGTTATTACGCAAGGGATTTATTAAATGGTACTAAAAAGTATTTTAAATAGACTTCTGGGCTCTACGCCAAAAAAGGAAAAGACATCCAAAAAGCGGGCTGTCAAAAAAGCTACAAAGAAAAAAGCTACTCCTAAACGCGCTCAAAAAAAAGTTCTTAAAAAATCAGCTCAACCTAAAAAAACACTTAAAACTATTCAACCTAAAAAGAATGTTAAGAAAAATATAAAACCAAAAACTTCTCTTAAAAAAAGAGTTTCTCAAAAAGTTATAAAAAAAATTAAAACAGTAAAAGCTGTAACAAAAAAAAGAGCCCCTCAAAAAAATACTAAAAAAATTAAAACAGTAAAAGTTACAGCTAAAAAAATTGTTCCACAAAAAAATATTAAAAAAATGGGAACAGTAAAAACTCCTCTTAAAAAAGTTGTCCCACAAAAAAAACAACTTCCTAAAAAAATTCTTTCACCAAAAAAAAGTACTCCTGTAACGCTACCCGTAAAAACACAAACTAATACTGCTCTTCCTTTAGCAGCATCACCTAAAAAAGTTACACCTCCTGCAAAAAAGATTACTCCTCAAAAAAAAGTATTTAAGAAAAAAGTTGCAACACTTGAAGACAGCATTGAAGAACTTTTAAGAAAAGGAAAACTCAAGGGAAAGCTCAGCTATGAAGAAGTGATTGCATTTAATGATCAACATCATATGTCTGAAAAAGATGCTGATGAACTTCTTAAAACAATAGAAAAAAAACATATTGAACTCGTGATGCAAGATGAAGTTGATACTCTTGATAATGATGATGCCCTTGAAACAAAAGAAATGTCTCGTCATCATGGAATTCAAGGAGATCTTGCAGCCATTAATGATTTTATTGATGAAGATGAAGAAGATTTTAATCCAGAAACAGAACGTATCAATTCTGAAGTAGGCCATATTGCTGACGGAGTTAAATGTTATTTACGGGACATTGGAAAAATTCCTCTTTTAAACAAAAAAACAGAAACAGTAATTTCTGATCAAATAGCTAAAAGTAAACGTCTTTCCATTCAAGCTATCGCACGATTTCCTTTTGTTCATAAAGAATTTTTACTTATTGGTGAAAAATTAAGTAAAAATACATTACTCTTAAAAGATGTTATTGAATTTTCAAAATTTGATGAAGAAAACCTTCCTGAAATTGCCCAAGAAAAAGAAGCATTTGTAAAAACACTTAAAACAATTAATGCTCTTTTGGATAATGAAGATGTAATTTATGCTTCATATAGAAGCAAACTTTCTTCTGAAGCTATGAAAAAAGAGATGTTACAAAAAATTAAAGAGAACAAAGAAGCTATTGTAGAAACTATCCTTTCTATAAGAATTACAAATAAATTGATACGAAAATTAGGAAAACGAATAGATAAGTTTCTCAACAAGATTCGTGAACGTGAAGAAATTATTAAAACATCTCAAGAACAACTTAATGAACTCAATAAAAATAAAAATCCAGATGCAGAAATTATAGCCTTAAAAGAAGAGCTCTCTGTTGCTATGCGATCATCTCAAAAAGTAATTAAGAATATCGAAAGTGAAGCGGGATTAGGCCTTTCTGATATCAAAAAAGAGTATTCCCAATTAATAAAAAATCAACGTGATGACAAATACGCAAAAGATGAACTTGCAAAAGCAAATTTACGTTTAGTAGTTAATATTGCAAAGAAATTTGTAAATCGAGGCCTTCACTTTCTTGATCTTATTCAAGAAGGAAGTATTGGTTTAATGAAGGCGGTAGAAAAATTTGATTTTGGACGTGGTTATAAATTTTCAACATATGCAACATGGTGGATCCGCCAAGCAATTACTCGTGCAATTGCTGATCAATCAAGAACTATTCGCGTTCCTGTTCATATGGTTGAAACGCTCAATAAAATTAATAAAATTAAAAGAGTATTTGTTCAACAAAATGGACGCGAACCAACCTATGCTGAACTTGCAAAAGAATTAAACCTTGACGAAAAGAAAATAAAAAATATTATTAAAATATCTAAAGAACCAATTTCCCTTGAAACCCCTGTGGGAGATAGTGAAGATGCATTCATTAAAGATTTTATTGAAAATGATGATGATTTTTCTCCAGCAGAAACAGTTGCAAATACAGATCTTAAAAAACGTGTTCGTGAAGTATTAAAATCATTAACTCCACGAGAAGAAAAAGTACTAAAAATGCGTTTTGGTATCGATGTTGCATCCGAACATACTCTTGAAGAAGTTGGTAAAGATTTTTCTGTAACCCGAGAAAGAATTAGGCAAATTGAAGTAAAAGCGCTTAGAAAGTTGCGCCATCCTTCACGATGCAAGAAGTTAGAGACATTTTTTGAAAAAGAATTTGAAATCTCCCCAGGAGATACAGTTGAATAATATGATAATACGAATAAGGATACGATAATATTATGGATTCTTTACCTCCAAGCTTTTGGTTAAAAATAGGTTATATCACTATTTCATTATTGATATATGGATTGTTTTCGTTTCTAGAAACATCCATAACAGCTTTACGTATTTTTAACGTAAAACAGCTGGCTAAAAAAACAGGCCGTTATAAAAAACTTTTTCTAGCAATAGAAAAAGAACCACAAAGAGTTTTGATTGCTCTTCTTATCGCCAATTGTTTGGCGAACGTTGTTTCCATCGACCTTGTTACCGATTTTATGCAAGATGGACTCATGAATATAGGATTCCCTTCAGGATGGAGTTTCTTTTTAAGTGTTGCTGTTGCTACAATAATATTTTTAATTTTTGGAGAAATTATTCCAAAAAATATAGCCCAACTTAATTCAGAACGGCTTCTACTTTCTACTTTGTGGCTTGCCAATCTTACTTTTTTTATTATGACTCCACTTGTTTCTTTACTTTCGACTATATCAAACTTTTTTGTCCGCAGAATCTCCCACAATCAAAAAGGAAAAGATGATTCTTTTGTATCTGAACGAGAGATTAAATTCTTAATTAATCATATTAATAAAAAAGGCGAAATGGACTCAGATAAATCACAAATGCTTCATGGTATTTTTGAATTAGCCGATAAAACTATTAAAGAAATTATGATTCCTGAAATTGATGTTGTGAGTATAAATATTAAAAGCTCACTGCAAGAGGCTCTGAAAATGTTTACTACCTACCATTTTTCTCGCCTTCCTGTATATGAAGTAAAAGAAGACAATATTGTAGGAATGGTTCATCAAAAAGATCTTTTTTTACTGCTTTCTAAAAATGAAAAACGGCCTTTAAAAGAATTGGTTCGCCCTTTATTATTTCTTCCTGAAAGTATGAAAGTTAATCAACTACTTCGCCAATTCAAACAACAACGTCATCATATTGCGATGGTATTAAATGAATACGGAAGTATTATTGGACTTGTAACCCTAGAAGATGCCCTTGAAGAAATTGTAGGGGATATTAATGATGAACATGAATCTGTTGGTGACCACATTGTTCCTCTTGAACAAGGAGGCTGGCTAGTTTATGCAGGAGTTGATCTTGAAACACTTTCAGAAAATCTTTCTATTAATTTTAAAGTTAAAGATGCTATCACCCTTGGAGGTTTTTTAACAGAACGATTACAACATCTTCCAAAAAAAGGTGAACGTTTTGAATATAAAGACTATGTTTTCCAAGTTCAAAAAGCAACGCCAAAAAGAGTTGTTCAAGTCTTAGTCTTTAAAAAAGAAAGTTAAATACTTTCTTTTAAATCCTCCTTCTTATTAAAAATAAAAGTGTATGTTATTGATAAAAAGTCAGCAACATACACTTTAACACCTATGAATGAAAAAGAGCCAAGAGAAGAATAGTTTTTCAAAAAGACATAAAACCCTTTCCTTTTTTTTTCTTAAAATTGTATATCAAAAAAGGTAGCGGAAGAGCATACTCTCTCTGTTTTTACCTAACCATTTAAAAAAGGGGAAATTTTATGAAATATGTTTTTTCAGGGCTTTTTATTATTTTGATGAGTCCATATAATCTCAAATCTGAAGAACTTTTAGAGATTAATGCCGATAGTATTAATAAAAACAATCAACAGCAGCACCAGCAGCAACCGCAAGATGATACAACTCCACAAATTTTACAACAATTTGGCGGCGTTGTGATCAGTTTTTTAAATTTATTAAAAGCTCCAGACGATAGAGAACATACAGTTACTCAAATAGGAAACATGGTTCAAGGTATGTTTAATATTGGCCAACTTGTAACAAAAAGAAATGACAAAGAATTGGTACAACGAAAATTCAAAGAATTCTTTGAAACTGAAGAAGGAAAACATTTTCTGCTGTATTGGAACAATCTTTTAAATATTAATTCTAAATAATCTAAAAAACAAAGCTAAACTTTTATTTTTGCCCTTCCGTTACACAAAATACTTGACCTTATTATAAAAAAAGAAATAAAATAGTGAAGAATATAAATTCGTACTAATAAAAAGGAGTACACTGTGAATCTATTGATAAGGCCAATACAGAGTAATGAGCCGCCCGGAAATCCCGAGAAAAATAATAAGACATCTCTTGTTCGTCTTTCTTTCTTATCTCTTTTATATTCTTTCTTTTATTCAATTTCTTATT
>JAIPGS010000015.1 GCA_021735725.1 Candidatus Babeliales bacterium
GAAAGCTGCACATTAGCAACTCAAGCCGAAAAACAAGGGGCACCTGTTCTTGCATCTCGTCTTTTTGATTGGGGAAATTCTCTTTTTAAATGTGCACAAGCAATTGTAGAGGGTATTAAAGAAGGAACAATCAATACTCTTAATGCATGTTTACACCCTATTGAAACTGTTCAAAACATTGCTTATTCTGTTGTTGAAGCAGGAAAAGTTTAAGCATTACTTATCAAAGAATGTATGCTTATTTCCCATTATTCAGACATGAATCAAGATGATCTTTTAGAAGCAAAATTTCATTCGTACCATCAAAAAATTTCAGAATTGCACGCCACGCTTTCGTCCTTTTCAAAAGAAGATATTTTAAGAAAAGCAACAGCTTTAGGAGTTGAAGCAATTCTTTTACATAAAATCACGGGCGCACTGTGTAATTTTACAAAAGTATCTTCAGAAAAATTAATTACTTTTATTGAAACATCACAAGAACATTCAGAACTCATTTATGCCGTTGAAGGAGTGCCTTTTAAAATATCTACAACAGCTACTGATTATCTTAATGCTATGGCTCTTGAAGGTGAAACTGCACTCCCCAAATTGCGTGGAAAAACACCAAAACCTTTTAAAGGTAATGCTAAAAAATTAATCCCATTCAAAGAAGAATTATCTTATTTAAAAGCTCGATTTGATGGATTTAAAAACATAATGTTTGATTTTAATCATATGCTACAAGGAAGACCTCTCTTAGATAGTAAGAATAGACTTGTAGGAATATCTGGATGGCATCATGATACTTTTGAAAATATTGCAAACAATATTGGACATCTACAAGGTATACCATTAGAAATTTTATCTAGAGAAAATGGCATAGCAGGAACTTACAAATTGATATTTAAAGGATATAATAGAAATATCCCAAAAACATTTTTCCCA
Organism: Candidatus Babeliales bacterium; assembly: GCA_021735725.1. Classification (GTDB taxonomy): domain Bacteria; phylum Babelota; class Babeliae; order Babelales; family CAIQNR01; genus JAIPGS01. The sequence goes on from JAIPGS010000015.1 coordinate 925, forward strand.
TCTACATGGACACGTGATCAAGTAATAAGTAAAATCATTGAAGCATATAAATATGCAGAAAAGAATAATATACCCTTTAAAAAGAGTAAAAATGGTAATATTAAAATTATTGGAGTTACAAAAGATAATATAAAAATTAATATGGTCCTTAATCAAAATAAAATGATAACAGCTTATCCTGTCGTGGAGAAAATATAACAATGGAACAAACTATTTTAAAAAGAGATACAATACACCTTATTCCTTATTATTTTAAGCCTGCTAAATCTGATTTAATTGCTGATGTACTTATTGATTTATGTAATTCAAATTATATTTTAGATAAATGGTTGCCCAACAAAAAGTCATTAGGTATAACAGGAAACGAATGTTCTATTAATAAAATTGATAACAATACTCTTATATTTAAATATGCTGAATATATGGACGATAATGAAAAATTTATTATTACAAAAAAAAATTTTATTAAATTAGTGAATGATTGGCATGTTGCATATGACTCAAAAAAAGAGTTTGTCATTATAAAATTAAAAGATGATAAAAATATAACTATTATAGCAAGAGATGATCCCGGACAATTTGCTTCTCTTTTTAATCAACAAGCTGAATCATAACAACTTATCCTGTTATTGAATAAGACTTATAAGATGATTAAAAAATTAGCTATCATTAGAAAAGAAAAAGGACACCTATTATCGAGAGATTCAACATCTTTAGAAACACATTTAATATCCAAATTATTAACTGATACTTGTAAAAATGAACCCAGAACTCAAGATTGGATTTATGATTCTTATTATGAAGTATATGAAGAAAATTGCTCATTACTCACAAAAGAAAATGATTTTATGATATTTCAATCTCTTTATAATGAGGAAAATCCTCCTCACACATTCAAATGCTCAAGAAAAGCATTTATCACATTAATTGATCAATGGAATAGTGCCAGAAAAGAAAATAAGGAATTTATTATCATTGAACTGGACGAATCCAATATTATACATCTTTATGCTTCTGATAAAGTTCCTGCTGAATATCTTTTTAAATTACCACCAATTTTAGAATCTCGATGAATAGTATTTCTTAAAGTTTTTTCAAAAAATATAAATACGTGAAAACTCTATCTCGTTGAGTTCCATGAATCAGCTTTTTAGAATAATATAATTTAAATTCTTATTTAACCAAGTTACTTACCTAAATCACCCCCCAATACTTCTTTAGAAAAATTAAACATTATCATCTTGTTAAGGCTGCTTTACAATTATTCCATTTGTTATCAAAGAATTCGCAAAAGAACTATATGTAATATTTTTCATTATAGTTCCTAATTCTTTTTTTTCCCTCAGATTATTAAATTTTTTATGTAGCATTATTCCAGTGATTAAAGAAGTACAAAAACATCCTCCTACTGTCACAGGATACAACACAACAGGGGGAATATTTGGAATTATCAATTTACCAACTTGATACAAACCGGCACCTCCACATAAAGAAAAGAAATTGTAGAAAGCTGGGCAATGAATATTTTCACAGCCACAAGTATCCAAGCATTTTTCACAACGCTTTTGTCGCGCTGTGAGTTCTATATTTTCTTGTAAAAAGTGAACCATTTCCTCTTCAGGAATATATTCATTATTACAATTTTGAATAAAAGGGAGCATTAAGTCTTTTGCTTTTTTTTGCAATGGCAATGGCTCTATGCCATCTAAAAGTGTTCTTATTTTTGATTTTGAAACATAACAAGTAGCCTCTTGTATAGAAGGTTGCGAGCAAATTAAAGGAGTATTTTCTAATGCCCCTATTACATTACAAAAAAGAAGAGATACATAAAATGTTTTCATTGTTTATTCCTTATGTGTTACTTTTTTATTTTTTATAATAAGTCATCTTTTTGAGGTTGTCTTGCAATTACTACCTCTGGCCTTAATACATCAGTAAGGGGTTTATATTTAATATTTTTCATTATGATTGCTAATTCTTCTTTTGCGGTCACAGCATTGAATCTGTTTTTCAAGATTGTTCCAGTTAATACAGAAATTAAAAAACATCCTCCATTGCCCGCAAGAAGAGAGTGTAATACAGAAGAAGAACTTGCTGTAATAATACTTTTAGCAGCAAAACATAAATAGGCTTCGCCAGAGAAAAAACAACAATTGTATCCGGCCCGACAATAATCCTTATCACAACAAACTTTATGAATACAGCTCTTACAACGCTGGTCTGTTGCTGTAAGTTTTAAATTTTTTTGTAAAAATTGATCCATCATATTTTCAGAAATATATTCATTATTAAATGTCCGCATAAAAGGAAGCATCAATTTTCTTCCTCTTACTTGTAATGCAGGTGGCTCTATTGTATCTAAAAGAGCCATTACCTCTGTCTTTGAGACATAAGAATTAGACTGTTTTGTTTGGAGTTCCCCGCTCAGTAAAGGCGTATTTTCTAATGCCCCTACCGCATTACAAAAAAGAAGAGATACATAAAATGTTTTCATTGTTTATTCCTTATGTGATACATTTTTATTTTTATAATACACCAATTAGTAAATAAAGTAGAAAATTTTATTATAATAAATGCATTATGTTCTTTTATATACATTTATTATTTTTCATTTGCCTGTTACAATAAATCAATTATTATTTTTTACACGATAGGGCGCAATGAAACGAGATCAATTATTAGCATTACTTGAACGCTACAATCCGACTGATACAGCTGAAAAAGAATTTAAAACAAGAACAATTGCATTTGTAAAAGAACATAAAGATTGCTTTGAAAGAACTTTATTAATTGGACATATCACAGCATCGGCTTGGTTGCTTAACAAAGAAGAAACAAAAGCCTTACTTCTTCATCATACAAAATTAGACCGATGGTTTCAACTTGGTGGACATTGTGATGGAGACTCAGACGTACTCGCTGTTGCCATTAAAGAAGCTCAAGAAGAATCTGGAATTAATGGCATAAAAGCAGTAAATCCTGCTATTTTTGATATTGATATTCATACTATTCCAGCACGCAAAGATGAACCTGAACACGATCATTATGATATTCGTTTTTTACTTAAAGTAACAAGCGATGAAGATGTTGTGCAAAATAGAGAGTCAAAAGAATTAAGATGGATAACAAAAGATCCTCACACAATGCCTACTCAAGCACGATCTGTAAGTCGCATGTTTGAAAAATGGATTTCATTATAATTTATTTTTTTCTTTAAACATAAATTTTTTTTTCTAAATAAATAAAAAAAGAGGATGAAATATTTCTATTTCATCCCCTTGGTTTCTTTATAAAAAACGAGTGTTAGTTATCACTACCCGTTCTTTTTGAATTCATAGAATCTAAGAATTCTTGATTTGTTTTGAATTTTTTCATCTTATCTTTTAAAAATTCAATTGATTCAGCTGTATTCATAGCAGCCAAGAATTTCTGAAGCACCCATACTTTATTTAAATCTTCTGGAGTATGAAGCAATTCTTCACGGCGAGTTCCTGAAGTTAATAATTCAAATGCTGGGTAAATTCGACGATTTGCAAGTTTACGGTTCATGTTAATTTCCATGTTACCAGTACCTTTAAATTCTTCAAAAATTACTTCATCCATGCGTGACCCCGTATCAACAAGAGCCGAAGCAAGAATAGTTAATGATCCACCCTCTTCTGCACAACGTGCTGCACCAAAGAAACGTTTTGGTCTTTGAAGTGCATTTGCATCAATACCACCAGTAAGAACTTTTCCAGAAGCTGGAGCTGTTGTATTATATGCACGAGCTAAACGAGTAATAGAATCAAGTAAAATAACAACATCTTTACCTGCTTCAACAAGACGTTTTGCTTTTTCAAGTACTGTTTCTGCAACTTGTACATGACGTTCAGCTGATTCGTCAAATGTTGAACTGATCACCTCTGCATGAGCCCCTTTAACACTTCGACGTAAATCTGCAACTTCTTCAGGACGTTCGTCAATAAGAAGTACAATCAAAAATGTTTCTGGATGATTAGTAATAAAACTTTGTCCAAGTTGTTTAAGAAGAACTGTTTTTCCTACTTTTGGTGGCGCAACAATTAAACCACGCTGCCCTTTTCCAATAGGAGTAAACAGATCCATAATACGAGTTGAATATGAATCAGGATCATATTCTAAATTAAATTTTTCTTTAGGATGCATTGGAGATAACCGATCAAAGAATGGACGTTCTTTTAATTTTGCAGGATCTCCAAAATTCACACTATTTACTTTGCACAATGCAAAATATTTTTCATTTTCTTTTGGTTTTCTAATAACACCTTCAACAGTATCACCAGAACGTAATCCGAATCTTCTAATTTGAGACGGAGACACATACACATCATCAGGACTTGAAACATAATCAAAACGAGGAGAACGTAAGAAACCAAAACCATCTGGTAATCTTTCAAGTACTCCTTCAACAACTACTTCTCTATCTGGATCAGTTTGAACATCTAAAATAACATTCACTAACTGAGGGTGAGTCATTAAACTTGCACCAATAATTCCAAATCGACGAGCATGCTGATTTAATTCTTGAAGAGAAAAATCTTGTAATTGTTCTCTTTCATATAATTTTGGAGATGCTGATTCTACGCTTTTTTGATGACGTTTTTGACCATTATTATGGTGCCGTCTTTGATCATTATTATTATTTTGATTATTACTATTATGTTGAGAGTGAGGTCTATTACCTTGTTGTTGTGAATAGCTTTGCGAATGAGCCGGTTGTTGTTCTTGTTGAGCATCAGCTTTTTGAAAATCTTCCATCACCACCGGTTGTTCAACCTTTTGAGGTGCAGCAACTTTTTTTTGAATCAATTCTTTTGCTTCTTGAGGCGCCACAACATTATGATCTATTTTTTTTAGTACCCCATCTTTCTTAACTGATGGTTTTGAAACAGTTTTTTTTACTGCTTTTGTTTTTACAACCGAAGGAACTTTTTCACCTTCAGAATTTTTTTCTATCTTTTTTACTTCTTTAATTTCATTTTCCATAGAGATTCCCTCCTATTTATCTAAATTAATTGTTCTTTGGAACATAATAATACTATCCCTTATTCATTATTATACAGCATATATGAATAATTTTAATGTAATACAACTTATAAAAAAACGATTATTGTTTTTTAATTTTCAACTAATAATGAGATGTAATAACTATGTTCCTCAAAGAAATTAATCTTTACGGCGAAACATAAGCATTATAGGACTTGCTATAAACACTGACGAATATGTTCCAACAATAATTCCTACAAGCAACGCTAATGACATATTCCTTAACGTTTCTCCACCCCAGATCAATAATGACCCAACTGTAAGCGCTGTCGACAAACTTGTAAGCATCGTACGTCTCATTGTTTGCGCAATACTAATATTAACAACAGTAGATGCAACTTCGCCTCTCATTTTTACAAAATTTTCTCTCATACGAGAAAAAATTACAATAGTATCGTTAATCGAATAACCCAATGTTGCAATAATTGCACAAATTACATTTGGCGAAATTTCTCTTTGTGTTAACGCAAATAAAGCTAAAATAGCAAGCGCATCATGAAAGATCGCAATAACAGCTCCCAATCCATACGAAAAAGAAAAAAATCTAAATGCGATATACATAAGCATCGCAAGAAGACTTAATAAAAGCGCTAATAAAAAATTTTTTGCAAGATTTTTACCAACTGACGGACCAACCGCATTTGCTTCTAAAATTTCAACTTTTGTATCTGTAAACGTTGCTTCAAGAGTTGTTTGCATTTTTTGTGCTAACCCTTGCGAGTCGTGCGAAAATTCTTGAACACGAATCACAACTTCTTTTTTTCCAAATTCCCTAATAAGTGGATCTTGCCACCCCGCATCACCTAATGCACCTTTTAATTGCTCAGAGCCGATCTCTTTACTTAGCTTTAAAAGGACCTGTGTTCCGCCCGTAAAATCTACACTATAACGGAACCCGCCATGTTGAAAATATGCTAAAGCTCCTGCAGCGATAAACAATGTTGATAAACAAAAGCTAGGAATACGATATTTTAAGAAATCAGTCATTTTACTCTCCAATGGTATACTTTATACAATAATATATATAAAAACCATATTAACGATTAACTCAGAACTACTTGTTTCAAAAATAAGTTCTAGCACGTTTTCTTTTTTTTTACAAAAATCTTTTTCTTTTGAGTTTCCAACTTATAGAGCTGAAGGAACAACAGAAATGTATTTTCTTCCTCGTGAACCATAATGGAACTTAACCACACCTTCTGCTTTTGCAAAAATTGTATGATCTTTACCAATTCCTACTAATTTTCCTGGGTGATACTTTGTACCTCTTTGACGTACAATAATTTCTCCACCAGTTACTACTTGGCCTGCAAAAAGCTTGATACCTAATCTTCTACCAATACTATCGCGACCATTGGACGTGGACCCGCCGGCTTTACTGGTTGCCATGTTTATTCCTTATATTATTTCTATGGTTTTATAATTTTGACGTAGTTTTAACCTAAATTAAGAATAATCAGATGTTATTTTAACTTTTCCACTAATTACACTATAAAGTATGACATCTCCATCCTAGAAAGTCAATAACTCAACAGCAAAAGTAAGTTACTTATTTAAAGATCTCCAAATTTAAATAAATAATTCTCTCTTTATAAGCTCAAAAGCAGCCTCTGATCACGCCTTAAGAGAAACATAATACCTCTCCCTAAACGCTTTTTATTGTTTAAAATTATCTTTTTTAAGTGTATCCCTTCCTTATTTTTTCTTTTTATTAAATTTCAATCTTAATTCTTCTTAATCTTTTATGTTTTTCAAGCTACCTGGCCACCATAAAATACCATCCGAACAGCAATTGCGTACAAAAAAATCATTCTGCTTATCTTTACACTTCAGTTATTTACTGTTAGGATATAAAATCATTAATAAGTGCTTTTAATGTAATAAATTTTTAAATTTAAGGATTATCAAATGAAAAAAATAAAAATAATAGGACTTCTGACAGCAATGCTTTATTGCTCGGCCAATCTAATTATTGCAGTTTCTGTACAAGATTTAATCAATGCTGGAAACCTCAACCAATACTACCAGACAACTAACGCCGGAGTAACGCTTAACCTTAGCTCACAAAACCTTAACTCTCTTAAAGGGTTATCAAAACTTCCAGGTAATAAAGACATAACCAGCTTAATTTTAAGCAAAAACAAGCTTTCTTCTGATAAGGGACAAGATCTTATTACGCAAATTGCGCCTCTATTCCCGAATTTGAGATATTTAAGTTTAGCGCTCAATAAAGATATTAAAGGAATAAACCCTTATCTCTTCAGTTTAATGCCCTTCCTTAGACGTGTTTTTGCCACAGACACAGGGTTAACTGAAGTGCCTGATGAAATACTGCAAGATTTAAAAGACAAAAAAGCTCGACAATTTCATTGTAGTGCTACTTGTAGTAACGGAAGAACTCTTACTCCTGATTATAAAGCAAAAAAACAATTAGATGCTGCTTTAATTCTGCTAGAACTAAGTAAAAGCTGCCCTGCTGCTGAACCATTAGAACTTGGAATTCATTCTGATAAATTAAATTCAACAACGACAAAATTAAAAAAATCTTCTAATAGCGCTTTTTCTGATTGGCATAAAACTGATGCATTCAATAAAAGAAGATACCAGTCACAAAACCAACAAATAGGGCAGCAAGAATCTGGTGCAGCTTATGAAGATAAAAGACCTTCAAAAAAAAGAAGAAAGGTTGAAAAAACCCCAAACACTATTGGAAAAAATATTAATAACTGTATCACAGACGGCGCAGAAGCAAATGATGAATCTGAAATTCTTAATCTTGATGAAGAAAATGATTACGACATAGACGACCCTAAAGGGAAAAGACGAGCTCGTAATCAATAAAAAACCTAAGAACATTTTTTAATTAATAAAAAGTAAATGCATTCTGTTATATAAAGCAGAATGCATTTACTTTTTATTAATTAATTTTATTATTTATCACCTAACTGAGTAGTCCATTCAGCCAATTGATCTTCCCATTCTTCGCCTTTTAAATGAAATTTTTGCCATGCTTTTAATGAGATTGGAAAATGCGGCATAGAAAGTTGCAATAAACCTTTTGCATATTCACGAATTTCTTGCTGAGCTCCATGGCCAAGACGCAATTCCATAAAATGCAATAATGAACGTAAGTTTGTTGTAAAAATAAATTCTGTATATGTTGCCACAGGCAAAATTGCACGCGCTTGCTCACGGCACACTCCTGCTTCCAACATTTTATTATACTGTTCATATGCAGCATCAATTGACGCCTTATATGCCTTTGTCATATCTTCATCTTTAAATCCACCAAAAGAAGATTGACCGTTTTCTTTATCCTGTAAGCGCCATTCTTTTGGAATATAAAATTCAGTTTTTACTTTTACATATCGATAACTAATTTCATTATACGAATGCATTCTATGACGCATCCATTGACGAGCGATAAAAAGAGGACATTTTATTCTAAAAGATAACTGATTATGTTCAAAAGGACTTGAATGATTATGTTCCATTAAAAAATTAATTAACTTTTCGTCTCGCTCACTTACTTCATGCGACAAACGCCCATAAGAAACACGTGCGGCATTTGCAATATCAAGATCTGTTCCTGATGCCCGAACAAGCTCAATAGAACTGATTCCATCACCTAATGGATCAATTTTATTTTCTTGCTCTGTCCATATTGCACCACTTTGCTTTGCTACATTTTTCTGTTCTTGCATAACTTTTCCCTTTCTTATTTATTTTATAAAAATAACATCATAGCAAAAAGTCCGCTGATTCCCAAGGTGGTTCCTACGCAACATACAGTTTTTTGACAACAAGAGCTCTCTGCATAGCACTTTTGACAGCAATTTTCTTCTTTTTTTTTTGGATTAACAACAATAACTAATTCACTTCTCTTTATTTTTGATTGGTGGAATCTTACTTTCTTAACATGTACACCTGGCTGACTGCTCACTAACCGACCCTTTAAAGGAAGAGAAACAAAGCTTCTACTTAAGGGACAAGGAGAAATTTCTTCTTCTGCGGCATGAGACATAAAAAATGAACTGAATAAAAACAACATTACTACACTTTTTTTTGTTTGTATTATTTTCATAATAGTTCCTTTGTGTTGTTTTATTTTGAAGTCTGTTTAAGAAAATTCCTTACTACTTTACCTCTCTCCAATTGTTTCCCTCATTTACATCTACAATTAATGGAATTTCCCAATCAACTACCGATTCAAGAGCTGACTTAATGCTTATTTTTACACTATCAACTTGGCCCTTTGCAACGGTTACTAAAATCTCATCATGAATTTGTAAAAGCATATGAGCATCAAACCCTTTTTCTTTTAATACTTTATCAACAGCTATCATCCCCATCTTCATAATTTCTGCGGCGGTTCCTTGAGCAACCGTATTAATAGCAATACGCTTTGCAAGTTCAAACATATTTTTATTGTGTTCATAAATTCCAGGAACAAGACGTTTTCTTCCATACACCGTTTTTACAAATCCATCTTTTTTTGTTTGTTCAATAACAGAATCCATCCACACACGTACTTTTGGATAATGAGCAAAATAAGCATCGATATACTGTTTGGCATCTTTCAATGAAATATCTAAGTCTTTAGAAAGTCCAAAAGGAGTTAGACCATATAAAATACTAAAATTAATTCGTTTTCCTACTGTTCGTTGCTCTTTTGTTACATTTTTAGGATCAATTTCAAAAAGACCTGCAGCTGTTTCTGTATGAATATCTCTTCCTGCTAAAAATGCTTGCTTTAAGTTTTCATCTTGAGAAAGATGAGCAAGAACTCGAAGCTCAATTTGTGAATAATCAGCAGATATAAACAAGTTGCCTGGTATCGGCTTAAATGCCATTCTGACGGTACTTCCTAAACCTTCAACCGGAATATTTTGCAAGTTAGGTTCTGAACTAGAAAGGCGCCCTGTTGCAACGCGTGTTTGACTATAATTAGTATGAATTCGTCCTGTTCGATTATTAATATATTCAGGAAGTGAATCAATATAAGTACTTTTTAATTTATAAAGTTCACGATACTGTGCAATATATCCAGGAACTGGATGTATTTTTGCAAGCTCTACCAATACTTCATTATCTGTTGAATAACCAGTTCTTTTCGCACTCTTTTTTTGTGTCGGCAATTGTAAATACTCAAACAAAAGATGCTCAACTTGTTTTGGTGAATTTAAATTAATATCAGAAAAATCTGGGCCTATTAACCCAAAAATAATTTCTTTAATTTCTTTTAATTTTTTCATAACAACAATATCTAGTTTTCCCAAAACACCCAAATCACAATAAATGCCTCGCGTTTCCATTTCAAACAAAATCTGCATTGTTGGAAGCTCTACATTAAAATACAAATCTTCCGATTCATTTTTTTTAAGTAATTCTTTTAAGATTGGCCATAATCTAAATGTTTGATGTGCATCACCTGCGGCATACTCTGTTGCCTCTTTAAGAGGGACCTGGCCAAAATGCTGTAATTTTTTATCTGTCACCATATGAGCAAATGTCAGCATAGGTTCTTGCAAATAATGTTCTGATAAAAATTTTAATGAATTTTTATGCCATTCTTCTTTTATTAAATTTGCAGCAATCAACGTATCAAATGTTTGACCTGCAACTTTAATTCCATAATTAAAAAGCACTGATTCATCAAATTTTGCATGATGCGCTATTTTAGAAATTGTTGAATCTTCAAATATTATTTTTAATTTTTGCAAAACATGCTCACGAGAAAGTTGCACTTCTCCTGTTTCATGAGCACAAGGAATATAATATGCAGTATTTTCTTCTATACAGAAGGAAAGCCCTACCATATTTGCTGCAAACACATTCACGCTATCTGTTTCTGTGTCATACGCACATAATTTTTTTTCTTGTATTTTTTTAATCAAATCATCTAATTGAACTTCTGTTGAAATACAAAAATATGAATATCCTTTAACCCCTGATGTTTCGATATTTTTTTGACTTGATTCACCTAATTCTTTTAATAAACTTTTAAAATCAAGTTCTTCAAAAAGTGCGCGCGCATTTGCCCATTCATAAAAATTAAATTTTAAATTTTCTGCTTGCACATTTGTTTTATGATACTGCAATAAGAATAATTTCAAACTCAAAAATGCATTATCTTTGTTTGCTTCAAGCGCTGAACGAGTTCTTTTTTTTTCTATTTTATCTAAATTATTATACACATCTTCTAAGTCTTCAAATTGTTGGACTAATTCAAGTGCCCCTTTTTTTCCAACTCCTTTAACTCCTGGAATATTATCAGAAGCATCTCCTAAAAGCGAAAAATAAAATGGCGCTTTTTTTACAGGAAATCCCATTTTAACTTCAAAAGCAGCTTCATCAATAAGCACATCTTTAAATGAGTCAAAAATCATATTATGAGCATTCAACATTTGCCCCATATCTTTATCAGACGTCACAATAACAGAATTTCCTCCTGTTTGTTCCCACTCTTTTGCAAGAGAATACATCAAATCATCCGCTTCAATTCCTGGCTCTGCCAATTGGTGTAACTGTATTGCATCTGCAATTTTAAGAATCCATTCTTTTTGTTCAAATAAATCACTTGGTGGCGCTTGGCGAGTAGCTTTATATGCTTCAAACATTTCATGCCGCGTTGTTTTTCCTTTACTATCCCACACAATTGCTAAATGCTTTGGCTTAAAGGTATCAATCAATTTTCTAATCATTTTACAAAAACCATAGACCGCCTGTACCGGCTCCCCTTTGGAGGTATGTAATGGACGCAATCCATAATAAGCCCGATACAAAAACGAAGATCCATCAATCAAAAATAACGTTTTTTCTGAGTCTATTTTCATAAAAATCCTTTAAGCAAAAATGAACCTTTGTATCTCTCCCCTTATTTTTAAATCAGCTTACACCTCATTATAAAAAAATAAAACCTCAAATAAGCTCATTAAGCTTACAGAGGCCTTTTGTGCTTTATTTTAAACACTGATAGTCTTAATAAAGGAGATAAGGGTTATTTTGTTTAAATGGAGAATATTATGAAAAAAATTATAGCTATTTTATTATTAGGTCTTTTTGTTCAACAAACACAAGGAATGAGTTTTATTGCCGCTACGATTCTTACAAAACTCTACGAACAACCAAAACCGCAGCGTTTCCGTATCCCCAAAGAATGCGAAGGCTTAATTTCATTTACAAGAGAAATTGAAAAGATAACCCAAGAAAACATAACCAAAGAAGATGAAAAAGCTTATAATGAATTATTCTTTGAAGGTAATCATCTTTCTTCTGAAATTCAAGAATCTAATAATGCTGTGCGAATTAATTCTTGTCTTACTTTTGGAAAAAATACAACCTATAAAGAAACTGCTGGTGTCATGATTTTTAGAGAGCTACCAGAAAACAGAATATTCATTAAGCATTTATCTATAAGCAAAAAATATCAGCAAAAGGGTTTTGGAACCCTTCTTTTAGAGTATGTAGAAGCCCTGCCACAAACATCATCAATTTCCCTTTATTCTTTGCCTGAAGCTCATTTCTTTTATAAAAAAAACGGTTTTATTCCCAATAAACCATTTAGTGTATTTATGGAAAAGAATGTCAAACAATAATAACCCTATTAAATGGATTTATTTTGTTTAATTGGATATATTGCTCATAAATAGTAATTTATAACTTTATATATTTAAGACATTTGCCTTTACATTTTTCAA
>JAIPGS010000016.1 GCA_021735725.1 Candidatus Babeliales bacterium
AAACGAGATTGTACAAGAAGGGGAGCTGATTTTGAGATTAATAATTTTATCTGTGGAGTTGCCATTGCAGAGAGAGAGTCAATTTTTAAGCATAATATAAAAGATATCATTATGATTTTTTTCATAGAAGGTCCTTTTTTTATGTATGATTTCATTATGAAATTTATTAGTTAGTAAAAAGAATAGGGAATCTTTTCTAAAAATGAAAGAATTTTTATAATAAAAAAAGTTGATTATTTTAAAACAAGGAGTAAAAAGGTTTAGAGAAAGATTATATCGTACATTATAAAAAGAATAAGGCATGCTCCTATTGCTAAAAAAGAACCAAAAGCAAGAGGAATAGATCGTGCTTTTTTTCCATGAACACATACACATGCTATTCCAAAAGAAGAACCTAAAAGAGCTCCTATCATCAGTGTGTACCACATTCCAATCGGCCCTAAAAACGAACCAATAAAACATAAAAGATCAATGTCTCCTTGTCCCATTCCTTCTTGTTTTGTGATATAAAAAGCTACTTGAGAAACAGTCCATAAAATAAAAAAACCTAAAAAAGAACCAATAAGAGATTGTTCAAAACTAAGAGGGAGATAATTAAAGTAACCTGCTATCCATACAAATGGAACTAAAAATAAAGTAACAAAACGAGAAATTAAACGTGTTTGTGCGTCTGTATAAAAGGTAACAAGAAGAGCTGATAAAAAAAGAAGAGGCAGCAACATTGTTATTCCATAAAAATATATCCACGGAATAAGAAGTAATGTTACGCATAATAATAAAAAATATGCACGAGGTGAAAATAATTGATATTCATCTGTTGCATCATTAACAAAGAAATATGCAAGAAAATGTAGTCCAAAAGCTAAGATGCATGAAAAAACACATGAAAAAAATAAATGCGTAAACATTGGCAATGTTCCTCATTTTTTATTAATGTATTGTGTTCGTTTTATTTTAGTCGCGATCTTTGTTTTCATTGTTATCGTTTTTAATATCTTCAAGAATTTGTTCAATTCTTTGAATTTTATCAAACGTAACATCAAATTTAAAAACAATTTGTGGCGTGTATCGGCCGTTAATAGCTTTTGCAAGAGCTGCTCGCAATGATGGTTTAAAAAGAATTAAATGTGGCAATTTTTCTTTAAATTCTTCTTCCCCACCAAGAGCACAAAAGAAAACATTACAGTTACTTTTATCTGGAGATAGTTCAACTCTGTTTACAAAAAGATTCGACAATTCTTTATTTTCTCTCATTGTTTCAGAGAGTAGTGTAGCAATTGTACGATACAATAATGAAGTTTTTTGAGCACGTTTAATATCTGATACGCGTTTATTATTCATAAATCGTATTAAATAAGATGTTGAGAAATCATGCGCATATAATTTTGTTTTACAGCACGCATCAAACGTTTACGACGTCTTTGTGTTGGTGGTTCAAAATAAACTTGGCGTTTCATATCGCGAACAACACCTTCCCGTTCAATTTTCTTTTTAAGTTGTCTTAAAGAACGTTCAACGTTTCCGATAACGTTAATTTTGATGTTTGATTTCTTTGCCATGAGTAATCAACTTCCTTTCAGGTAAGTCTATTCAAGAGTTTAAATAAAGCGAGCAAACTAAAAAGCCCATATCGTTACCATTTAAGGATACCGCTATGGGCTTAAAATGTCTAGTAATGAGCATATATAACTTTAGAAAGTTCCAATTAAGCTTAAAAGTATGGTGTTTGTACGGAAGGCTCCGCGTCGCGCTAGTGGAGCTTGCCATGCAACACCAAGAGTCATTGCGGGAGTAAGATCAATATTAAATCCAAGATTGAGTGCTTGAACGGTCCATGTTGTTACATTTTCAAGAACTTCCGGTTTAAATGCAGTATCAGCAGTAACAAGAGTTATGGTATCTTTTTTGTGGTTAGCAAAAAGATACTGCGCATAAAATGAAAGTTTGTCAGAATAATGGAATGCGTTCATTGAAACACTAAAATTCCAGGTTGTTCCTGGATTGTAATTTACATCTGTTTTATAAGGAAAAATTCCTGTTTGTTCTTCATGAGTTGGAATAAACATTCCATTAATTTTGCGATTAAAAAAATGAGTTCCTCCTGCCTGAAATCCAAATTCAACAGTATCATAAAAATCAATATTCATTCCACCACTTACATAGACTGCATGATGTCCATTGTTTCCAAAGGCAAGAGATAATGCTTTTGCTTGATCTTTTTCTTTTCCTGTACCCAAAACGCCACCAACGGTAAAGTGGGGAGTACAAATGAATTCATCCCAATTTTCATCTTCAGTTGTTTGATTAGCATGAAAGTGATGGCGCCATGTTAAAGAAGCATCAATATCTTCAGCTCCTGCATCACTCCATGATTTTCCATCAAGTCCCATTTGAGTAAAAATTTGATCTCGTATATCCATTAAGTTTGTTGCTATTGTTGTGGTATCTGTAGCGATATTGGCAGCTGTTGCAGCTGCTGTTCCATAATAATCTGTAGAAGCTACAGCAACTCCTACGGGTAAATTGGTAGTTGGAGTAAGTGCTGCATCAATAAAAGATGAAATTGCATAACGCATATCTGCCATGCCGCCTTTTACACTAAAAACAAAATCGTTTAAAATACGTCCCTGAAATTGACCCCGAATCCCTACTTTTCTATAGGTGCCTTTAAGAGAAAAATGACCAAGTTGGTCTTTTATATCAGTATGCGATGCGGCATTTAATAATGCGCCATCAAAAGCATACGTTTGTGCTGCTGCGGTTGTTAAGAGTGCTGGTTGTGTTTGTCCTGTTGGAACAGATCCATAAAGAAGTCCAACCATGTTCCATCTTCCTCTGTAATCACCTAAATGAGCGGCTTGTTTGTTTTGATTAGTAGATTGTGAAGCTGTTTGGCCAAATCCTGAAATTGACATGTGCATAATTTCTAAAATTTTATCATCGGTTTGATCTTTATCAATTTCTTTTTGATTTGCACTTAAATAATTAAAAGGATACTCACTAACATAAAGTGGGCAAAAATCATTGTGTGATAATCGTGTTGAGTGTGCAGTAAGGGCATTGGTAAATAAAAAAACAAAAAGTGCTA
Organism: Candidatus Babeliales bacterium; assembly: GCA_021735725.1. Lineage (GTDB taxonomy): Bacteria > Babelota > Babeliae > Babelales > CAIQNR01 > JAIPGS01. The sequence continues at coordinate 3,089 of JAIPGS010000016.1, forward strand.
TAACTGAATAAAATTTCCTCATACTAATCCTTTCGTCGTGACTTGTATATGGATTTAAGTTATAGCACCTTGAAGTTAATATCGTCAAATATTTTAAACAGAGGTGATAATATCTGCAACCGCAAAATAGAATATCATAGCCGCTGTTGCAAGTCCTGCTAATGTTATATAATTTTGTTTTGACTTCCATTCTTCTTTAAGGGTAAGAAGGGTAATCATTGAAAGTGAAAATGCAAGAATTAAAAAAAGAGCAGTAAAATCAAAAAACATTTCATTTGTTAATGTTTTGAAACTTATAAAAATAGCAAGTCCCATACAAAGTGTTGCTGTTCTATGATTCATAATTCCATGAGCAAGTAACAGTTGTGTTGGTTTATTTCTGAATTTTTTCATAAGTGTTAAAAATAAATATCCAGAAGACCAAATCATAGAATGCAACGTTCCTAAAATTGCTGAAATGCTTGAAATGTGAACAGCTTCAATAACCCACTTACTATGTGGGAAAATAATAGATAATGGACCAGCAATAGGACCAGGGTATTGTTTGAATAAGTCTAAGGGAACTGCAAGAACTAAAGATGTTACAAAAATAAGATAGAGACCTGATACAATTATTAAAGAATAGGTTAATGCTTTTGGTAAATTTTCTTCGGGATTTTTAATTATATTAAAAAGTGAAGCTGCTGCTTCAAATCCAAAAAATGAAAAAGCAACAACACGAGTTGCTTTTAAAATACTGAGTGATCCATAAGGAATAAAAGGAAACAAGTTAGCAAAGTCAGCTTTTAAAAAACACATCACTGCTGTTACAATTAAAGGGAAAACTGTGCATATAATAAGAATTTGTTGTCCTAAAGATGAAAGTGATGCTCCCAAAATATTAAGGACTGTAAGACCTATTAAGGTACAAAGACCTAATGTATAGACTGAAAATTCAGGAAGGTAACGAACTAAATGATCACCTGCTGCGTGAGTTAAAAGACCCATCGCAATTAAGAGACCAATAAGATAAAAACTACTTGCTAAAAGGCCAACGTAATGGCCACCCCATTGTTTTGCGTAGGTGTAAAAAGAACCTTCTTGCGGATAAAGTTGCGCAACACGAGCAATTGATTGTGCCATAAACCATACAGAAACAGCCATTAATGCAAAAGTGATAATCCCCGCAGGACCAGCTCCTAGTGCTAAAGATGTAGGTATTGCAAAAATACCTGCACCAATCATTGCATTCATTCCAACAATTGTTGCCGTTGTTACTCCAATTTTCTCCGAATTGCCCGTAGACATGAAAAGCTCCTTTGAGCAGAAAGGTTAATAAATTCTTTAGAAGTATACTCAAAAAGTGTTCATTTTAGAAGTTTTGTACATTTTACGTTCTTTCCTTTATAATTAAATACCTCTTTTAGAGGAAGATAATTCCTCTTTTTTAGTATGAAATTTAGTATAAATTATATAGTTACAAAACAATTATTATATGAATTTTCTATAAAATTATGTAATAGAAATGTGCCATTTTGATACTTATTGGGGTTTTTAAAATAATAATTTAATGAGGTATTGAAAATAGATTATGACTAAACACTATTCTTTATATTATGTTGCCAAAACAGATCGTTCACGTGGATGGTTTTTAGCATCAACAGTTCGGGGAACCGAACATCTTTGTTTCGATAGATGTCTTGATAAAGAAAAGGCAATTTTTGAATTTTTTGTTCCAGAAAAAATGGAAGAACCGTTTCTTGATCTTATGAATTATTTAAAAAAGGAAGCGGTCGTCTTTTCTTTAGAGAAAAAAGAGAACCGCTTAATTTATGAAGATCTTGTTTAAAGTTTAAAAATCTTTTTTACTATTTTCTACGTTTTTTTCCTTTTGGATCATCGATATCGTAATCACCTTCATCAGATGATGATTCATCTTCTGAAAAAGTTCTTTTTATTCCACGTTTTTCTTGGTCTTGTATACTATTATAGTAAGCAAGTTCCATTTCATGGTCATATTGATAGTCATCTGCAGCGGCATGGTTTTGATCATCATTTAAGTAGTGTTCCATATCAACGTCTTCATAAGAGTCTTGATAGTTATTTGTAGCAGCTTCAGCAACAGCAACAGCATCATTAACCGCAGCAGCAACAGCAGCAGCAAAAGCATCCTCGACATCATTATCATTTGCTCTGGCCATTTGTGCATTATACCTACGTTGGTTAAATGCATCGGTTGAAGTGTATGAAGGCTGAGGAGTTGGTGCTTGAGTAGGTTCAATGAATTGGTTTAGAAATTCACAATCTGTAAGAAAGTTTGCTTCTACATCAGTTGTTTGCATAAGGTTTTCAGGCGGTGTAAGTTTTTTTGCTGGTATTGGATTAGGTAAAGAATCAGAAATACTTGTAATAATTTGTTTATTAGCTTTTGTATTATGAGAAAATTCGTTAATAAGTTCTTTTAATCCACAACAATGTGGATACCATTTTTTACGTTCTTTTTCTTGTGTTTCTTTTCCTGCAAAATGAAGAGTAATAATTTCTAAGCAATTAAGCATATTTTTCTTTTTTAGTATGAAATTTTGTAATGGGCTATAGAGTTGGAAAATATCTACCATATTGGTGTTTATACCTGTTTTTAAAATAACAATATTTTCATCAGTAATACATGCTTGATAAATTGCTCTGTCAGCATCTATTTTAATAAGAGTATTTGTTTTTAAATCCAAAATTTGAAGAGTTTTGTAGTTAGATAATCCAATAATGCATAGTTCTTCTTTATGAAAAAATTGTTGTCTCTGGTTTAGGGGCATTTGTGTTTCATGAAAACAATATTTTTTATAGAGTTCTTTTTTGAGTTCTTTATCTTTATATCTTTTTAAGAGTGTTACTTCTGATGAATACTTTTTTAAACCTTTAACAGCTTCAATTCTTATAAATTGTGAGTTGCAACTAAAAGAATAGTTAATTTTTAAATACTTAGTCATATTTCCATTAAGGGGAAGTGTTATTTTTTGAACGAGCGTATGATCTTCTGTTTTGAAAATATACATATCTGTTTCTTTGGTTAAAAGATAAAATTGTGAATCGGGGCTGAAGCATTGAAAAATACATTTTTGTGAAGGGCTGAATTCTTCAGGAAGAACAAACGTAGGAATTAAAGGGGCTTCAGGAGAGCTGAAGCAGCATTTTGGTGTTTCATTGTTATAATAATAAAGATATTTTCCATCATAACTTATATGGACATGCTCTAAAGATAGTGTAGATTCTTGATGTTTTTCTTCTACTTTTTCAAATCTATGAAGATCAGAGACAATACGTTGTCCATTTGGAGTCAAAGTTTGAAATAGTAAGAACTTACAATCATCAGTAATTGTATATCTTTGTATGTAGTCACTTGCAACTGTTTTTACTAATAAAGCTTCATCTTTTTCTTTAGCATTTTTTGAAAGATCAAAAATGTATAATTGATTTGTTGATGCATCATTCACTAAACAGTATTTATCATAAAGTTTAATCGTTAAATCTGGAAAGCCTTCAACATTACTTAGTTCTTTTCTTATTATTTTGAGAGGTGTTTCTTTTTTTGAAACAAGGTCATAAATATAAATAGTGTTGTCACTATTGCTTATATAACATAGGTATTTTTCATTATACATAATCTGGCGCTGAAGAAGATGGGGTTTACTTTTTAAAATGAGCGAATGAGAAGTAAATGGTGTCTGTTGCGTGTTAACAAGAGTAACTTTATAATTGCAACTCTCATCTGATTGTTCATTGTCATAAAGAATAAATGGAGAAGCTTTATGAGAGCCAATTGCAGAAGAACATCTTGTATGAGCAGAAAGAGTGGGAAGATGCTTAAGCGCTCTTTGTGGTTTTAGTTCAGCTAATGCTTTTTTAATTATTATCTTTTTAAGTTCATAGTTAAAATCAGAATCTAGAGCAAGATAGTTAAGCGGATTTAATTGCTTTAATGAAAGCTTTTGTAATAAATCTGTTTGATCAAGAGAGAATATTCTATGTGCTACATAATTTAAAAAAGATTGATAGTGAGGAGTTTCATCATCATCTGATTTTTGGTCTCTAAATCCAAGTTGATCAAGAGCTTTACAAGCAGAAAATAATTGTTCAAATGACAATGTATCAGCAAATGTAGCTTGTTGTTCTGGTGTATTACATAAAAAAAGTTTTTCTAAAAATTCTACTTGCTCTTGGGTTATACCTGGGCAAGGTAATTCTTTATTTACTTCTTCTGAGTAATCTGTATCTTCTAAAAAATCATAAAGCATTTTGAATCTGTTAACAAAGTTTTGTGACACCTTAAAAGAAACTCCATCTGTATCTATTAATGTATAGATTTTTTCTGCTGATTGATCAACATCCATTGGAGCAACAGCTGCAGCAGCACCACAATCTTTTTGTACCGATTGTACACATGGTATAACAGACAAAAGAAACAGAATAAGTACCCCAGGAACAAATTTATTTTTCATTTTATAACCTCCACGATTAATGAAAATACTAAGTGGAAATCAATCTTTAGATTTCCTTTATATAACTTAATTATACGCTTTATTGTCTATTTGTCAAATACTAAACTGTCCGATAGTACCTTTACAAGGTAGTTAAGCTTAAGTTTTAACAAAGAGAGCTTAGAGCTTATTCGAAAAATAAAAATAAGTGAAAACTCCGTTTAGTTGGGTTATACTAACCCGTGCACAAAAACCTAAAACAGGAGTTTTCATGTTCAGTATATCAGATATTTTATGGAAAAAAATTAAAATAATTATTCCAACAAAAAAGACACTTAGAGGAAGACCAGAAATAAATGCAAAACAAGCTTTTAATGCTATATTTTACGTTTTAAAAACAGGTATTCAATGGAAAGCTTTACCAAGAGAACTTGGAGCAGCAAGCACGATACATGGAAAATTTATGAAATGGGCTCGTATGGGTATTTTTGAATCTATATTTAAATTGATAAAAGATTTTTATTTATCATGTAATAAAGAAAATATTTGGTACGCTATTGATGCAAATCACACTAAGGCACCATTAAGTAATTTTTCAGGCAAAAGCCCCGTAGATAGAGGGAAGCGTGGCATTAAAAAAACTATATTGGTAGATAGAAGAGGGGCTCCCTTAGCAATTGCTGTTGGGGCTGGAAATGTACATGATTCTAAATTTTTTGACGAAATTTTTACAAAAATTCCACAACATGGAAATACCCGAATTTTGACTGCAGACAGCGCATATGATTGTGAAAAATTTAAAAAATTATGTTCAAGAAACAACATTGCTTTCATACCATCAACCAATCGTCGCAGAAACAAAGAAAAACGTATTACATACCCAGCTCATCGCTGGGTTGTCGAAAGAACTTTAGGCTGGTTTTCTTGGTACCGTTCATTGAAAATTTGCTGGAGCAAGACAAAAATATCGTATGAATCGCTACTTTCATTTGCTGCAGCCATTCAACTTTTTAGGATGATATGATTTTTCGGATAAGCTCTTAAATAGAATTTAATCAAACATGACGACACAACCTGCAGGAACTTGTGCTCGAATCATATCACGTTGAGCAAGTGGTATCGGATTTTCGCTAAGATTGAGGTATTTTAATGCTGTAAGGCGAGTGAATGTATCAGGCTCAATTGTTGTTATTTGGTTGCCATCAAGACTGAGCGCTGTTAATGCAGGAAGGCCATTAAAAGCATTAGGGTCGATTATTATTATTTTGTTGTAGCGAAGATGGAGAAATTTTAATGAGGGAAAGCCATTAAATATATCTTTATTAAGTGTTGGGAGTTTGTTGGCGTTAAGCTCGATCCGTGTTAGTTTAAGTCTAGAAGATTTTTTTAATCCCTCGAGAGACGTTAAAGATAAATAGCTTGCAAAAAATTCATTTGTGTTTTGTAATATTTCACTCCCTCCAGCATCAAGAAGATCTTGTAATGAAAGTTTCCATGGCACACCTTTTTTTGTAACAAAATCTGCAAGTTTAGGGTTATATAGTTCGAGCAATCGAAAAGGAGAGTCGTTTAATAATCGCGTTGGGTGTTGAACCCATAACTTTGCAGCTGTGCTTGTAATAAATTCTTCAATTTTTTTAGAGTCTTCAATTTCATTTATTAATTTTTCTGGTAATTTTTTGGTGAGCATAGACTCACAAATATCCATTTTTATTGGATCAGAATCTTCGTATTGATCAAGAGTATTTATAATATTGTTAACACAGATCTGTTTTAAAGAGGGCACTGGCCTGCATGGCAATGCAGCAGCGGCAGCACCTTCAGTAGTAAAAATTACCTTTTGAGTAAGCCCGAGTAATAGTATTAAAAGTATTTTATTTTTCATTTTTATAACCATCCTGTCATTTTTATAACCATCTTTTGAATATTTTTAATCTCTTCAATAAAGAATAGATTAAAAATTTCTATTTGTCAAATAGGGGTATTGCGCTTATCTGTTGTTATAAGATTAAATGGAATCTAATGTTTTTTGAAGTCTTTCATTAACTACATCTAAGCTTAACATATTCATAAGTTCTTTAATTCCTGGGCCATTAATTGATCCTGTTAAAGCATATCTAATAAAAGAGAAGACAGATTTAAATGAAATGTCATTATCTTTAGCGCATGTTTTTACTGTTGTTAAAAAATCATCAATGCAGCTTAAAGGAAGAGCGTCAGAGAGACATATTTTAAACGCTTCTTTTTTGTCAGCTGGCAATAATGTGCGAGCAATATCAGCGTCGTGTTGAGGTTCTGCAAAATAAAAAGCAAGCAGTTGTACGCAGTCTTGAAGTGTTACAAGTTCTTGTTGAATATGATGAACCAGTTCTTCTACTTGTTCATCATTCATAGTACGAACAATTTCATATGATTTTTCTAAATAAGGTCGACATAAATGAGCAATTTTTTTTGTTGGTAAATTACCTATCCATTTATGATTAATCCATCGTAATTTTTCAACATCGTATTTAATTTGTCCTGTTGTGGAAGGTTTATTAAAATCGATAATTTTAATAAGATCGTCTATATTCATAATTTCTTTTTCATATGATCCACCAATGATTGCCAGATAATTATTAATTGCTTCTGGCAAAAATCCTGCATCTTTTAAATCACGAAGTGAAAATCCAAAATCACGTTTTGAAAGTTTTTTACCATCAATATTACACAAGATAGGCATATGCCAATAGAGGGGAAGCGGTTTTTGGGCAGCATCATAAAGAGCAGCTTGTCCTGCAGTGTTACTTAAATGGTCTTCTCCTCGAATTGCACAGGTTATATCCATCAAAGCATCATCAATAAAATTTGCAAACATAAAAGTAACAGTACCATCTTGACGTGTTATGGGAAAATCAGAAAAGTTTTTCATCTCAAAAGGAATAGCCCCATGTGAAAGATCTTGCACTACTAATGTTTTGGAATGATCAAGTTCCATACGCCATACAAATGGTTTTGACTTGGCATAAGTATCAGATTCTTCTTGTGAAAGTTTTAAACATGTTCGGTCGTAACGTGGAGGAGTTTTTAATGCGATTTGACGTTGACGTTTGCGATCTAATTCATCCATGGTACAAAAGCAACGGTATACTTTTTTGTTTTTAATAAATTTTTTTAATTCTGCTTCATAAATGGATGCTCGTTCAGATTGAAAGTAAGGACCTTTTCCGCCATCTTTGTGAGGGCCTTCATCAAATTCAATTCCAAGCCATTGTAAGTCTTCTTGAATTTTTAAAGCTCCAGGATCAAAATTACGCGCAGGATCAGTATCTTCTATACGTAAAATGAACGTGCCGCCTTTTTGACGGGCGATTAAAAAGTTCATTAAAGCGGTTCTGATATTTCCTAAATGCATCATTCCTGTTGGAGCAGGAGCAAATCGTACACGTAATTTTTTTGTATCCATACTTTCTTTCTTTCACTTAATCTTTAATGTATCTTTCTTATAAGGTAGCATATGACAATAAAAACTGCTAGAAACCGATGTGAAAGGTATTTTAGAGTTATACAAATCTTTTTTTGACAAATAGGACAAATGTTTGTTACTTTTTGCTACGATATGTAGTTTTTCGCTAAAAAAAGAAAAGAGTAGAATGAATCAATGTTTACGAATAACATTTGTAGTGGATGTTGGGAGCGATATTCTTCATTCCCTTGTCCATAAATATGCTAAGAAACTTTCTATAGAAGGAATGGTTCAGCCTGTTACAAATACAATGATTAAAATAATGGCGTGTGGTCCAAAAGAAAAAATGGATGAATTTTTAGACGCGCTTCATGAAGCTGTTGGTTTAAAAAAACTTCATGATATTCAAATTGAACCTTTCTTTAAAGATAGGGATTATAGGGGTGTATTTAGAGTTCTTGAATAAATATACAGTACTATTTGCAATTTTATATTTTGCTTGTTAGTCTAGTAAATAGAATAAATGTATTTTAATGCTATAACTCAACTGAAAGGATTGTATCATGGTAATTCCCAGATGTTTGATCAGATCGATATCAAATCGACAAGCTTCAGTTGCAAGAGTTGTAGTTCATTAGCTTTATACATTCTTTATACATACACTCAATTCTCTTTTAGAGATTCGGTATATTTCAGATCAAAATTTCTTAAAACCTAGCTTTTTTCTTTGTGATTATTCAAAACAGTATCTGTTTTGTGGTTTACTGGGATCGAGGTGGGGTTCATTTTAAATTATAAATTTTTAAAAACTTTCACAATTATATAAAAAAATTGTGCATACAATTACGAGGAGGACACAATCATGTCCAACAAAAAACAGTTGCTGCAAATTACCAATGTAGCAAAAACATTTAATGATGGGGTGATTACCATTCATGCATTAAAAGATGTAAATCTTGAAATCATGCAAGGGGAGGTAATGAGTTTACTTGGTGTTAATGGTGCAGGTAAAACAACGCTTTCATCTATTATTGCAACATTAAATCCTGCAAGCGCCGGAGATATTACACAAAACGGTGTTTCAATTTATGATGATGTTGTTGCATTTAGACGTACTATTGGTTTTTGTCCACAAAAGCCAAACATTGATATGATGTTAACTATTGAACAAAATCTTGAATTTTCTGGACGTTATTTTTGTATGAGTGCTTCAGAAATTAAAGAACGTACCGCTTATTTATTAAAGCGTTTTGGCTTAGCAAAATATGCACAATCAAAAGCTTCAATTTTATCAGGTGGATATAAACAACGGTTCTTGATAGCCAGAACTTTGATGCATTCTCCAAAATTAGTAATTTTTGATGAACCAACTGTGGGTCTTGATCCTCATGTTCGTCGTGATATTTGGAATGTAATTAAAGATCTAAAAAAAGATAATGTAACAGTTTTATTAACAACACATTACCTTGATGAAGCTGAACAACTTTCTGATAGGGTATGTTTGTTAGAAAAAGGTGTTATTCAACTTATTGATACTCCTGAAAATTTGAAAAAAGCACATGGCCAATCAAATTTAGAAGAAGTATTTATTAAATTAATTAAAGAATGTGAAAAAGAGGGTGATTGTTAGATCACGAACTTTTTTAAGAAAGGAATTATGATGTCAGTATTTCAAACATTTTGTGCATTAGTACAACGTGATCTTGCGGTATATTTGCCTTCGTGTAAGGATAGGGCGATTAACGCGATTATTTGGGGAAGTTTGTGCATGGGCGTTTTTGAATATATTATGCCAAGCATGGGTCTTGCGGGACATGGAACATTTATTGCAGTAAGTACTGCTGCAAGTTGGGGCTTTTTTGAAGTAACAGAAAATGTTGCCATATTTATTGGAGATCTTGAAGGTGCCCGTTCAATTTCATATTATTTAACACTTCCTCTGCCTCAATGGATGGTATTTTTACGATTAGCAGTTTCTAATGCGATTCAAGCTTTTTTTATCGCAATTTTTTTTCTGCCTTTTGCAAAATTAATTTTGTGGAACTCGTTTACCTTTGAAAATTTTTCATTTTTCAAATTCATAATTATGTTTCCACTCGTCCATCTTTTTTATGGAAGTTTTTCTTTATTTTTGGCAATGAGAATGGAATCTCTTGATAAAATTGGGAACGTGTGGCTGCGAATTGTATATCCGTTATGGTGGCTTGGATGTTTTCAATTTTCATGGGCAACGCTCCATGATGCGGCACCAACAATTGCTTATATCAATTTATTAAATCCTCTTGTGTATGCAATGGAAGGTGTTCGCGGTGCAGTTCTTGGGCAAGCAGGTTCTTTACCTTTTTGGAACTGTGTGGGAATGCTTATATTTTTTACAATCTTTACTTTATGGATTGGTGTGCGAGGCTTAAAGAAACGATTAGATTGTATTTAGAGAAAAAAGGCTAGTAAAAGTTCTCTTTACATTGAAATATATTTTTAATGTTTATAGTATTCCTCGACGTCATTGCGCCGTGCCCTTCATAGCCTTGGGGACGGATGGGAGCGGCGCAATGACGTCAAAGTATGATTTATTTA
>JAIPGS010000017.1 GCA_021735725.1 Candidatus Babeliales bacterium
GTAATGGAAAATCTTCAAATTCTAAAAATTTAACTTCTTCCTGTGCTGATATTGAAAAAATAAATCCTAAAACAAGTACATTTTTTATCTTCATCTGGTTCCTTTTTTTTTAAACAATATGATTATGCCATAATGTCAACTTCTTTCTTGAGAGTCAAATCTCATAATGAAAAAATTGCATACAGAACAATAAATCGGTCTTTTCCTCTGCCGCTACTTACTAATGTTGTTGATCCCTCAAATCCATAACTCCATCTAGATTCTTCACTTCTTTTTTTCTCAATACGAGCATAGATATTTTGTTGCATTGCATATCCTTGTCGTGCAGTTTCTACATCAAGACGAGATGCAAGAGCAGTATCTTTACTTGTATTTAAAAAATATTCCTTGGAGTGATACCACAAATCCCCTCCCACACATACGGTCCATAATCCTTTTGTATAAGAAAGAGAAAGATCTGCTTGTGCTCTTATTCCAGGAAAAACAGTTACATCATAATTTTCTGGAAAAAGATTTTCTTGCAATGCTTGGTTTAATTCTTGAACTTTAAATAATGAATCTGGTTCTGTTGAATGCCCAGAAACAGTAAGTTCATCCAATAAAGCATAATCCGATATTGTTTTAATAAATCGACGTTCTTTTGCTGGAGTAACTAATTCAATACTCCCAGAACAAGACAAAAATGCTGAATCTCTCAATTGTTTTTGATATACATTCTGAATCCCTAATCCAACATGTCCCCTGTTTCCCAAAGGATTTTCAAGTATTACTGAAGAAGCTCTTTCTAGCGCAGCAAGTCCATAATCAAAAGCATTTTGTCGCAACTGTGCATAATTTCCTTCAACATATAAATCAACACAATCAGCATGTAAATCAAAAGGAGTTCCTTTTTTATTTTGATCAAAATAAGATCCAATTATTCCCTTTTTTAATGCATAAGCACAAGGAATTGTTATAAAAAATTCCCAGCTTTTTGAAAAAGAAAAACTTAACCGTGCATCAGAAAATCCAATTTTATCACTTAATAAATGGCGCTTAAAAAAATCAACCGGCCCAGAAGATTCTCCTGCCGGTTGTGAAGCTGGTTGAATAGCAACCTGAGAAGAAGCCTCTCTATGCGTAAAAAGAGACTCTTGCATGATCGCCTGACGCTCTATGGATGATAAATAAAAATTATATGCTTGATACAAAAAAGGAATCTGAAAAGTCCACTGCATATTTTTCAAATGTCCTTTTCTTTGAACAATCATTCCAATTCTCCGTTCTTGCGTTTTAATAGCATCAAGAAGACCTAACACATGAGGTAATTTTTCATTCTGAAATTCTAACTCATCAAGAACTTCTAAAATTCCTTTTTGTTCAATGTTAAGATAAGAGCCCATCCCAGAATTACTTTCCCTGTAATATCCCTTAGTTATCTGATTATAAAAAAAGGAAAATTTCCATTTTTCATGTTTATGAGTAAAAGAAGGAAAATCTAAAACTGATTTTTTACGTAACGGATGAGTATATTTATAAAAAGTATTTTTTAAAAGCAAAGCACCAGAAACAGGATCATTGACTATGTCGTCAAATGTATCGGCTACAAGTTGCCTTACCAAGGCCTTTATCTCTTGCTTGTCTTCAAAAACATATTCAACTCCACGCAAGGAATAAATAAAAAAAATTAAAAAAAATAACTGCTTTTGTCCCACTTATTACCTTCCCAACTATTCAAACTCCCTTTTTTAGAATATAAATCAATCCAATTCTTTACAAGAGATCAACAAAGTTCTAGCCTGTCAAAGAGATCCTTACACTGTATTGAATAATATTGTAATTGAATAGGGAAAACACATGGAAACAAAAAACCACATTGGCACGGGAAAAGTTCTACGAATTAGTGGAACTATTATTGATGCTCAATTCCCACAAAAAGAAACTCCCAATATTTTTAATGCTCTCATTGTTCGTATCCCCAAAGAAGGATTTCCCAATGATATGCATGATGCACATGTTGAAGTTGCACAGCAACTTGGAGATGGAATTGTTCGTTGTATTGCGCTTGAAGATATTGCAAACATCAGTAGAGGTCTTGAAGTTATCGATACAAAAAGTCCCATTAAAGTGCCTGTTGGAAAAGCAACACTTGGAAGAATATTTGATGTTCTTGGAAACACTATCGACAATTTAGGGCCACTAAAAGATATCAAAGAAACATGGGCAATTCATCGCGATCCTCCTTCTTTGGTAGAACAAAACATTCAAAACGATATTCAAGAAACAGGGATTAAGGTTATTGATCTTTTGTGTCCCTATTTAAAAGGATCAAAAATTGGTCTTTTTGGTGGCGCAGGAGTTGGAAAAACAGTACTTGTTATGGAACTTATTCGCAACATTGCACTTGAACATGGTGGTTTTTCAGTGTTTACTGGAGTTGGAGAACGAACACGAGAAGGCAATGATTTATGGCTAGAAATGAAACAATCTAACGTTCTTGATAAAACAGCTCTTGTTTTTGGACAAATGGGCGAAATGCCTGGTTCCCGTTTACGCGTTGCTTTAACAGGGCTTACCATGGCTGAATATTTTAGAGACCGAGAAAAAAAAGATGTACTTTTATTTGTTGATAATATTTTTAGATTTGTTCAAGCGGGAGCAGAAGTATCTGCACTACTTGGCCGTATGCCATCAGCAGTAGGATATCAACCAACTCTTGCAACAGAAATGGGAACTTTTCAAGAAAGAATTACTAATACCATAAACGGTTCTATTACTTCTATTCAAGCAGTATATGTTCCTGCCGATGATATTACTGATCCTGCCCCTGCAACAACTTTTATGCACCTTGATGCAAACACTGTTCTTTCTCGTAAATTAGCAGAGCTAGGAATTTATCCTGCAATTGACCCTCTTGAATCAAGTTCAAAAGGATTAAATCCTTACACCTTAGGACAACGTCATTACAATGTTGCTCGCAAAGTTCAAAATATTTTACAACGATACAAAGAACTTCAAGATATTATTGCTATTTTAGGAATGGATGAACTTTCTTCAGAAGACAAAATAACGGTAAAACGGGCTCTTAAGGTTCAAAAATTTTTAACTCAACCTTTTTATGTTGCTGAAACATTCAGTAATATTCCAGGAACCTATGTACCTAAAGAAACAACTATTAATGATTTTGAAAAATTAGTTAACGGCGAATGTGACGATTGGCCTGAACAAGCATTTTATATGGTGGGTGATTTAGAGCAAGCTCGTAAAAAAGCCGAAAAAATCAGAAAAGCTCATTCATGAAATTAAGAATTATTAGCCCACAGGAAACCAAAGATATTGAGATTGTATGGCTTGAAATAAATACTCCTGGTGGCAATTTCGTTATTCAAAATGGGTACATGCCAACAACTTTTTTATTATCTCCACGCAAAGAACTTCTTTACTGTTTTAAAACAGGAAAGCAAGAATCAATCACCCTTGAAAAAGGTGGAATTTTAGAAATTACCAAGAAAGAAGTTGTTGCTCTGATTAAAAAATAAGAAAGCTTTGCATGAACAAAATAATAGGCACCATCATTAGTGGATCTCTTTCAGAAGGCCTAGTGATGCGAATTAACTCAGAAACTCCTCTTGAAGTTATTAAAACAGGAAAATTTGTTTCTATCGCGGGCAAAGAATATGTTTATTTTTCTATGATTACTGATTTAACTCTACAAGTAAGTAACCAAGAAATTTTGAACTATCCTCCTACCGAAAAAGAAACACTTCTTCTTTCTATTTTACAAAAAAAGTTTATGTATGCAACGGCAGAACTTCGGCCCATGGTAATGCTCAATAAAAAAAATGAAGTTGGCCCTGTCAAAACAATTCCATCACACTTTGCAACAGTTCACGAAGCCCGCAAACAAGATGTCGACCTCATTTTTGGAAATGAAAATGATGAATCTAAGCGCTATTTTAATATTGGAAATCCATTGGATATGGATACTGCCGTTTGTATTAACTTAGAACGCCTTGCAGAACGAAGCACAGGAATTTTTGGAAAAACAGGGACAGGAAAAACATTTTTAACTCGACTTGTTCTTGCGGGAATGATCCATAGCAAAAAATCAGTAAACCTTGTTTTTGATATGCATAGTGAATATGGATTACAAGCACGCAAAGAAGGACCGGGTCCTTCTTTTGTAAAAGGTCTTAAAACTTTATTTCCCAGCCGTGTATCTATTTTCTCTTTAGATCCAGAATCAACACGAAGACGTGGCGGATCTCCTGATGTTGAAATTATTCTCACTTATCAAGATGTTCGCGTTGAAGACATTCTTTCGCTACAACAAGAACTAAACCTTCATTCAACAGCACTCGAAGCAGCCTATTTAATTGCTGCTCGCTATAAACATAATTGGTTGCAAGTGCTGCTTGAGCAAGAAGATATTAAAGAATTTGCAAACAGCATTGGTGCTCATCCAGAATCAATTGCAGCATTATATAGAAAATTAAAACGAATTGAACGATTTCCCTTTTTTGTTAAATCCTCTGCAGGCACAGCACGACGAGATGATTCTGTTATTGATCAAATGATGGAATATTTAGATAAAGAAATTAATGTTTGTATTGAATTTGGAAATTATACCTCAACCTTTTGTTATTTATTAATTTCAAATATCATCACTCGCAGAATTCATAGTGAATATATTGCAAAAACAGAAAAATTTTTAGGATCACAAAAAAAAGAAGATGAACCAACAAAATTAATGATAACTATTGAAGAAGCTCACAAATTTTTAAATCCTGCTGCGGCCCGTCAAACTATTTTTGGAACGATTGCCCGCGAAATGCGTAAATACTATGTTTCATTACTTGTTGTTGATCAACGGCCTTCAGGAATTGATCCTGAAATTATTTCACAACTTGGCACAAAACTTGTTGCACAATTGAGCGATGAAAAAGATATTCAAGCTGTTTTAATGGGAATTAATGGAGCACATACATTGCGCTCTGTTCTTGCTAGTCTAGATACAAAAAAACAAGCACTTATTATGGGGCATGCAGTTACTATGCCCGTTGTCGTGCAAACACGTGAATACGGAGAAGACTTTTATAGAGCAATGACCAACATATCAGTACAGCATGTTGATAGTTTGATTAAAGAACTCTTTTAAAAATTTTAAATTTTTTTCTTTTTTTTTGGCACATAAAAGTGATATCTTTTTTTGCATAATAACTCTTTTTATAAAAAGAGGCTCATAATGATATTATTTTTTTTTCTCTTTTTTTTTATTCCTCTCTTTTCTTTAGAACGTTATTTTGAAATGAATGAAATACAACCAGCTTATTTACAAGAACAAGAACCCCTTCTTGTCCGTTCTAATAGTTTTGATTCTGTTTTTATATACTCAGATGAAGATGAACAATCTTATTCTTCTGATGATGAACCTTTTCAAATTCGTCAACGAAAAAAACCAGCTGCCCAAACGCCTCTTACACAGGATGATCTTTTTCGTTTAATTAAAAATAAAGACCATGAAAAAATAATGACTTCTCGTCATTTAATATCATTAGCGCTCATTAATAAAAGATACAAAGATCAAGGTATTCGCCCACTCACATGTGCAGCTTTACACAATGCTCCTAAAGAAGTTTTTAAAGCATTATTTATATGCGGCGCTGATCCAGACTTTAATGATGAAAAAGATGTTATACATAAATCATTGTGGAGAAAATGTTATGAATGTTTTTTTTGCTGCTTATCTCAACAACCAGACCCTCCAAACCCTCGTTCAGCACGAGGCCAAATTAGAGAATTATTTCATGCAATTCCTGATACCCGAGACCACATGAATAAACCACCCAAAGAATCACTAATCCTTTTAAAGGTCTTAACTAATTTACACATTAAATCAACACATCGCTTTATTAAAACCTGGAGAAGAGAGGCGCTTGATTACGCACAAGAACAAGGAATAATAATACCTTCCAATCCAAAACCCCATATCCCTATCAT
The DNA here is from genome assembly GCA_021735725.1 of Candidatus Babeliales bacterium. GTDB lineage: Bacteria > Babelota > Babeliae > Babelales > CAIQNR01 > JAIPGS01. The sequence goes on from JAIPGS010000017.1 coordinate 5,980, forward strand.
AGAATAGTCCTTTTTTTTTTTCAAAAAACTATGCTAAACTTTTTTTGTTCCCTTATAAACATAAAAAGAAAGTGTAGTGATAATGCAACCAACAAAACAAAAACTGTCAGCCGCTCCTTGCCAATCCTCCTCTAAAAAGAGTCTTTCCAAAAAACAGAAATTTTATCGTAAAGATTTTGAATCGCATTTTGAAATTCGTTATATTGAACATAACGAAATAAAAGAAAAACGATTAGTTAAATGGGATATTACCAAAGATCATGAATATAGTATCAACCCTGCACTTAATGAACGTTATGAAAAAAAATATAAAAATCAGATAGAACAAGGGTATCATGCCCCTATGCATATTAAATATATCAATAAAATAATTGAGTACGGTGCTTATGCTGAATCATTTATTAAACGTGGAGATATGGTTATTGAATATACAGGAATTGTAGAAATCGATAATCGCTTTGATGAAGATAATTTGTATCTTTGGGACTATCCAACAATTTTTATTGATACCGTTCCAGGAAAAAAACGTCGCAAAAAAATAAAATTCTGTATTAATGCTGAAAAAGTAGGCAATTACGCTCGTTTTATTAATCATAGCCACAGAAAATATCAGAATGTTGGAATAAGAATTGTTCCTTGTAATGGAAAATGGCATGTTCTTTATATTGCTAAAAAAGATATCAATCCAGGAGAGCAATTATTAACCTATTATGGAATGGGTTATTGGCGCGATAGAAAAATTGTTCCATTCACCATTACCCCCGATATGTAAATTATAATACCTGCCACACGTGCGTTTCATTTTTTATTTGCAATAAAAACAAAGTTGTTTTAAAATTTAAAATTGAACTTTCTATTTTTATTATAAGGATTTTTATGAATAGTATGACCAAAGTCATGATTTTTAGCGCGTTACTTGTCAGTGCATCTCTTCTTTTTTTTATGACAAAAAAACGCCGCTCTATTCAAACAATTCAAACTGATACTCATATATTAAAAGTGGGAACAGCAGATGACTTTCCACCTTTTTGCTTTAACAAAGATGGAAAAATTGTAGGATTTGATATTGATGTTGCGCAATCTGTTGCAACACTTTTAAAAAAAGAAATGGAACTTATTAATATGGATTTTGATGTTCTTCTTTTAGAACTTCAATCTGGATCTATTGATATGCTTGCTGCAGGGCTTACTTCAACCGAAGAAAAAAAGAAGAAAGTGTTTTTTACAGAACCTTATCTTGAAGGAGACCCTCTGGTAACACTTCAAATTAAAAAGGAAACAACAATTCCCTTAAACTCTCTTGATTCTCTCAAAAATAAAAAAGTTGTTGTTAATGCTGGATATACCGCAGACAGTTATGTTTCACAAGCAGGTATTGATCCTTTGCGTGTAGCTACAGTTGCTGAAGCATTACTTGCTCTTCAAAGTGAAAGAGTTGATCTTTTTGTTTCTGCACAAGCTCCTCTTCTTCCTCTTTTTAAAAAATTTCCAAAAGAAAATTTTGTAATGACTCCTTTAATTGGAACAGAAGAAAACTGCGCACTTGCACTTACCAAACAAAAACCAGAACTTTTTAAAGAGGTTGAACAAGCTATTCGAACATTAAAGGAAAATGGTACCATTGCAGCACTTAAGAAAAAATGGGAACTCTAATGTTTAACGCTTCATTATTTATAAAAATTTTACCTCAACTTATTGTAGCATGTGGAACAACTGTTAAAATTGCTTTTTTTTCAACGTGTATTGGTCTTTGTGGTGGAACGATAATAGCTTTTGCATATCGCAGTAATTTTTTTATGACTCGCTATTTAGCAAAAGCCTATGTTGCACTTGTCCGCGGCACTCCTATGATTGTTCAAATTGTTTTCTTTTATTACGGGCTTAAACTTCCATTCAGTCCCCTTGTTATTGCAATTCTTGCAATTGGATTTAATAGCTCTGCTTATATCAGCCAAGTAATACTTTCAGGAATAGCCGCAGTCGATAAGGGAGAAATTGAAGCTGCATATGTTCTTGGGTTTACTAAGTTTCAAACAATGCGTTTTATCATCCTTCCTCAGGCCTTTAAAATTGTACTCCCCGCACTTGCAAGTGAACTTGTTACACTTATTAAAGATTCAAGCTTGGCGTATATTATTGGAGTCAACGAACTCTTTAAACAAAGTAGGGCAATTATGAGCTCAACCTACGATATCATAACTTTATATATTGCCGTATCTCTTCTTTATTTTATTATGACTTTTACTGTTTCATGCGCTATAGATCTTCTTGAAAAAAAATGGAACAAATTATGTTAAAAATTAAAAATCTCTGCAAATCATTTGGGCAAAAAAATATTTTAAATAACATTTCATTAGAAATAAAAGCTGGAACTCCTGCTATTTTTTTAGGAGAATCTGGCGTTGGAAAATCTACTTTATTAAGAATTCTTAATGGATTAGAAATCCCTACAAGCGGGACAATTACGCTTCATGAAAAAACAATTGATCCTACCGCAAAAGGACGTGATCATTCTATCGGCATGGTCTTTCAAAACTTTAATCTTTTTTCTCATATGAATGTGATTAAAAACATTACATTTCCTTTAGAAAAAATTATTGGTATGAACCCAGAAGAAGCAAAAAAGAAAGCCTTACAATTACTCAAAAAATATAACCTTGAAGATCGCTCCCAACTTCCTATTTCAAAACTTTCTGGTGGACAAAAACAACGTCTTGCAATTGCTCGTACTTTAGCATTAGAACCTAAAGTAATTTGCTTAGATGAACCAACATCAGCCCTTGATCCTCTTTTAAGTGGATATGTTGCACAAAACATTACAGAACTTGCCTCCCTTAATTATATTGTTCTTGTTTCAACTCACGATATAAAATTTTTGGAAAATCTTGACTGTACTATTTATTTGCTTGGCAACGGATCAATTTTAGAAACATGTAATTCTTTAGATTTTTTTAAAAATCAAAAACAATTTCCTCATCTTTATAAATTTACTCAAGGAACACTTTAGTACGGTCCTGAATTGACAAAAATAATAAGAAAGACTACGGTGTTGTGATAATTTTATATTATTCAACTAAGGAGCCCTTCATGTTTAAAAAATTTCTTTTTATTTTTTTATTTTCTACTCTTATAACCTCTTGTTTAATAGCTAAAGAATCAGCTGTCTTTACTGATCGATGGGGACATGAATATGTTTCAAATGAAAAAGAGCAACTCTACAATTATATACAAAATGGATGTTCTCATTTGCTTGGTAATAAATTTAGCAAAATAGACCAACAAAGAAGAAAAAAAATTTATGAGGCTATTACATTAGATATCTATTACAGTTGTGAGAAGAGAACAAACGCACCTTCTTTTACAAAAAAATGTGTTGATCAAGCAATTATCAATCATACAATCAACCTTATTGCTGAAAAGACCGAAGAGCGTTACCGAAATAGCTCATCCGATTGGAACGACTCTAAAGCCCTTTACAAGAAAATGAGGCAACATTTAGCAATTGAAAGTCAAAGAAACTATAATTGCCAGCAATCATACGGCCTTCCAAGAGGTTTTTTTGAAAAATCTTTAGATGATAAAGAAATGGTGCAAAATATCAATAACATTAGACAAGATCTTTTGTTTGAACAATCTTATAACACACAATCAGCAACAAATAATAATCCATATGCCCATGAAGGATTTTGGAGTTCTTTTGTTTCTCTATTCTTTAGCTCTTCTCCCGTAACTGAACCAGCCCCACATCCTGTTTCAACAGAAAATCAAAACTACTCTGAACGGCCACCTGCAACAAATCCTCATTGGAACCCAACTCCATCTGCACCTCCTGCGCAACAGCCAGTCTCTAGCGCTGCGGATAAAAAACTCTATCCATCACAAGAATGTTCTGCTGGGTGTATGGGGGATTTTAAAGATGATGGCCTTGAACGAATTTTTTTACCATGCGGACATGATGCTTGTACTTCATGCGCACGGAATTGGTTTATCACTCAAGGCAATAATACATGCCCACAATGTCGTTATTCTTTGTTAAACACTGAAAAACAAAATCTTAAAGTAATGTTAGATCAGCCTTACGGTCGTTGTTCATGTTGTGCAACAACAGACAATTTACAAACATTGCATTGTAAGCATAAAATTTGTACTCATTGCACAGCTGCATGGGTTATAAATGAACAAACTCAACCATTCAGGTCAGGATGTCCTCGCTGCGGAGATCATTTCCGCTACAGATAAATAGTAGTAATTGAATAACCCTTCTTTTTAAGGAACTGCATGAAAAAATATTTTTTATCATTAGCCCTACTTCTGTGTAGCGCTGCTTCTTTACCCATAAAAGCAATAGAATGTGAATCAAAAATTGAACAGATCTTGCAAAATCTTCGTTCATACAATGTTCAATTTGTTGATATTACTTTTTGCGACCCTCTTGGAAAATTGTATGAAGTAACCATTCCTATCGGCAAATTAGAAACTGCCCTTAAAAATGATATGTTTTTTGATGGTTCTTCTATTAAAGGATATTCAGACATTTCTGCAAGTGACCTCAGATTAAGAATAGATATCGATAGTCTTTCTTTCAGTCCATGGAAAGCAGGACAAACGTCTTCTGTTCGTTTTTTTTGTGACATTTATGATACCGATGGAACACCTTACAAAAAAGATCCTCGCCATATTTTAAAAACAGTATTACAAGAAGCAAAAGACTATGGATTCGATTGTTTTTGCGGCGTAGAATTAGAATTTTTTCTCTTTAAAAAAGATGCATCCAACAAAACAAACCTACTTCCTTGCGATAACGATGGATACTGCCAAATTGAAACTTGTGCACAAAAAAAAGCATTCAAGGAAATGCTCTTATATGCTTTAATGCAATCAGGTGTTGATCCAGAAAAAATTCATCACGAAGTTGCCATTGGCCAAATGGAAGTTGTTCTTTCTTATAATGATCCTCTTGTTATGGCTGAAAAATTATTACTTGCTAAACACGTCATTACTATGTTTTCTGAACAAAATGATTATATCGCAACATTTATGCCAAAACCAATCACCGGAGCTAATGGAACAGGAATGCATATCCATGCAAGCATGAAAAAAAATGGCATTAATGCATTTTATGATAAAACAAAACATTGTTTTCTTTCAGATGATGCACGCTGCTTTATCAGCGGCCTTCTTAAGCGTGTGCCTGAAATAAATATTTTATTTAATGCTGAAGTTAATTCATATAAACGACTTGTCCCTGGCTATGAAGCACCTCTCTATCTTTGTTGCGGTGAAAAAAATAGAAGCGCAGCCATTCGTATACCGGAAGTATGTAGAGAAAATTTAGAAACAACTCAAGGAGCTCCTGTTCGTATCGAACTTCGTTGGGGTGATGCAGAATGCAATCCATACCTTGCATTTGCAGCATTATTTAAAGCAGGAATTGAAGGAATTAAAAACAAAGAACCTCATGTTGGCTTTGTTACAGAAAATCTTTATCATGTAGACAAAAACTACCTTACTGAACGAGGTATTCAAACAATTCCAGAATCGTTAGAAGAAGGAATAGCTCTTTTTGAATGCAGTGATTTTGCAAAAGATCTTCTTGGAAAAACATTTCATGAAAGTTACACAACCATCAAAAAAAATGAATGGAGTGATTTCCTTAAAAATACTAAACATTATGATCCTTTTATTATAAGTGGATGGGAAATGAAAAGAGGAATCACACTTCCCTTTGGCTTTATAAATTAAAAATTGCAAAAAAAAGACGTCATAACAATGGCGTCTTTTTTCTAAAAGGCTTTTCCTTCTAAATAAACAGAAAAAGAAAAAATAATTGGCTTGACAATAGAAAATGCGAATGCTACAATCCAACTCGTATTTGTTATTGAAATAAAAATGTCCCTAAACGAACAATACTTTTGTATTGTTCACCCCCCTAACCCTTCAGCTTAATTCTTAAGTTGAAGGGCTTTTATTTAGAGAATTTTTAAAATCCAGGCTTAGTCCATTCAAGTGGATCAATTTGCACATTATTTACACGCATTTCCCAATGCAAATGGTATCCTGTTGCATATCCAGTTTTTCCAAGTTTTCCAAGAGGATTACCTTTTTTTATTGATTGACCAACTTTTAATTCTTCTGGAAAGCTATCAAGGTGGTAAAAGAGTGAAAAGACGCCCCATCCATGGTCAATCACAACAGTATTTCCACTATAAGCATAACGATCCTTAAGAACCACTTTTCCATCTTGAGGGGCCCAAATAACACTACGTGGATGGTTTACAATATCAATTCCTTTGTGGGCATAAAGACCACGCTCTTGAGTAGCTCGCACTGTTCCAAATTCTGTTGAAATACGAATTACTTCTGTAGGTACATAAAAATTACCACTCCATAATTTTTCTTTTGGCGATGCAATTGAAAGCTCTTTTAAATCATTATTAAGTTTTTCATGTGATTCACCAATAGCTTTTTCTTCTTCAACTTTTTTTTCATCTACGTGAAGTGAATGCTTTTTAAAAGGAAAAGGAACAACTTGAACTTTTCCTTCAAGGGTTACAATATTATCAACATGATCTATACAATCTATAGCAAGCGTATATTCGTTTGGCTTTTCTTCGCATTCTATAGGAATAAATGTTTCATAAATTGAAGATCCTTTTGACTCCTGAAAACATTCATATTCTTGCGAAATAACTTTTACAATACCTTTTTTAAGTGGCTTACTTGTTTGAAACTGAACATGTAATGTTTTACCCTGAAATACTCGAAAATCAGTATTCTGTTTTGCAAATGCAGCCTGAAGTGAAGTGTTATCAACCGTGATAGTATATTTTTGTTCTGTAATATTTCCACTAAAAGAACCATCTACTATTTTAATATTAACAGTATGTTTTCCGTTTGGAAGAGTACGTGTTGCAAGAGTAAATGGATATTCAAAAGAAGATTTCCCAATTCCAAAATTATAAGTCAATGGTTTTTCATCCAATAATACTGTTATATTTTTTACCTTATAAGGATGCTCTCCTGTTACAATACACGAAACATCTCCACCATAATACCCTCCATCAGACAATCCCGAAACAAATAAGAGTGGGTGTGTTTTATCAAAAAAATAATAATACCCCTTCATTCCTATCCAACCAGTAATGAGTAGTCCAATAAGCCATCCAGCCATTTTTAACTGTTTCATAAGTACCCTTTCTTTTTCAACCATTATCCTGAGCACCCGCACAAGAATCTTAGAAGATTATTATATTGTTTTTTCATAAAAAGATGATGCATGTATCATACAAAAAAAAAGAATGATTTGATAGTCTCCTTCTTGTTTAAGATTTAGCAATCAAAGTTCTCAGATATTTAAATTCCTGAACAATACTCTTTATTTTAAAGGGCCAATCACAAACTGTTTTCATTTATAATGCACTCAGCTATACTTATTATTATGAAAAACACGATACAAACATTACCAGAAAAACCCGGTGTTTATTTTTTTAAAAATGCCGAAGG
>JAIPGS010000018.1 GCA_021735725.1 Candidatus Babeliales bacterium
TGATGTGTGTTTTTTTGCTGTCGGCAGCATAAGATTACTATCATGTTTTTTATTTTGTAATGCGGCATAATCAGGATGGTAAGGGTCATTTTCTGGTAAAGCAGAAGGGTTATAATACGGTTGTTTTTGAAGTACTAGATGTGAAATTAAATCAGCTTCCGCATAAGCTGCACGCAAAGCCGGTAAAGAGGATTGAGGTGATGGCGCATTATGATGAGATTCGTTTGCAAAAGAGGGAGAAGATGAATGGTGCATACTTTTTTCTGAATTCATTATATAAAAAACATCAGAAGAAGTTTGAGTATAAAAACAGATAAAAAATAACAAAAATGAAAAAAAGTTCATCATCAGCTCCTTTGTGCTGGAGCAGAATCTACTATGAGAAAATGTAAAAGGCAAATGATTAAATAAGGTAACTTGTCCAACCTCAATTTTATATCTTAGGATCAAGTATTTTGTTTGTGTTTTAATTAAAAAAAGAACCTAAAAGAAAGTTCTTTTTGTTTTTTTAGCACAGTGCTTGAATTTTTTGTATTAAATTTTCTTTTCCGGGATATCCTTGTTGAAAGTAAGCAAGTTTTCCTTTATTACGAATAATAAACACGGGAATAGAATTAACTTCTCGTTCTAAAATAGTATGATTTTTCAAAAATGCCATTCCAAAAGGATCTTGAACATTACACATATAAAAAGAAACTTTATTGCCCACTTGCTTTGTAATATAAGATAATTCTTTTTTTGCTGTCTTACAGGCGCCACAATAATCTGCATAAATCATAATAACAACAGGTCCTTGATTTTTTTCAATTAATTGAGCTGTATAATCAGCAACAATTTCTTGTGGTACGCTTAAGATAGAATTAAAAAGAAGGCAACTAAAAATTAAAACCGCTCGTGATTTGTTTTGATAATGTTTCTGCATCGCCAAACCCTTCTATTTTATTAATATTTTTACCATTATTTCTTAAAATAAATGTTGGAGTTGGAAGCCTACTAAGAGAAAAAAGTTCTTTTGTTTCGGCCATTTTAGTAAGTTCTTGTTGTGCAACATTTAAACTATAAAAAGCGATTTTTCCTTCAAATTGTTTTGCAATATTTGGCCAAGCAGCTTTTGCTCGAACACAAGGAGGGCAGAAATTATGATATACTTTAATAATTATTGGTTTTTGACAAGCAAGAGCATCATTAAGGATTTGTTCGGATATGATTTCTGTAATTAAGTTTGATCCTTCTTGGGGGAGAAGAGATTCTTTGTTTTCTTGTTGTGAATTGCTTGGTAATTCTATTTTTTGTCTGTTTTTTAAATTTCTAAGGCCAGGAATGGGCATATAGGATACTGCAATTATCATAATGAGTGTGCCTGCAACAGCTAAGAGCGCTAGAAATAAAAAGTTTTTTGATTTCATCATGACAGTTTTCCCCTAAAATAAAAATATACCGATCCCTATTTTCAGTATAAATTAATTTATTTTAAAAATGCAATATTAGAATTAACTTTGTTTTTTAAAATGACAAAAATACCTTAATATGCAAAAAATTATTTACATTAACAACTTGTTTTAGGCGAAAATGTTTTGTAATCAGTGTTGTTTTTTTGTTTTCAATTAGAATCTGAAAGTGTCCATTTAATACTAAAAATTGAAGAATATAGCTTTGTAAAAAAAGTTATAATTTTATTTGATTCTCTCGAATGAAATCGGTACAGTAATTAATCACCAGCGATATATAAAATCATCTCATGTGGGAATAAAAAATAGTATATATTTTTAAGTTCGGGGGAAGGGCCGACACGTTTGTCTGCCTTGAAAATAAAAATATAAAACGAAATATAAGAGACTAGTCAGAACGTAAGTGAAAGGATGCTGTTATGCAGGAACGTGAAGGGGTATCAATAGTAACTCCATTAAATGTTTCAGGGATGGGACAACAAGAACAAGAATCACGATCAACATCGCACGTTACTTCGTTCGTGATTAATAAAAAGAATGGCAATAATGAGTTCTTTGATCGTGATAAGGTATATGCTTCGTTAAAGCGTGCAGTCAAGGGAGTTGAAGATGCAATTTCTCTTGATTTAATTATGCAAGAAATTACAAAAAATCTCTATAATCAAGCAACAACTTTTGAAATAGAAGATGCAATAATTCTTGCAACAATTGTGTTTATCGAACGGGATCCAGCATATAGTTTGGTAGCTTCACGATTATTGCGTCAAAAACTGGCAAAAGAAGTTATTGAACGTTCAACAACTGAAGAAAATTATGCGCAACAGTATAGAGATGCTTTTGTTCGCGGAGTTACTGCGGGAATAGAACATAAAATTATAGATGCACGTCTTGGGGAATTTGATCTTGAATATTTGGCGAGCAACTTAGATTTAAAAAGAGATGATCTTTTAGAATATCTTGGATTAAGAACATTATATGAACGTTATTTTTTTAGAGTTGAAGGACGTCGCATAGAACTTCCTCAGATGTTTTGGATGCGCGTTGCAATGGGCCTTGCAATTTTAGAAGAAAATAAAAATGAACGAGCTCTTGAATTTTATAATCTCATTTCTTCACTTCATTTTGTTCCATCAACTCCCACATTATTGCATGCTGGGGGAACGCATCCACAATTAAGTTCATGCTATTTAACAACAATTGATGATGATTTGAATCAAATTTTTAAATGTTTGGGTGATAATGCTCAAATGTCACGCTGGTCAGGGGGAATTGCAAATGATTGGACTCCATTACGCGCAACAGGTTCATATATTAAGAGTATAAAATCAGGTAGCCAAGGTGTTGTACCATTCTTGAAAATTGCAAATGATGTAACAGCTGCAATTAATAGAAGTGGAAGTCGCCGTGGTGCAACTGTTGCATATCTTGAAGCATGGCACTACGACTTTGAAGATTTTCTAGATCTTCGTAGAAATACAGGTGACGAGCGAAGAAGAACCCACGATATGAATACAGCAAGTTGGCTACCAGACCTTTTTATGAAACGAATTATTGAAGATAAAGATTGGACATTATTTTCACCAAATGATGTTCCAGATTTACATGATCTTTACGGCACTGCATTTGAAAGACGTTATCAAGAATATGAAGCAATGGTTGTTGAAGGTAAAATAGAACTTTTCAAAACTATGAAAGCAGTTGATTTGTGGCGTAAACTTTTGACACGTCTTTTTGAAACAGGACATCCATGGCCAACATTTAAAGATGCATGTAACGTTCGGTCTCCACAAGATCATGTTGGAGTAATTCATAGTTCAAATTTATGTACAGAAATTACATTAAATACTTCAGCAGATGAAACAGCGGTGTGTAATTTAGGATCGGTTAATCTTAAATTGCATACAAATAAAGAAGGTATCAATCAAGAATTGCTTGGTAAAACAATTAAAACTGCTATACGTATGCTTGATAACGTTATTGATATTAATTTTTATCCAACCAAAGAAGGTAAAAATTCAAATTATAGACATCGTCCAATTGGATTGGGAGTGATGGGTTTTCAAGATGCATTATTTGAACAAGAGTTAAGTTTTTCTTCTCAAGAAGCATTAGACTTTTCTGATCGGGTAGGGGAAATGGTTTCGTATTATGCAATTCTTTCATCTTCACAGCTTGCAAAAGAACGTGGAGCTTATGAAAGCTATCAGGGTTCAAAATGGAGTAATAATATTTTCCCTGTTGATACGATTGCTTTGCTTGAAAAAGAACGTGGAATGGCTATTGATGTTGATAGAATTGAACATTTAGACTGGGCCCCTGTGCGTGAACATGTAAAAAAATATGGTATGCGTAATTCAAATACTATGGCTATTGCTCCAACGGCGACAATTTCTAATATTTCTGGATGTTATCCATGTATTGAACCGATGTATAAAAATTTATACGTTAAAGCAAATATGGGTGGTGAGTTTACAGTTATTAATACGTATCTTGTAAAAGATTTAAAAAAATTAAATCTTTGGAATAATGATATGCTTGATTTGATTAAGTATTATGATGGAAACTTGTCTCAAATAGATTCAATTCCTGAATATTTAAAATATAGACATCAAGAAGCATTCCAAATTAGTCCTGAATGGCTTGTTGATCTTACAGCTGTTCGTGGAAAATGGATAGATCAAAGCCAATCTCATAATGTTTTTCTTCAGGGAGTTTCAGGAAAAAGATTAGATGCGATCTATCGTTATGGATGGAAAAAAGGCTTAAAAACATTTTATTATTTACGTTCTTGGGGTGCTAGTCAGATTGAAAAATCAACCCTCGATGCAAAAAAATTTGGATATACTCAAAAACGGGAGTATAACAAAGTAGAGGAATCATCAGAAGAAAGTGTAAACACAATAAAAGAATCTGCAACAAGTGTTAAAAGTGCATGTAGTCTTTTAGATGCTGATTGTGAATCATGCCAATAATTACGAAGGGGTTTTTGTATGGAAAAAACAACAAAAATTAATACATCGGGTATTATTAATAATAAAACAACGGATCCTAATAAAATTTTGCCGATGACCTATTTATGGGCACGCAAACATTATCAAGCAGGTGTGGCCAATAATTGGACTCCAGAAGAAGTGTCGATGCAAAAAGATGTTGAACAGTGGAAAGATCCTAAATTTTTGACAGAAGATGAACGCCGGATGATTATTTGGAATCTAGGTTTTTTTTCTACTGCTGAATCATTAACAGCTAATAATTTAGTGCTTGCTGTGTACCGTCATGTAACCAATCCTGAATGTCGTCAATATTTGTTACGTCAGGCGTATGAAGAAGCTGTTCATACAGATACATTTATTTATTGTTGTGATACGCTGGGTTTAAATCCAGACGATATTTATCAAATGTATGAAACAATTCCAAGTATTGCAGCAAAAGATAGATTTGTAATTGATATGACAGAATCTATTTTTAATCCTACATTTCAGGTAACAGATTTTCAAAGTTTACGAAAATTTTTACATGATCTTATTGGTTATTATGTGATTATGGAAGGTATTTTCTTTTATGCAGGTTTTGCAATGATGCTTGCATTAAAACGTCAAAATAAAATGGTTGGAATTGGTGAACAATTTGAATACATTATGCGTGACGAAAGTATTCATCTTGCATTTGGCTGTGATTTGATTAATACGATTACACAAGAAAATCCAGCATTATGGACTGCAGATTTTAAATCAGAAATTACTGCACTTATTAAACAAGCAGTTGTATTTGAATCACAATATGCAAAAGATGCATGTCCACGAGGGTTGCTAGGAATTAGTTCTGATCAATTTGTAAATTATGTTGAACATATTGCAGATAGACGCCTTGAACGCATTGGTCTTGATAAAGTATATAATACTGAAAATCCATTTCCATGGATGTCTCAATCAACAGATTTAAGTAAAGAGAAATACTTTTTTGAATCTCGTGTGACTGAATATAGAACAGGTGGTTCTTTAGAGTGGTAATAGTAGTGTAAAAGTAAAAAAGCGACTTTTTAAAGTCGCTTTTTTCATGTGTTAAATTATTTTAGAATAAAGAAGTGTGTTAATTAAGCTTAAAAATGCATTGTCATCAGGAAGTTCTTCTGTGTAATTAAGGCATCCATAAAATTTTTTATATTTATGAAGAGCTGTTTTCCAGTACTTACAAAGTTTATTTTTTTCTTCTTCGGTTATATGATTTGCAAGTATCATAATTACTTTTTTTTCATTGATTATTTGAGTAGCTTTTGAGCCATGAAATGACTCTGTGGGTTCATTATTTAAATAGAAAAAAAGTTTGCTTAAATGAATATTGGTAACAGTATAACTTTTTTCAGGATGTTTTAAATAAGGATTTGCTTTTTCAGTAAGTAAAAAATAAGTACATTCTTCTGTAAAAACTTCTCCTAAAGGGTAATGACCATTATGAGATGAATTAACAGTAAGTCCTTTTTCTTTTCCCAGAAGCAATGCAGCTTTCATGCCAGGTAAATCTCCTTGCCTACATGCATCTAAAAAACGTTCGCCAAGGTTAATCCATAGATCAGGAAATCCCGGAGCATCTTGAGGCTGCTTTGTTCCTAAAGGTTGAAGATTATGGGAAAGAACGAAGCATGCTTCTTTTGATTTTTTAACTCGATAGGTTTTTCCCATTGAGGAATTAAGATTAATATATAAACTATGAGATTTATTAGAAAGAGGAATGTGACTTTGTGAATGTAAAGGCTGAGGTTTGGTATTGGTTGATACTGTTGTGGATGGACGAGAGTTTAAAAGAGGAGGCAAAAAGAAAGTTTTTTTTTCTGGCGCAGAATGCGTTTTTTCAGCAGCGTTTATAAAAATTATAGATAAGCAAAGAATTGTTCCCCGTAATAACATAACATACCTTTCCCTAAAAAAGTGTTGATATTATTCTAATTATGGGGAGAGATCTTTGTAAAGAGTTTGAGGGGATCGGATTAATGTAACATTTTCTTTGTGAAGCGTTCGTTTACATTCAAAAAATTTTTTCCAGCCATAACTTGAAATTTGTCTGGTAAAAAAGGGAAGTGAGACAGTTTTTACTGTAATATGCTTACAAAGTGTTGTAAGTGCTTGAAAGGTCAAAGTTCCAGGATTGGAAATAAATACATGATCAATTTGAGTTATTCCACTCTTTTTTGTCAGCTCTGATAAAAAAGTATATTGAATCCATGAATCAGGTGAAAGTTTAGCCGCAAGGGCACCATTGTCATGTAGCTCAGTTATCCCATTTTTTATTTTTATTGTTACTTTTCTTTTGCCACATTCAATATCATATTCTGTATTGCAAGGTTTAAAAGAACATAAATAGATTGATGAAAAAAACAATAATAATGAAAGAGCACAAAGGCTGGGCAAAAGTCGTCCTAATTTTTTGTGTTGCATAATTAAAAAAGCACAGATGACAATCCCAATTAATATAAAAAGAGAAGGTTTAGCAAATCCTATTAACCATGATTTTTGGCCCCATGAAAGGCACCAAATCCAGAAGTTTGTTATTTTTTCGAGTAAATAAATGAGCCACCCATTAGGAATATATAAACATTCAGTAAAAAAAACCAATGAAGCACATAATAAAAAAGCGGTTAAAAAGGGGCTGAATATAAGATTTCCCACCGCTGTCATGATTGAAAGAGGTAATCCCCAGGCAACTAAAATTGGAAATGAAGCGAGTGTTAAAAAAAGTTGCACTTGTAAAAAGTGAATAAGATAATAAAAAACTTTTTCTTTGAATGTATTCATAATGGCTTAGTATACGTTGTTTTGATGTCTTGTGAAGAAGTCATGATGGTATATTTTCTTGCACGTACATTTAAGCTTATTTATACTATTATAAAAAGTTTTAAATGTTAGAGAGGGGATTTTTATGCAATTAAACATATTTATTATTTTTTTCTACAGCTTTTTTATAGGGGCCGGAGAAAAAGCTGCAGTTGGTAAGGTGGCACGATGGAAAGCAGAATGTATTAAGGCCAGACAAAAAAAGAATCAAACATTACATGATAGTTATATTTTAAAAAATGATTATTGTATTCTAATTCCTTCAGAAAAAGATCAAAAAATAGATATTTTCCAGCCTTTGGGGACTGAAGATAATGCGTGTTTAGCGTGTATAAAATTACTTTATTGTGAAATGGTGCGGGGAATAAGCAACTTTTTTACTGCGCCTTCTTCTCAATCATCACATAAGAGTGGTAAAGAAAAAATATAATTGGTTGGTTTAAAGTTGTTGTATTAATAAACTAAAAATCGTTTCTTTGTGGAAAATTATAGAGACATAAAATCTAAAGGATTAGATGAAGTTTTATAATAATTTACCTGTGAAATAAGTTTAAAAGGTAAAATGAAATTCTTCTTTAGAAAAATTATGTTTGGCCGCTTGTTCCAGTAATGTGCTTATTTTTTTAGTAAAAGATGGCAATAAGAATTCAATGTGCAAAATAGGTCTTTTTTTTGATGTAACTTTGATATGGTTTACTTTCTTACTTTTGAATTTTCGTTCAGAAAAAAGAGGGATTGGTTTTTCTAGGTTAAGTAATTTTGAACCATTTTTTGGTTCAGAAAAAATTCTTCGATAAGCTCTTCCTTGTGGTTTTGCTCCCTGCAGATCAAGTATTTGAACCATGTCTCCCATTGAATAGATTGCATATATTGTTGTTTGTTTAAAAAAGGGATCTGAAACACATTTTTTTGTTTTTTCTTGAACGGGAACAGCCATTAAAATGAGATGATCAATAAAATAGTTTTTCGCTTCTTTAAGGTTAGACAAGTTTAAAACAACATTACCCCCATGACTGTGGGTAATAATTGTAAAAATTATTTTCTGTTTCTTGTTCTTATACATCTCAATAATGTCATTAATTGATTTATTTAAATCTTTTGCAGCAGCTAAACGGTCTTTATGGCTTAGTTTTCCAGACCAACAAAAGAGATACGCTGATTCTTTTGGGAATCTATCAGGGTTATCTCTGCATATATTTCTTAAAACTTTAGTATATTTATATTTTTCAGTGATCTCTTTGAGTGGAAACATTCCTGATTCATGCCGAACAAGCCTTTCAAAAGGCTTAATGATTGTTTTTGGAATGAGATCGGTTCCATGTACAAAAACAGTAACAAAAATTGGCTTTTGAGGAGGAGGTGTTGGAGGAGTAAAAAACATATTTTTATCTTTCTTAATATGTAAATATTAAAATCTCTTCTGATGAAAAATCATGTTTTTGTGCTGATTCTAAAAGGGAGGTCATTTTTTTTGCAAATGACGGGAGTATAAATTCAATATGACTCAAGATTCCCATTTTTGTTTTAATTTTTATATGTTTTATATGATCACTAGAAAACATTCTTTCAGAAAAAAAGGGTGTTTCTAATTCTTTTTTTGTTATTGTTTGTTTATTAAAGAAATTAAGATAAGACTTTATTTTTATGTTAAGACCCTGAGGATCTATAATTTGATGTATGTCTAACGTTGAATAAAGAGCATACATTTTTGTTTCTTTAAAGCATGTATGATCTACAAGATATTTAGTTTTTTCTTGAACAGGAGTAGCCATTAAAATAAGCGTACGTATACTGTAATTCGGTTTTTCTTTTATGTGTGCCAAATTTAAAACAACATTTCCACCATGACTGTGTGTAATTATGGTGAGATCGATAGTTTCATATTTTTCTTTATAAAAAGAAATAAGTATTTCAAGAGCTTCATGTAAATCGTTAGCGGCATTACTACGTTCGCTATTACTTAATTTTCCAGACCAGCAAAAAAGATACATATGCTCTTGTGGAAAAATTTCTGAATTGTAAGAACACAGATTATTAATATAGCGAGCGTATCTGTATGAAGGATTAATTGTTTGTAAGGAATACATTCCGGGAGCATGGTGTAAATAGCGTTCAATCATTGTTATAAATGTTTTTGGGGTTGTATCACTCCCATGAACAAATACGGTGACTTTAGGAATGCCTGATGATTGTGCAAAGGTGGTAAAATGTACAAAAATTGTTGAAAAAGCAATAAAAAAGAACCGATATACATAAATCTTATTCATGTGGATATCCTTATTGGTAGGAGTTATTCGTATGTCTTTAGTATAATGTCTTATTTATATTATGCAACAGAAGGCTCTTTTTGAAAAATAAAAATTCAAATAGTCCTTGACAATGGGGTTTTTTAATCATATTCTATGAATAGCGGAATACGCTGGTTATACATACTCAGATAATCACAGGGGAGGAATCTCATGATTAATTATACAATTACACAAGTTTGGCTTCTTTGGGCGCTTATTTTTGTAATTTTTGAGATGGGAACGCCTGGTCTTTTCTTTTCACTCTCGTTAGCTTTTGGAGCACTTAGTGCGGCGGCGGGTGCCTGGAATGATATTGCAGTTTTGTCTCAATGGTTAGTATTTTTTGGTGGAACAGTTTTTTCACTTATAGGTCTTAATGCATGGGTTGCGGTTAATGTTCTTAAAGATCAAGAAGTAACAAATGTACATGCACTGATTGGTAAAAAAGGTGTTGTTATTAAAAATGCAACAGAATATCATGCAGCTCAGATTAAAGTTGGGGGTGAGTGTTGGTCTGCTCTTTCGCAGGATGGACAGTTTCTTGCGTATGGGGACAATGTAACAATTATTAATGTGACGGGCGTAAAGCTTATCGTTAAAATAAACCAATAAATTTTTTAGAAAACAAGAAAGGATCAATTATGATCATTCAATTCACATTAGTACTTATTGCTGCGGTAGTACTTTTTTTTATAGTATTCTTATTAAAAGCAGTATATTTAGTTACTCAAGCAGAAGTGATAGTTGTAGAGCGTTTGGGGAAATATCATAGAACATTAACTCCAGGGTTGCATCTGTTAATTCCTTTTATGGATAGAGCGCATTATTGCGTATGGACCTATGTAAAACAGGATGGGTATGGTAAATATCATCGCTATATGCATCAAGTTAAAAAAATTGATTTACGTGAATCTGTGTATGATTTTCCTAAACAAAATGTAATCACTAAAGATAACGTAAATATTGAAATTAACGCGCTTTTATATTATCAAATTACTGATGCAAAAGCGGCTGTGTATGAAGTTTCAAACCTTCCAGAAGCGATTGAAAAATTAACACAAACAACCTTGCGTAACGTGATTGGTTCTATGGATCTTGATGAAACACTTGTTTCACGTGATTCTATTAACGATAAACTTCAACTTATTTTGGATGAAGCAACGGATAAATGGGGCGTTAAGGTGAATCGTGTTGAACTTCAAGAAGTTAACCCACCACGTGATATTCAAATTGCAATGGAAAAACAAATGCGTGCAGAGCGTGATAGACGTGCAATTATCTTGGAATCTGAAGGTGAAAAACGCGCAGCAATTTTAAAAGCTGAAGGGGAACAAGAATCACGCATTTTACAAGCTGAAGGTGTTGCTCAATCAAGAATTCGTGAAGCTGATGGTGAAGCACAGGCTCGTTTAAAAGTTGCCGAAGCAGAAGCGCAAGCAATTTTGATGATACAAAAAGTAGTTCCAGGAAGAGATCCACTTGCCTATATGGTTGCTCGGGAATATATGAGAACATTGCCAGAAATGATGAAAGATAAAACTGGTAAAATGATTGTTGTTCCTTATGAAGCAACTGCTTTAACAGGTTCGCTTTCTATGATTAAAAATATTTTTCAAGAAGCTAAATAGTTCTATCTTTTCATAGAAATTTAAAAGCCCGGTTTATTCCGGGCTTTTTTTGTATTTATTTACACAAATTTTTTTTTGAGGCAGACTGTCACCAACTATTTTTACTACATTTTCAGAGGAGAAATCATGAAGAAAAAAATACTATCTCTTATTCTTTTAAACGCGTTAATTAATCTTTGTGCTATTGTTCCACGTACAGTGCTTGTTATCGGTGATGAAGATGCAGGAAAAGGAAAGGTTACTTATACTGTTGGCGCCGGGGCACGCATTATTGCTTGCGGTCAGGGTGAAAAACGTGAAAAAGGACATAAAGTTTGCAAAGGTGTTGAAGAATATAATTTAAATTTGATTCCTGTAGGAATTGTAAGAAATAGAGACATTGAATGTTATTTGATGGCGGGAATGGAAATAGATCCTTCTGTGCTTGTTTCTGAAATAAATTATTTAAAGAAAAAAGGTAAAAATGTAGAAGGCCGTTTGTTTATTTCATCTAAAGCGCATGTTGTTATGCCGTATCATAAAAAATTAGATGCTTTAATGGCAGAAAAATATAAGGGAAGTCCTGATGCTGGGGCATGTAAAGGAACAGGGGCGGCAGCAGCTGATAAGCGATTAAAGATGGGAATTCGTATTGCAGATCTTATGGATAGTGATCATTTTAAAGTAGTTTTACAAGAACAACTTACTTATGCTAATGAAAAAATTAAAAAATTATTTACCATTCCTAAAGATAAGAGAGAAAAACCTTTTGATTTTAAAGAAATCTATGATCTTTATTCAGAGTATGCGCGGCGTTTAAAACCATTTGTTAAAGAAAATCTTGAATATGATTTGAATAAAAAAATTGTTCAAGGAGTAGCCGTTGTTTTTGAAGGTGCGCAAGGTGTAAATTTGGATGTTTCATTAGGGAGTTATCCTTATGTTTCTTCTTCTAGCACAACAGCTTCAGGAGTGTGCACTGGTTTGGGCATTGGACCAAGCCGTATAGGTTGGACAGTGTTGGTAGTGCCAGCATATGTTACGTGCCATTCTGCAGGGCCTTTACCAACAGAAATTAAAGATGAATCTATTGTTAAATTATTGCAAGCAGCCCATTCAAAATCATGTCCAAATTATAGTCAACGATACGGGTGGATTGATCTTGTGCAAGTTCGTCATACGGTTATGATTAATGGTGTTGATTCTTTAGTTATTACAAAGCTTGATGATTTGGATGATATGGATGAAATTAAGCTATGCTATGATTATTTGATTGGAACAAAACATTATGATGCAATGCCAACTTTAATTTCTGAGGCTAAAAAAATTAAACCACATTTTATTACTATGCCAGGATGGAAAACATCCATAAAAAATATTACCAAATTTAGTGACCTTCCAGAAAATGCACGTGCATTTATTAAAAAAATAGAGATCCTTACCGGGACTCCAATTAGTTATATTTCTGTTGGCCCAGATAGAAAACAGATGATAATGTTGAATGATCTTTTGCCGCTGTAAAGAAGTTTATTTTAAAAGTATGCATGATTCCTTTGTGATTAATGGGCATCGGATATGTTTTAAAGGTTCTTCTATTTTAGAATGAATTAATGAAGCAGTTAAGCTTAATAAAAGTATGCAAAAGGTACGTAAATTTTTCATAATGATTTCTTTGTATAAAAAGGTTGGTAGAAAATTAAAGATAAAAAAAGAGGGATAATTGAGACTTTACAGCCAAATAAAGACGGCTGGAATAATACACACATTCAGAATAAACGTGCGCTTAAAATAAGAAATTGAATAAAAGAAAGAATATAAAAGAGATAAGAAAGAAAGACGAACAAGAGATGTCTTTTTATTTTTCTCGGGATTTCCGGGCGGCTCATTACTCTGTATTGGCCTTATCAATAGATTCAC
>JAIPGS010000019.1 GCA_021735725.1 Candidatus Babeliales bacterium
CTTTGAAAGACCAGAACGCTCAGGTTCTTCTGATTTTAGAAGACCACGTAGTGAATCTTCTCGCTTTGAAAGACCAGAACGCTCAGGTTCTTCTGATTTTAGAAAACCACGTAGCGAATCTTCTCGTTTTGAAAGACCAGAACGTTCAAGTTTCTCTGACTCTAGAAAACCACGTGGTGACTCATCACGTTTTAATAAACCAAAAAGAACAGGATCATCTGCTTTTGGTAGACCAGAAAAATTTGAATCTTCTACAGATTCAACAGAAAATAAAAAATCATCTTCTGGTTTTAAAAAACCATTTACTAAATTCAAAAGTTTAAGGTCATCATCTCGACCTAAAAAATAACCAAATGGGGGCTTTTAAGCCCCTGTTTTTTTATCAATTTTCTTCAATGCCTTCTTATATAATTGATTAAATCTACAGGCCCTTTTGACAGTATATTACTATTAATTTATTATGAATAAGATGGGTCAGTAAGATTATTAAAAGATTATAAAGGAGATTAAAAATGGATGGTGCGAAATTTTTACTTTTTTTATTTATTTTTTTTTCAACACATTGTAGTTACGGAGTTGAAACAAAAAAAATTATTCTTACACAAACACATATTGAACAATTTGCAAAAGAAGGGAAACAGCTCAATCTTTCATGGTGCGCTTGCAAAGCTTTTCCAGAGCATGTGAGAATTGTATTTACAGAACAATTAATACATCTTTATTCAAAAAATTATTCTAAAAATAAGAATCTTGTTATTACCTTTTTTGCATCTGGTTATTTATTTTTACAAGAATACACTATCTTACGTGCACTTCATTGTAATGGATTTAAACAGATTACACCCTATTTTATAGATCCAGTATTCAGTAATAAAGATATAAATAAAAAAATGTCTCAGTTTAAAGAAATTGTAAGACAGTATCCATCAATACAAGAGCCACAGTACTTTATATCGGCAGAAGAATATTTACGTGATCAGACAGCCTCTAAAACTGATATTTTGACTACTATTGATATTAAAGATCCACTCATTTTAGAGGAATATCAAAATATTAGAGAACAAAAAATGAACCCTCAAGGAAGATCTGTGTGCACTTATAGCACCCTCCTTACAAAAATAGAAGATGCTCGTAAAGAACAAAAATTAGTTGATATACAAAAAGCTTTTACAACTGATATCGATTTCTAAAATACAAAAAATATTAACTCTGTTGTTCATACAATTCAAAGGTTTTCAAATCGGAATAAAAATGTTCTGTAAACACTGAAAGTGCTGTTGGAATAGCTACTGATTGCTCCATAACTTCTTGATTATTGGTTCCATTTTTATAGTTATACAATAAACTTTCTAATGTAATGCATAAATTTTCTAATGAATTTTTTACATGATTACTTACACATTTCATACGAGTTGCTTCTAATAATGAATCTTTTTCAACCATTTTGCTTCTATAGTTCATATATGCGATAATATTCATTAAAGAGGGAATTATAACTTTTAATTTTTCTTCTAAAATTATGGCTTTATAACATCGCTCTGCAGAATCTTCTTCTAATGGTAACACATCAGCATCTGCTTCAAGATCTTTCAAAAAAGCAATCGTATCTGCTTGACTATTTAAATACCATTCTAAAGAAACAGAGGCCTGACATTTACTCATTATATTTAAAAATTTATTTGAAATAATACTGATAGCAGAAGATTCTAAAGCTTTTGCTCCAATCCACTTACCACCAGTCATAAACCATTGGCTCCACGATTTATCTTCAACAATTTTATGATATTCTTGAGCTGAAATAATTCGATGAGAAGAATCTAACAATCCTTTTAAATGATTAGACCACACCAATCCAATAAGCAATGCTGAAGATCCGTAAAATGCCGCTTTTTTTAAATAATGATTTCTAATGCATTTTTTTATCGATTCTTCTTGCACTTGTAAATTTATTGTTTTATACCCAAACAATGTGTCCTGTGCGCCTAAATTAATGAAATTACCCATTATAAAAAAGGAAAATAATATTACCCACTTACGCATAGATAATCCTTCTGATTAATTTTTAAATTTACTTAACGAAAGTAAAAACTCATTTTTACTACATTATTCAAGTATAGAAACTTTACGAAAAAACGCAATAGAACGCCTTTCTGCTAGGATTCAAGTAAAATAGTCACTGGCCCATCATTCACTAAGCTTACCTGCATATCAGCCCCAAATTGCCCTGTTTTGACTTTTGGATGCATATTTTTTACTTCTTTAATAAAAAGATTAAAAAGTTCTTCTGCCTGCTCTGAAGCCATTGCATCTACAAAAGATGGCCTATTTCCTTTTGAAACATTTGCGTATAAAGTAAATTGAGAAACAAGTAAAATCTCACCATCAACATCGGCAATATTACTATTTATAGGCTTAAATCCATCTGCAAAAATACGCAATGCAAAAAGTTTTTTAGCCATTGCAACAAGCGTATCTTGAGTATCAGTGTGAGTAAATCCAACAAAAACCAAAAGTCCTTGGCCAATTGAACTAAACTCCTGCCCTTCAATCTCTACTGCTGCTTTTTTAACCCGTTGAATCACTAATTTCATTCATAAACCTCTTTATTTGTATCCTAATTGTTCATATCCTAATTGTTTCCTACTTACTGGGTTTTTTACTTTTTTAAATAAAGTTTCCTGAAAATAAGGATTTGTTCCATAGGTTTGACGAACCGTTTTGAATATTTTTTCTAATTCTTCTTTTGTTATTGTACCACCTGCGTCTTCTGCTCCTTTTAAAACTGCTGCAACTCCTGCAAGAATACCTTCAGTAAATCCAAAATATACTTTTCCTGATCCATATCTATTATGTACTACGATTGTATTTTCAGAAAGAGGAAACGTTACATCTAGTGTTTCGAGTTTAGACTTTTCTCCTGCGACAAGCAAACAGGTACTTTGCAACAACAATCCAATAAAAAATATTTTCTTCATTTATTTTCCTTTCTTTCTATGACATTACACATTTTAGAAGAGTATAAAAAGAATTATAAAAAACACAATGAAACGATCAATGAATCTTTACTTTGCATATATTTTTTTTAAATAGGTTCCAGTATAACTTTGTGGATGTATCGCAACAGTACGTGGTGATCCTTGTGCTACAATTGTTCCACCATTTGCTCCACCTTCAGGTCCCAGATCAATAAGGTAATCTACTGTTTTAAGAACATCAAGATTATGTTCAATAATAATCATTGAATTACCTTGATCAACAAGACGATTAAGAACAACTAAAAGTTTTTCAATATCACTATTATGTAATCCAGTTGTTGGCTCATCTAAAATATATAATGTTTCTTGGCCACGCTTTGCAAGTTCATTAACCAATTTAATACGTTGCGCTTCTCCACCAGAAAGGGTAGGAGACCCTTGTCCTAATTTTATGTAATCAAGACCAACATCACACAATAACTCTAAACGTTTATGAAGTAATTTATGAGATTTAAAAAATTCACACGCTTCAAAAGCTGTCATATCTAAAATTTGTGCAATATTTTTTTGACGATAAGTTACTTGCAATGTTTCTTGATTGTAACGTTTGCCTTTGCAACTTTTACATTCCATAGTAACATCTGCCAAAAAATGCATCGAAACAGTTATTGTTCCATCTCCATTACATTCAAAACAACGTCCATCTGGTCTGTTAAAACTGAATCGTCCAATTTTATATCCACGCACATTACTCACTGGTAAACTTGCAAATAATTTTCTAATTTGATCAAAAATTCCTAAATATGTTGCTGGGTTAGATCGTGAAGATCTTCCAATAGGAGCTTGATCAATCACCACCATTGCTTTAAGAATTTCTGCTCCTGCAAGATCTGTATGCTCTTTTCGTGCAGAAGGTTTTTTTGTTAATTCACGTTCAAGAGCTGGAACAAGTTCTTCCATAATTAAAGTACTTTTTCCCGATCCTGAAACCCCCGAAATTCCACATAATACTTTTAAAGGAAATTTTACAGTAAGATCTTTAAGATTATGTTTTGATGCATGTTCTAATAGTAAAAATTCTTGAGGTTGCCTGTATTTTTTAGGAGTAACAATTTCTTTTCTTCCAGAAAGATAGGCACCTGTTAATGAATTTTTATTACTACTTAACGCTTCAGGTGTTCCTGTTGCAGTTACATGTCCACCATGCACTCCCGCAGCTGGACCCATATCAATCACAAAATCAGCAGCTCTAATTGTATCAATATCATGTTCAACAACAATAACAGTGTTTCCTTGATCTCTTAAATTTTTAAGTGTCTCAATTAAACGATCATTATCCCGTTGATGAAGTCCAATACTTGGTTCATCCAAAATATAAAGAACACCACTTAAAGCAGAACCAATTTGTGTTGCTAAACGAATACGTTGTCCTTCTCCCCCAGAAAGTGTTTGAGCAGATCGATTCAAAGTTACATAAGGAAGCCCCACATCAAACAAAAATTGAAGACGTTTGGTTATTTCACGCAACAAAGGAGTTGCAACAATCTGTGATGTTTCATCAACACGTAAATTTTTACAAAAATGAAGCGCATCTTCAATAGAAAGATCTGCAATATCTACAATATTTTTTTCCTGAATCAAAACAGAAAGTGCCATTTTATTAAGTCGTTTACCCATACAATCAGTACATGTTAATTTTTTTGCATACTTTCCAAAAAAATCAGGATATTTTGCTTTCCAAAAATCTGGATCACCTTTTTCCCATGGCCACTCATTAATAATGCCCAATCCTGAACAAGGTTTACAAGCACCCATTGGAGAATTAAAAGAAAAATAACGAGGCTCCATTTCAGGAAATGATGTTGCGCATTTTAAACACACACTATGAGAAGAATAGAGATACTCTTGTTCATCAACAATAATTTTAACAAGTCCCTGTGCAAGTTGTCCTGCTTGTTCAATACTTTCTTGCAATCGCGATGTTTCTTCTGGGTCAACAGTTATTGCGTCAATTAAAATATCAATATCATGTTTATAGGTTTTTGCTATTTTAAGTGCCTTGAGTTCTTCTTCATCAGAAATTTTATATATTTTTCCATCTATTTTAAATCGGTAATATCCTTGTTTGAATAATTTTAAGAGTGTATTTTTAAATTCACCCTTTTCTTGCCGTGCAACAGGAGCTGCAACCAAAATAGTAACATGTTTAAAATTAGCCAATACCATATAAGTAATGCTTTCAGCTGAATGTGCACCAACAGCAGTGCCACAATCAGGACAATACAAATTACCTATTCGCGCAAAAAGCACACGTAGATAATCATAAATCTCTGTAATTGTTCCTACTGTTGAACGTGGATTTGAACCAACTGTTTTTTGTTCAATAGCAATTGCAGGACATAATCCTTCAATGCTATCCACATCAGGCTTTTTGGCGATTCCCAAAAATTGACGGGCATATGCTGAAAGTGATTCTGTATAACGGCGTTTACCTTCGGTATATAAAATATCCAAAGCTAATGATGATTTTCCTGATCCTGATGGACCAGTAATAACGGTCAACGTATCTTTAGGAATTTCTACAGTCACATTTTTAAGATTATGTTCCCGCGCTCCTATAACTTTTATACGTACTTTATTTTCATGCTCCATAGTGGCTTTACCCCCTTACAGAAAGTGTATTCAAACATATTTAAAATAGTTTACCATAAATTTATTAAAATAATATTTTGCATTTTATATAAACCTCTTTATACTGAAAATCTCTTTGAAAGACTTTCAACAAGCTCAATTGTTGGATTTTTTTTAAAATAAGAATATGCTGGTGGATATAGCTCAGTTGGTAGAGCATCAGGTTGTGGTTCTGAGGGTCGTGGGTTCGAGCCCCACTATCCACCCCAAATTCATTGAAATCAAAAGTTTTAATCGGGATGTGGCGCAATTGGTAGCGCACTCGCTTTGGGAGCGAGGGGTTGTCAGTTCGAGTCTGGCCATCCCGACCAGATTCCTTTAATTTAAGGAATCTCTTTAAAACTTTTAAGCTCAATCAATACTTTTAAAAGCTGTAAATATTATGATTTTTATAATATATCTTAACGGCACGGTGATTCATCCAAAAATCAACTTGCCTAAATTCTTCTTTCTGCTATACTGAAAATGTCTAAATAAATGTTTTAAGGGGTGTTAATTAAAATTCAGAACTATTTTTTAGTTAAAATTGGGGTTCATAATTAATTCTCCGTTTGTTATTTTAAAAACCGAGGAATCTTTATGAATTCTGTCACTTTTAAAGACTTAGGTCTTTCGAGTCAAACGTTAGCCGTTTTAGAAAAAAAAGGCTTTACGACTCCTACCGAAATTCAATCTTTAGTAATTCCACATGCACTGAACAGTGAACGCGATATTATTGGAAAAGCTGCAACCGGTACAGGTAAAACTGCTGCATTTGGTCTTCCTTTATTGGACCGTATCAAAGAAGATTGCGAACATGTGCAAGCTGTGATTTTAGCTCCAACACGCGAACTTGCTCTGCAAGTATGTGACGAGCTTAATTCTCTTAAAGGAAATAAACGTTTAAATATTATCCCTGTATATGGCGGAGCAAGCATTATCCCCCAAATCAAACAACTTCGTAGAAATTGTCATATTGTTGTTGGTACACCTGGCCGTGTAATTGATCACCTTAAAAGAAAAACTGTTCATTTTAAAAACATTGAATACTTTGTTTTAGATGAAGCTGATGAAATGTTAAATGCTGGTTTTTTAATTGAAATTAAAGAAATTTTAGCTAATGCAAATAAAGACAGAAAAACACTTTGTTTTTCTGCAACAATGCCATCTGCTATTTTAAAATTAACACAACAATATATGAAGAATCCTCTTCTTTTGGAAACAAAAAATAATGATGATTCTAAAGCTAATGTTATTCAAACTTTTTATGAAGTAAAAAGTTCACGCGAAAAAAGAGACGCATTGTTCCGCTTAATTGATGGAGCTGATGCTTTTTACGGATTTATTTTCTGTAGAACTCGCCGTGAAGTTGATGACGTATCTGATTTTCTTAAAGAAGAAGGATACCCTGCTGAAAAATTACATGGTGATATTTCACAATCTCAACGTGAACGTGTTTTAAAACTTTTCAAAGCTCAATCATGTACTATTATTGTGGGAACAGATGTAGCTGCTCGTGGAATTGATGTTAAAGATTTAACACATGTTGTTAACTTCTCTCTTCCTCAAACTCCTGAATCATATGTTCACCGTATTGGACGTACAGGACGTGCTGGTAAATCTGGTGCAGCAATGACACTAGTTACACAAAGAGAACGCAAAACATTCCAAAGAATGTTGCAAGTTTTAAGATTAAACGCAACAAGAGAAAATGTTCCAACTAATGCTCAACTACAAAACAGAAAAGAACAACAACTTGATGCTGAAATCAAATCACTTTTAAAACGTGGACAACATACTCGTTTTGAACAACTAGGAAAAACACTTTTAGAAAAATACGATGCACATCAGATTGTTTCTGGAATGGCAGCGATGCTTTTAAGATAATTATCTTAAAAAAAATTATACTATCGATTTTTATATTCCTTACCAAATTTATGAATATAAAAATCGGTAGTTTTTTTATACAAAATATACTTATTAATCTCATCTTTTAAATACAAAAATAATACTTTTAAAGCTCAATCATTAGTTCTAAAAATTATTTCTCGATTTTATTATATATTCATGATAGCATAGCAACACTTTCATTGCATTACACCGTACAGGAAAAGGTTATGGAGGATTTTAAAAAAACAATATTTTTTACATTTTTTTAATAATTTTATAAAAATTTTCTTTCTACTTTATATTAAGGGCTAACATGAAAAAGATTTTATCTTTTTTTCTTCTCTCATTATTTTCAGTCTCACTTGTAGCAAGTCAAGAAGACACAATAGTCGTAAAAGGAAATACATTTATGACGTTCAAAAAAGACAATGAAAACTCTTTAATTACGCAAACCTATTCCGGTAGTAAATATATTGTCACTGTTATTTCACAGGATAGAGATGGTATTCCAGGAAAAAAAATAAAATGTTTTATATTTAATCCTCAAACAAAAGAAACACAAATAATACGTAGTTCTAACAACTCCACTCCAACAACATTAGCCAATCATGGATTATAAAGAATAAAGATCATTTATAAACAAATAAAATATATATGCTATACTTTGAGAAATTATAAAAAGGTGTATTATAATGACTTTAAGTAAACGGCATATATTTTATTTTGATTGGCTTAGTTTTTTTTTAACATGGACTATTGCAAGTATCGGATTATTATTTGTATATAGTGCAACAACAACGCAAGCCATTCCTTTTTCTATTCATTTTCAAAAACAGTTATTTGGTTTTATTTCTGGATTTATAGTTTACTGGTTTTTTTGTTTAACCGATTACCGTAAACTATGTAGAACTGGTTATTTTTTATATTTTTTGATGATATTAATCTTAGGATATACTTTAATAAAAGGTAAAATTGGAATGGGCGCCCAACGTTGGATTGATTTAAAATTATTTCGATTTCAACCTTCTGAACTTGCAAAACTTTTTTTGCCTCCCTTTTTTACCTATTTTTTATACACAGAAAATGATGTCCCCATTTATACACTCGAAACTTTTTTTCCTATCTTAGCTTGTCTAGGAATCAGTAGTTTACTTATTTTACGCCAACCTGATTTAGGAACAGCTCTTGTAGTTGCTGGATCAGGATTAATTCTTTTGTGGTTTGCAGGAATTGGGAAAAAATTTTTCAGATATGGGTTACTCTGTTGTATTCTTTCAATGCCACTCTGTTGGACATTATTAAAAACATACCAAAAACAACGAATTATGGTTTTTTTGGGAGCAGGAGACAATCGTAAAGAACGCTATCAAATTGAACAATCAAAAATTGCTATCGGATCAGGAGGAATATTTGGAAAAGGATTTGTTTGCGGCACACAAAATACTTTATTTTTTTTACCAGAAAGTCGAACTGATTTTATTTTTTCTGTACTCTGTGAAGAATGGGGATTTGTAGGAGGCGTCCTTTTGCTCATTTTATATCTCTCCCTCTTTTTGCGTATTTTTTATCGTCTTGAAAAAGTAAAAACATTTTTTGCAAAACTTTTAGGAATCGGTCTAATACTGCCTGTGCTTCTCTCTGCATTTATTAATATTGCTATGGTTTGCGGACTTTTACCAATAGTTGGCATACCTCTTCCTCTCATGAGTTATGGTATTACTTCTTTATGGATTACCTGTGCAGGGTTAGGATGGATTCAAGGAATTATTTTAAGAATGTCTTAAATATTCTTTTTAAGACTTGCACTGTTTCTCACTTTCTCATCTCTTTTTTTAAAGAGTGCAAAGTAGCATTTAAAAAACTCAAAGACCCTGAAAAAAAGGACCTATCAAAAAAAATTAATAAAACCGTAGCATTAAAAAAAACATACTGATAGCATTTAAAAGCGATGTGTTATTAATAATTTTCAAGTAAGGGAAAAAATGGAAAATACTCGCGAATTTCACGTAGTAACGAATAAACTTCGTGCTTTTTTTCTATCAAAAGGTTTTATTGAGGTGCCTGCACAATCTCGACTTTCAATTTTAGCAGCATGTGAAGATCCTTCAACAGTTGCTCACTATAAATTAACAGGTGTTACATGGCCACTTCCACAAACTGGCCAAATGTGGCTTGAACGTGAACTCATTAACAATCCTGATTGGCCTGGCGTTTTTTGTTCTACAACAAGTTATCGAGACGAACCCAATCCAATTCCAGGCAGACACTTTCGTATTTTTCCAATGTTTGAATTTGAATCTAAAGGAAACATGGATGATCTTAAAAAACTTGAAACTGAAATTCTTCACTATTTAGGTTTTAATAGTCCCACAACCGTTGATTATGAAACATATGCTTTTGAACATGGAATTTCTTTAATAGAAGCTGAACATGAAGACACAATGTGTAATACCCTTAATCAAGCCATCTTACTTGAAAATTTCCCAACAAGAAGTCATCCTTTTTGGAATATGAAATATGCAGGAAATAATATTTTTAAAAAAGTTGATGTCATTTTACACGGCATGGAAACAATTGGATCAGCCGAGCGCTCTTGTAATCCTGATGAAATGAGAAATTTTTTTGAAACAGTTTCAGATGGAAACTATGCACAACTTTTATTCAATAAATTTGGAAAAAAACGCGTAATGACAGAGCTCAATGAGTACCTTTCACTTGATTTTCATGAACGTTTTGGTGGCGGTATCGGAGTTCATAGAATGGCACGCGCAATGAAACTTGCCAACTTATTAAATCCTGTTGATGTTTCTTTTTATGGAGCATTCAAAACAAATGTGGATCAACTAACTTTATAATACTACCAAAAGGGGAAGTTTTCTTCCCCTTTGTTTATTTTCTAAAAATAATTTCCCCTCTCTAAAAACAATGATATGATAATACTATGGAAAATTTAGAAAGCATCGACCTTATATCCTTACAACAATCACCAGAAGAAAAAGAGTATGATTTTACTCCAAAAACATTTGATGATTATTTAGGTCAAGAAGAACTCAAAAAAAAGTTACATATTTATACGCAAGCTGCAAAGATGCGTAATGAGTCTCTTGACCATCTTTTACTCTTTGGCCCTCCTGGTCTAGGAAAAACAACACTTGCAAATATTATGGCCCAAATCATGAATGTGGGAATTAAAATTTGTAGTGGCCCCATGATGGAAAGAACGGGAGATTTAGTTGCAATTTTAACAAGCCTTGAACCCCGTGATATTTTATTTATTGATGAAATTCATAGAATGCCCATAACAGTAGAAGAAGTTCTTTACAGTGCGATGGAACATTTTAGAGTTGATGTTATTATTGGGCAAGGAGCGGGAGCCCAATCAATCAATTTACCAATACACCCATTCACTCTTATTGGAGCAACAACTCAAAGTGGTAAAATTTCAGCTCCCTTACGGAGTCGTTTTGGAATAACCGAACGTATCGATTTCTATACAGAAGATGAACTACAAAAAATTATTTTACAAAATGCATCTTTTTTAAAAATTATTATAAAAGATCAAGCAGCAATGAGAATTGCAAAATCTGCACGAGGAACTCCACGTATTGCTAAAAAGATTTTACGTCGCGTCCGAGACTTTGCTCAGGTACAACATAAAAATGAATCTGATGATGCATTAACACAAGAAGCACTTCACTTTTTAGGAATAGATGATGATGGACTCTGTACTGTTGATAATCTTATTTTAAGAAAACTTATTGAACATTTTGCTGGTGGACCAGCAGGTCTTGAAACTCTGGCTTCACTTATTGGTGAAGATAAAGAGACTATAGAAGCAGTGTATGAACCTTTTTTACTTCGACAAGGATATCTTGAAAAAACACCTCGAGGTCGACAAATTAGTTATAAAAAGCTACCCTTTTTAAAGAAGAAATATTTCGGACAAAATACACTGATATAATGCAATGCAGAGGAGTTATCATGTCAGGTCATTCAAAGTGGTCTAATATTAAACATAAAAAAGCAAAAGAAGATTCCGCTCGAGGAAAAGCTTTTACTAAACTTATAAAAGAAATTACTGTTGCCGCGCGTGAAGGCGGTGGGGATATTAATGGAACCGGAAACCCTCGGTTAAGAACGCTTATTGATAAAGCTAAAGAAATTAATATGCCTTTAGAAAACACTAAACGAGCAATTTTAAAAGGTACCGGAGAACTTCCTGGTGTTAATTATGAAAAATATATGTATGAAGGATACGGGCCAGGCGGCATTGCAGTACTTGTAGAAGTTCTTACCGAAAATAAAAATCGAGCAGTTGCTGAACTTCGTCACGTTTTTTCTAAACAAGGTGGAAATTTAGCTGAATCTGGAGCTGTGAACTGGATGTTCCAACATAAAGGCGTAATCAAAGCTGTAGGCGGATCTTTATCAGAAGATGACTTGCTTGAAAAATTAATCGATTATGATATTGATGATATTTCAAAACATGATGACCTTGTCTCAATTATCTGTGATATGCCTGCTCTTAATGATATTAAAGAAGCAGTTAAAAAAATGGGACTTACCGTTGAACATGCAGAAATTGAATGGGTAGCTAAAGATCCTTTAGACCTTGATGATGAAAAAGGTGAAAAAGCTATGGCATTCTTGGAAGCACTTGATGCGCTTGATGATATCCAGAATTTATACAGTAATTTAGGTTAAAAGACTCTCTTTTCAACTCTGCCAAAAACCTTTAAAACAAAAATATTTAGGTTAAAACAAAATGTAAAAAAAGAGGAATGCAAAATGTGCTCCTCTTTTTTTTATTTTTTTTAATTCCTTAATGCACTACCATTCAGAAAAGAGCAATCATCTCTCTAAAAAATAGTTATAAAAAGCATTAATTTGTAAATTTCACACCATAAAGTATACTTTATAAAAATACAATGCTAGTAACCTAAAAGGCTTTATGGAACAACATTTTTCGCACCTTCATGTCCACACAGATCATTCTTTATTAGATGGTGCAATTACCATTGATAATTATATTGCATTTGCAAAAAAAAATAACCTAAAAGCTCTTGCTATCACTGATCATGGAAACATTTTTGGAGCAGTAAAATTTTTTCAAAAATGCAAAAAGGCAGGAACCAACCCAATTATTGGGATAGAAGCCTATTTAACCGAAGATGTAAAAATTA
>JAIPGS010000020.1 GCA_021735725.1 Candidatus Babeliales bacterium
TTCCAATAATTCCCATAAAAACAGAATCTTTCAATTCTTTTGTTAAGGTATATGAAAAAATAATTAAGAAAAAAGCTACTGCCAAAAATAACGTTTTAACTCTTTCATGTTCTTCAATTTCCCATAAAGACTTAAACATATTCTTCAAACTAAACTGCATTCATTGTTCCTTTACACTGCGGTTTTAACTCACTACAACACAACAACACTATAAAAAAAAAGCCTCTACAAAAAAATTATTTTGTAAAAGGCTTTAAAATTGTTATCAACCTACTCTCCTGAAATAGATTTATAGAAAATGCACCATGAAGAAAAATTTTTCTTAACATATTACCTTATCTTCTTTGAGCGCTCTTGCATGAGCATTACCTACATAAAAGGCCGCAATTACCCAAATTGCTATAAGTCCGAAACAAATAAGCGAACTTACTCCTATGAATCCTAATTGTAGCACAGGACGAAGCATATGAACAGCGGAACCTGCACCTTTTGCAGTGCGCGAGCCAAAAGTATCAATCCATGCTTTTGCTTTATACTTAGAATTTCTACTTGTAGGGATATATAACTGTTCTTTTGCTGGCTGATTTAAGGCGTAATTTAACCCTTTCACCACAACCATCACCACAACTACCGTCCAAATTGTTGGGTGAAAAAAAATAGCCGCAATTCCTAATCCTATTAGAAGAGGAAGAAGTAATAAAGTTTTCAAAAGACCTAATGTTCTCCCAACTGCGCCAACCCCTAAAAGCAAGCTTAACAACGCTATTCCATTGGCATATAAAGCTAATTTAAATGAAAAGCTATGGTAATCATGCAAATCAGGAAAAGCGAATTTCCCCATCGTTTTTGCATGAAATTC
Organism: Candidatus Babeliales bacterium; assembly: GCA_021735725.1. GTDB lineage: Bacteria > Babelota > Babeliae > Babelales > CAIQNR01 > JAIPGS01. The sequence continues at coordinate 860 of JAIPGS010000020.1, forward strand.
AATAACTGTTGCAACAACTTCATATAATGTTACAACGGCAACAATCCCGATCAAATAAGGTTCTGAAAAAATAAGCTTTACCCCATCTAAAAAATTTACTTCTGGTTTTGTATACCCAGCCGATTGAACATCTTCAGAATGATATCCGCCCAGTTCTTTTGCCGGAGTCACTGCCATAAAATAATAAATCAAAACACCGATACCAACAATTCCTACAGCCCCAATACATATTACTTGCCCTGGACCCCAGAAATGTGCAATATCATGTAACATCAAAGGCCCCAATACCCCACCAATTTGCGCACCTAACGCAAGAATGCTAAATCCACGCTTTGCAGAATCAGGAGTTGATGTATCAGCAGCAAAAGACCAAAAAAGAACCACCATTAATGATCCAAAGCTTTCTACAAATGCATACCACAACCATCCAATAATACGGTACTCACTCAATACTGTATTTGCAACACCATAATGAGGGTGCATAATAAAATATCCAAAAATTAAAGAACCGGTCGCGTAAAATGCACAGAGCACATAAAATGCCTGATGTCGTGGAAACTTATCAACTAATTTACCATATAAAAAAAGAGAAGGAACAATAACCCCAATAGAAAACCATTTTACAAAAGGAAAATAATCAAGCCCCACAGTGTGTAAAAAAACTACATCTTTTGTAGGATTCAAAATCCAATAAACTCCAATAGTAAAACAGAATACTACTGCAAGTCTAATAAATTTTAATCGCTCATCTTTACTTTCAAACTTGCCCCACATCGTTTCAAAAAAACGGCTCAACATATTTGTTCCTTAAAAAAGAGGAAATAACTGAAGACACAATTACCAGTCTATCATTTTTTTTAAATAATCAATATTAAAACAGAGAATAAACGTTACAGAGTTTCAAAAACTCCTTTTCACCTAAAAAAAAGAGGACAGCATAATGCCATCCTCTTACTTTTAATCTTGATAAGATTCTTACTCAACAATTTCACCATCACGAGTAAGTTGTGCATTTTTTTGCCCAACATAAATCGCAACTGCTAACCATACACCAATAAATCCAAGTGAAATCAATGTTCCATATCCCATTAAACGAGAAATAGACCCCATCGCATCACCAGGAATATTTAATGCTCCACCAACTTGCATACCAGACATTTTTGCTGAACGTGATCCAAACATATCAGTAAGACCTTTAACTTTAAATTTAGCGTCTTTACTTGTTGGAATATACATCATTTCTTTTACAGGATTGTTAACAGCATATGATGTTGCTGTTACAAGCATCATTACACCAAAAGTTGCCCATAATAATGTTTCTGGAGTTGGCCCTGTAAGATAGAATAAGTAAAGTCCAATCATTGAAGAACCAAACATTACTGGATAAAGAATTAAACAGAAACGAAGTCCCATTTTTTTCATTACAATACTTGTTCCAAGCAATGCCATAAGGAATGCTAAGAAGTTTACACTCATACCATAAATTCCAAGAAACTGTTTAAAGTTAATGCTTGGGATAATGTTTGCTTGTGATTTCATTTGATAATCAACAATAGATTTTGCAATTTCATAAAAAGTAGAAACTACTAAAATACCCATTAAGTATGGTTTTGTGAAAAGTAATTTCACACCAGCCATCATATCAGGTTTTGCTTTCTTTTCACCAGCTTTAACACCAGAAAGTTGTTCTGGAGTTAATGTTTTAACAATACGGCTGATGATGAATAACAATGTTGCAATAGAAAAAATACAAATTACAAAAAGCAACCAATCTGGAAGATTGAAATACACTAATGCTGATCCACCAATTGTACCAATTTGAGTTACTGCAATAATATAAGGGAATCCACGTTTAGCTTCATCACCTTGCGTTACACTAACAGTGAACGACCAGAAAAGTGCAATAATTAATGAACCAAAACTTTCTGTTGCCAAGTACCCAATAACACCAATAGCTGCAAGAGGAAACCAACCAAGAACTTCTGGACCATAAGTATTACTAATAAGTAATACAGCTGTTAAAACTGTAAACAATACAATGTAAAACCCACCAATTACATAGAAAAGCTCATGCTTTTTATACATATCAACAAGTTTACTATAAATAAATACAGAAAGAAGAACCGATCCTAAAGAAATAAATTTTAAAGATGGAATAAAAAGTCTTCCATATCCAATGCCCCAACCAAGTTCAGCTGGAAAAGCTAATTCATAAATCAAAACATCTTTTAACAGACGTAAAATCCAATATGTTCCCAATGTAAAAAAACAAGCAACAGAAAAAAGACTAAACTTTTTAACTTCTTCTTTTAAAATATCAGGGAAAAAAAACCGAACCACACTACTTAACATAACGCGTACCTTTTGTTATAAGGGTATAATAATAATTATTAATTTAGACTTTATTTTTACTTTTCTTACTACTTCAATTCTACTTATTTTACTACATTCTCCTTTATTAATACTTCTCTTTTTTTTAACAGACTATACGTTCTTCTTTTATTGCCTGTGCATGAACTCTTCCCACAAAGAGTGCTGCCACAATCCAAACACCTATAAGGCCTAAAGATAAACATGCCGTAACACTTGCAAAAACTTCTATCGGCATCGTTTCTCGATAGCTATTAATAAATGACCCCATTCCTTTAGAAGAACGCGATCCGAACATATCAATCCATGCTTTTGCTTTATACTTAGATTCTTTACTTGTCGGAATATATAACTGCTCTTTTGATGGTTGAATTAACGCGTAGTTTAATCCCTTACATGATACCATAATAGCAAATGCAATCGGCAGCAATGGATGAGAATACAATAAAATAACAGCACTTGCAACTAATATCGGAAGCAAGAGAATCGTTTTTCCAAGACCCAATCGTCGGCCAACAGAACCAACTCCAAAGAATAAACATACAAGAGCTACGCCATTTGTCCACAGTGCGTAACTGAATAAGTAATTTGTAAGATCTTCTCCGATATACACTTCACTTGCAAACATTTTAAAATGATAATCAAGAATAGTAATTACAATTTCATAAAATACAACAATAGTAAAAATAGCTGCTAAATAAGGTTTAGTAAAAACAAGACGAATTCCTTCAAAAAATCCTGGTTTTGTTTTACCTTCAAGCGGTGCTTTGTGCCCACCAGTAAAACCTTTTAATTCTTTTTTCGGAACAGTTGTCATATAGCAATACACAAGCCCTACTAACACAAAAAGTGCAATAACAGGAATAATTAAAGCAATACCTGTTCCGTATGATTTAGCTACTTGTTGAGCAATTAATGGACACAAAAACCCACCTGATTGTCCACCAATGGCAATCATAAAATATCCCCTTTTTGCTGATTCTGGCGTGGTAGTATCAGAAACAAATGACCAAAATAAAGCCACCATAACTGATCCAAAACTTTCTACAAATAGATAAAATGCCCACCCTAAGTAACGATCAGGAGAAGCCACAACATTGCTCATTCCAATGGTAGGATGCCAAATAAAAAAAGCAAAACAAGCAGTAGCAACTGCATAAAACAATGAAAATCCATATAATAATTTATGTCGCTCAAATTTATCTACAAGTTTTGAATAAAGAAGAACAAAGCAACCAACTACAACAATAGACAACATTTTTGCCTTCGGTTGATGAATACCACCAATCATAGACAAAAATATACTATCTTTTATAGGTCTAAACAACCAATAAACTCCGATTGCTAAACTAAAAATACTAGCAAGGAGAGTAAATTTTCTTCTTTCTCCGTTCACATCATTCCTTATTGTTTTTATGAGGAAATTTTAAGCTTATAAAAAGTTCTTTCCCTTTGAAAGAAAAAATCACCCACATAGGGCGAAAACTCTTTATGATAAGCAGGGAACTAAAGATTATATCGTCTTTCACACAAAAGGTCTAGTCTTTTAAAACATTAAGGATAAGCAAAAAAAGGAAATAATAGTATCAAAAATGATCTTTTTTATAGATTTCGCCTTAAAAAGAAAAAATCATTCCATCCGCTTATCTCCGCCTATTTAAAATGTTTCTGTCATAAAATTATACAAATTTGTTACTCTTTGCTATTCTAAAAAAGACTTTCAAAAACCCCTTTTAGCAGACACTTTAGGGAAAAGTTAGTATTTTACTTTAAGCTTAAGCAATCTAAAAATAAGGTTAGGTATTTAAATCTATGAATAAAGAAAAAGCAATGACTGAAGAAATAATTATCACTCCAGCTCAAGAAAAAGAAGATGACAGACAATTTTTAGCTTTATTACCACTTAAAAATGTAGTACTCCTTCCTAAAAGTATTTTACCTATTATTGTAGGTCGTCCTTCTTCTATTAAATCTGTTGAATATGCTTTAAAACAAGATAAAGCAATTTTTATTAGTGCTCAAAAAGATCCTGATATTGAACAACCAATAGAAGCTGATATTTATGATCATGGAACGCGTGCAATTATTTTACAAGTAATGCGTATGCCTAATGGGTCGCTTAAAATACTTGTTGAAGGTGTTTCACGTGCAAAAATTACCGAAACTGTTTATACCGAAGAACTTACCGGTGTTTACATTGAAGATTTAGATACTGAATTTCCAAAAAAAGAAACCGAACTTGATGCTATTTGGAGAACATTAAAAACATTATATACTACTTATGCAAAATTAAATGATAAAGCTCCTCAAGATTTAGTTTCTATAGATAAAACCCCAGAAGATGTTGATTATGTTGTTGATACTATTGCTGTTCATTTGAATCTTTCATTTGATGAACGTCAAAATATTTTAGAAACAACTAATTTAAAAAAACGTATTGTAACTATTTCTCTCATTCTTAAAAAAGAAATAGAAATTCTTGAAGTAGAACAAAAAATCAAAGGACATATTCAAACACAAGTTGAAAAAAATCAACGTGAATATTATCTGACAGAACAAATTAAAGCAATTCATAAAGAACTTGGAAGAGAAGATCAACAAGATGAATTTGATGATCTTCGTAAAAAAATTAAAGCATTAAAACCAACAGCAGAAATTCTTGAAAAAGTAGATAAAGAATTAAAACGTTTAGAACAGATGCCACCTCTTTCTTCTGAAGCTGTTGTTAGTCGTCATTATGTTGACTGGATTGCTTCATTACCATGGAGCAAAACAAGTAAAGACAGAATCAGTTTAGTAGAAGCAGAAAAAATTCTTAATACACATCATGCTGGTCTTAAAAAAGTTAAAGAACGCATTATTGAATTTTTAGCTGCAAAGAAATTTTCAAAAACACTTGAACGTTCTCCAATCATTTGTTTGGTTGGGCCTCCTGGGGTTGGTAAAACATCTCTTGCAAATTCTATTGCTCAAAGTTTAGGTCGTGAATTTGTCCGCATTTCACTTGGTGGAATAAAAGATGAATCAGAAATTAGAGGTCATAGAAGAACGTATATCGGAGCACTTCCAGGAAAAATTATTCAAGCTATGAAAAAAGCAAAAACAATTAACCCTGTTATTTTGCTTGATGAAATAGATAAAATGTCTATGGATATGCATGGAGATCCTGCATCAGCTTTACTTGAAGTATTAGATCCAGAACAAAACAAAACATTTGTTGATCACTTTCTTGATGCTGAATATGATCTTTCTAAAGTTATGTTTGTAACAACAGCAAATCATATGGATACCATTCCTTATCCACTTTTTGATAGAATGGAAGTAATACAAGTTTCTGGATATACTACCGAAGAAAAAATAGGTATCGCAAAAAAATTCTTAATGAAAAAGAATTTATTAGAATACAGTTTAACTCCTCAGCAATTTAAAATAAGTGATGAACTTATTGAAAAAGTAATTACAGGATACACAAAAGAAGCCGGAGTTCGTCAACTTGAACGGACTGTTGCAAAATTAATGAGAAAAGCTATTCAGGTACTTTTAAAAGAAAAAGATACAAAAGCTATTACTGTCACTGATGAACTTATTAAAAGTTGGTTAGGACATACTATTTACAAAAAAACACAACTTCAATCTTTAGAAAATACAGGTCTTGTTACAGGACTTGCATGGACAGAGCTTGGTGGTGAAGTTCTTGAAACAGAAGTTTCTGTTTTAACCGGAAAAGGTGGGCTCACATTGACTGGCCAACTTGGTGAAGTAATGCAAGAATCTGCTCAAGCAGCATTAAGTTACATTAGAACCCGTGCAGAAGATTTTGGAATTAATAAAAACTTTTACAACACCAAAGATATTCATATCCATTTACCTGAAGGGGCTACTCCAAAAGATGGTCCTTCTGCTGGTATTACAATGTGTACTGCAATGGTTTCTGCATTAACTGATACAGCTTTAAAAGCTCATCTTGCAATGACTGGAGAAATTACCTTGCGTGGACGTGTTCTTGGAGTTGGAGGTCTTAAAGAAAAGCTTTTAGCTGCTCGACAACATGGCATAACAACAGTGATTGTTCCCAATGATAACAGAGATGACATTGAAGAAATACTCAAGGAGACTGTGCTTGGATTAACGATTCATTATGCAACTACAATGGATGATGTATTAGCCCATGCATTAATTAAATCTCCATTTAAAAAGAAAGTAAAATCACGCAAAGCAATAAAAAAAACAACTGCTAAAAAAGCAATAAAGAAAACAACAAAGAAAAGGTAACAAATAAAGTTGTATTCTTCTTATTTATCGCTAAACTATGAGCAGATAATAGTTATACAATATTAACAGGAGATCACCTCATGAAAAAACAGTTTTTTGCATTATCATTAATTGCTACTAGTTTGCTTGTTTTACCTGGATGTTGGAAATCAGCTGAAGAAAAAACAGTTAAAAACAAAACTGAAGTTGTTGCTAAAGCAGTAACAAAAAAAGCTTCTAAAGAACTTGTTGACAACGAAACAGATTTTGATAAAGAATTAGATAAAGAACTAATTTAAAAATTAGAAGCTTAAAAATTAAAGAGGTCCGAAATGGCCTCTTTTTTTTTCTAAAATAATATTTTTTACCTCTACTATTAAAAAAGGAGTAGTATGAATTTCTTAAGAAATCATTGGTTTGATATTGGAATTATTCTTGGAATAATCTGTGGAATCTATTTATACTTTGTTCATGGGCAAATATCTGCTCTTCAAGAACTTATGTGGATTAGTTTAATTACATTATTTGCTCATCAAGTTGAAGAGTATCGATATCCAGGATATTTTCCAGGAAATATAAATAAAGTTATGTTCAAAAGTAATCAACCTGATCGATACCCTCTCAATACACATTCCGCATTAATAATAAACGTTGTTATAGGATGGGGATTTTATTTACTAGCAGCTCTTTTTATTGATAAAGCGCCATGGTTAGGACTTGCAACAATCTTAATATCAGTAGGAAATACTTTTTTTCATATTGTAGTATGTAATATGAAAGGACGAACTTTCTATAATCCTGGAGTTATTACTTCTTTGTTCCTCTTTATACCTGTTAGTTATTTGTTTTTTGATATAATTATTAGAAACAATATTCTTAGTCCTCTAGATTGGGCTATAGGAATTATACTCGGAATAGCTCTTAATTTTGGAGGTATTCTTTGGCTTGTTATTTTTATGAAAGATAAAAATACAAAATCAATTTTTGCACAAAGATTTTTAATTCCTCCGACACAATAATCTTAAAAAAGCAAGCTTGTTTTTATTAAGACAAGCTTGCTTTTTTAAAAATAATAATTCTATAATGTTGCTTGAATGAATGCCTCAAATAATGGATGTGGTTTATCTGGTCTAGATAAAAACTCAGGATGAAATTGACTTGCAACCATAAAAGGATGATCTTTACATTCAACAATTTCTACCAATGAACCATCAGGAGATTCTCCTGAAATAATGAGACCTGCTTTTTCCATCTGTTCACGATACACATTATTAAATTCAAATCTATGACGATGTCGTTCATAAATAAGGTCTTGATCACCATAAGCAAATGCTGCTTTACTCCCTGGCAATAATCGACAAGGATAAATTCCTAATCGCATAGTGCCACCTTTTTCTGTAACATTCTGTTGCTGATCCATCAAAGCTACAACTGGAGTTGAAGTTCCATCATTACATTCAGCAGAATTAGCCGTTGCATTTATAAATGCGCGAGCAAATTCAATACACATAATTTGCATCCCCAAACAAAGGCCAAGATACGGAATGTTATGCGTCCGCGCAAAACGTGCCGCAATAATTTTACCTTCAATTCCTCGATCTCCAAAACCACCAGGAACTAAAATCCCATCACAATCTTTAAAAAGTTCAGCCGCATTTTCTTCTGTTACTTTTTCAGCGTGAATCCATTTAATAGTAAGATGAGCCTCTTTATGCCGAGAAGCATGCAATAATGCTTCTTTAACACTTAAATAAGAATCTTGTAATTCAACATATTTACCAACAAGTGCAATAGTAATTTTTTGAGTAAATACAGCTTCAGAAAGTTCAATAGTTTTTTCCCACTTTGACCAATCAGGCGCATGCACTCTATCTTCAAGATTTAACCGTTCAACCAAAAATTGCCCTACTCCTTTTTTTTCAAGTTGAAGAGGAACTTTGTAGGGATTTTTTTCTGTAACTAAAGGAAAAATTTGTTTTTCTGGAACACTTGCAAAATGAGCAATTTTAGCACATAAATTTTCATCGATTTCTTCATCTGCTCGTACAATAATAATATCAGGAATAATTCCTAATGATCGCAAATCTCGCAATGAATGTTGTGATGGTTTAGTTTTTAATTCATTTGTTGCTTGCAAAAAAGGAAGCCACGTTAAATGTACAAACATAGTACTTTTATCACCATAGTCAAAACGCATTTGACGAATAGCTTCAATAAAAGGAGCTCCTTCTATATCTCCAATTGTTCCACCAACTTCTACCACAAGAACATCGCAATCCATTTCAACGGCTGCATGTTCTATTGCATTTTTTATCTCTTGAGTAATATGAGGAACAACTTGAATTGTCCTTCCAAGGTATTCACCCTTACGTTCTTTTCCAATAACACGTTCATAAATTTGCCCCGAAGAAACACTACATGACCGTTTTATATTAATATCTAAAAATCGTTCATAATGACCAAGATCAAGATCAGTTTCTGCTCCATCATTTGTTACAAAAACCTCTCCGTGTTGATAAGGAGACAATGTCCCAGGATCAACATTAATATAAGGATCCAATTTTTGAATTCCTACTTTAACGCCTCGCTCTTGCAACATTCTTCCTAAAGAACCTGCAACCACCCCCTTGCCTACAGAACTAAAAACACCACCTGTTACAAAAATATATTTAACCATGAGACAATCCCCTTTTTAATGTAAAGAAACAGAGTACTGGAAAAAAGAAAAGAAGAACAACACTTTTTTCACTTTTTTTACATTTTTATTGAAATGTTTTCAGATAGTTTTTATAGTTAAAAAAGTAATAAAAAAAGTTAGCATTGAGAATAAAAAGGAATATTAATGAAACATATACGTATTCTTGCTCTTCTTACAAGTGGATTACTTTTATCTGGATGTGTACATAATGAAAAAAATGAAACTCCTCAAAAAGAAAAAAAATCTGTCACAAAAAAAGCTTCACCTAAAAAGAAAGTTGCCAAACATGCATATGCCCGCAATTGGCTTACCGAAGATTTAACTGATTATTTAGCATAAAAAAAAGGAAGTTTTTATACTTCCTCTTTTATGTAATAATTTTTTATGAATAATATGCCGGGCCTGATTCCTTTATTATTCTTAATTTATTCCTTAATAATTGAGCACAATGAAAATGCCCATTCTGCTCTGCAAGTATTAAAGGTGTATCTCCATGTATATTTACCAGATTCAGATTAATTCCGTATACTGCCAGCAACTGTCGAACACAATCAACATGTCCACCCCAAGATGCCAACATTAAAGCTGTATTTCCATGTATATTTACTGCATTTATATTAATTCCAGATACTGCAAGTAACCCTTTAATACAATCACCATCTCCATTTAAAGATGCGATTATTAAAGCTGTAAATCCATCTGCATTTGCCGCATTCAGATTAACTCTTGGCACTGCAAGTAACTGTTTGACACAATTAACATCTCTCTTTAAAGATGCCAATATTAAAACTGTATTTCCATGTGCATCTATCGCATTCAGATCAAGTTCTGGTGCCGCAAGCAACTGTTGAACACAATCAGCATGTCCATTGTAAATTGCGATCATTAAAGCTGTATCTCCATGTCTATTTATCGCATTCAGATCAACTCCTGGCACCGCAAGCAACTGTTGAACACAATCAGCATGTCCTTTTAAAGATGCGATTATTAAAGCTGTTTCTCCATGTACATTTACCGCATTCAGATCAACTCCTGACACCGCAAGCAACTGTTGAACACAATCAGCATATCCACCCCAAGATGCAATCATTAAAGCTGTATTCCTACTTGTACTTACTGCATTTATATTAATTCCAGGTACTGCAAGTAACTGTTGAACACAATCAGAATATCCTTTTAAAGATGCCGACATTAAAGCTGTAAATCCATGTGCATTTGTCGCATTTATATCAACTCCTGGCGCTGCAAGTAACTGTTGAACACAATCAGAATATCCTTTTAAAGATGCGATCATTAAAGCTGTATCTCCATTTGAATTTACCGCATTTAGATCAACTCCTGGCACCGCAACTAACTGTTGAACACACACATCATGTCCATTATTAGATGCGATCATTAAAGCTGTATCTCCATGTGCGTTTACTGCATTTAGATCAACTCCTGGCACCGCAACTAACTGTTGAACACACACATCATGTCCATTATTAGATGCGATCATTAAAGCTGTATCTCCATGTGCATTTACTGCATTTATATTAATTTCAGGTACTGCAAGTAACTGTTGAACACACGCATCACGTCCATTGCCAGATGCAATCATTAAAGCTGTAAATCCTTCTACATTTGCTGCATTCAGATTAACTCCTGGCACTGCAAGTAACTGTTGAACACACGCATCACGTCCATTGCCAGATGCAATCATTAAAGCTGTAAATCCATGTACATTTGCTGCATTCAGATTAACTCCTGGCACTGCAACCAATTTTTGTACACAATTAACATGTCCACGAGAAGCTGCATACATTAAAGCTGTTCCCGTTCTTATAGTTGCTCTCTTTACATCAATTTCACAATTTTTAAGCAACTGTTCAACACAATCAGCATGTCCATTGTAAGCTGCAAACATTAAAGCTGTTTTTCCAGATATATTTATCAGATTTATATTAATTCCAGGTACTGCAAGTAACTTTTCAATACAATTAGCATGTCCATTGCAAGCTGCATACATTAAAGCTGTTTCTCCATGTACATTTACCGCATTCAAATTAATTCCTGGTGTTGCAAGTAACTGTTGAACACACCCGACATGTCCTTTTAAAGATGCGATTATTAAAGCTGTATTTCCACATGCATTTGCCGCATTCAGATCAACTCCGGGAATTGCTAAAATGCACGTCAGCATGTTTAAATTTCCATTGTCTGCAGCTATTCTTAATTGTTGATTGATAGAAACACTATCATTCATCCCAACATGACCTGCAGATAAATTTTCAGCAGAAAATAAATTCCCCTGAAACAATGCAATCAACCCTATAATAAATATTATTTTTTTAGACATTTTTTCTCCATTTTTATAACCTTTAATCTCTTTTATTAAGGATAACACATATTTAAAAATTGTCAAATTGAATATGTTTGTTTCATATTTAAGCTTATAGCACTGTCATAGAGAGCCAAAAATAAAGAATCTCTTCCTATTATATTAATAATAATGATAGAATCTAATTAAAGAGG
>JAIPGS010000021.1 GCA_021735725.1 Candidatus Babeliales bacterium
AAATTTCAAAATTTTACTCCAAGCCACTTCATTGATATACTCTTTTTTCATGATATCACCGATTATTGAGGTTGAATGCTTTTTTCGGTGATATCATACCCTAAATTTTCATAAATTCAAAAACTCAACAGAACCTAATAAATTAGAGATTCTTAATTTTGGCGATAACTTAACGGCAAACATTCACCCAAATGCATTTAATGGGTTACCAGAAAAGTTAAAAGAAAATCTTGAAAAAAAATACCTAAGATCATAAAAATTTCTTAAAGGATCCAGCAACAAACCTTTAATCCCTTCTTTTGTATCTTTGCATCTTAACAAAGAAATAATAAAAGAGTATTCTTTACAAATATATTTTTATAAAAATAAAATACAACAAAGTGGCAATACTCTTTTTATTAAAAAACAAAAGAAAGTTTTTATGAAAGCAAAAATTTTATCATTATTATTAACATATGCTGTTTTTGGAACTATTCAATCTGCACAAGGCCCGTCCCTACCCAATGAATCAAGTGACTTACAAAAACAACACGCACTTTTAAAATACATAGACCCTGTAGAATTAAATAATGCATTGTTTCTTCAAGGCATTAAAAGGCAAGCTGCAGCATTATGGTCTGCCCCCCTCCCTTACTTCACAAAAACACCTTTTGAGATCTTTAAAGATCTTAATCCTGAGATGGTCAAGATAATGGAACAAAAAGATATAAACTGGGAGCTTTCTCTTCAAGATCTTATTGATGCCGGAGGAATAGATAAACTAAACGGCTGCCAAGGACGTTTTGTTTATCTTTCTTTAACATCCAGTGAAGGATTATCCGCTATTCAAAAAGTTTTAAAATTTAAAGAACTTTCTCTTTCTTATAACCGCATAGATGTTTTTGACCGTAACAGTGTTGACACTTTTATAGAAGAACTTCATTTTAGCAATAATAACATAACAGAAATTGATACCGAAAATTTTCCCGATCTTCCAAATTTAAAAAGACTTCAGCTTTGGGCAAACAAATTGACACACATTCCTAGCAATTTTTTTAATCATCTTACAGGCCTAACGAGTCTTAGTATTGCAAACAACTTCATAACAGAAATACCAATGAACGCTTTTATTGATCTTAGAAATTTATTACTACTTGACCTTAGCGGCAACAAAATAAGAATACTAGGTTTGCAGCCTTTTCATGGCCTTGAAAAACTAGAAACACTGTTCCTTGACAAGAACAAAATATCAGAAATTAGTAGTGGAGCGTTTTCTGGACCTACAAAATTAGAACAACTATCGCTTGAAGATAATCCAATAACAATTGTTGAAGAAGATGCTTTTTGGGGATTACCAGAAAAGCTCAAAGAGAAGCTTGAAAAAGAATATCCATGCACAACAATGCATTCAACTTCTTCAGTATTATCTCTACAAGAATAGAGATCAGCTAATAGCCTACAAATATACTATTTATTAATCGCAATAATTAAATCAATAGATCAATTACTCTATATTATATTATTGTAATAAATTTTTATATTTAAAACTTAGGTAAAGCACTCCGAGCAAGTGAGGTATTGCGACAACAATAAGAAGAATGTCCATAACTGCCCAGGCAACAGGAACTTCTATAAGAGCTCCCAAGAATATAATTGCACATAAGAAAATATAGTACCAAATAAGACCCTTATGTTTTGTAAATGAAGCAAAAGATTGACTTGCGTTATAACTATTGCCAATAACTGTTGTTAAAACAAACAAAGTAATACTAATAAGTAGTACAATTTTTCCAAATCCTGGTGAATAACTTTTAAATACTTCATATACTAATGTATTGCTAAAGTCCCCTCGCATCCAGATTCCTGTTACAATAACAAGCAACCCTGAAAGCGCTGAAAGCATCATATCCGCAACCACAGAAAACATTGCCAAAATAGATTGATCCCGAGCCGAATCTGTATCTGCCATTGCATGAGCAATAGATGAAGTTCCAAGACCGGATTCAGTAATATACATATTTCTTAAAGCACCTGTACTTATAACTGTAAAAACAGTTGCGCCTACAAATCCACTAATAGCTGCACAAGGTGTAAACGCATTTTGAAAAATTAAAATACATGCATTTTTTAGTGCAGGTATATTACTTAATAAAATTCCTAAAGCAAATGTTACATATAAAATGAACATAATAGGAACAAGTTTACTCGCAACTTCACCAATACGTTTAATTCCTCCAAGAAGTACTGCAAACACAACCACCGCAAGCACCCCTCCAGTAATATAAGGACTTATTCCTTCAAGAGCATACGTACTTGCAAGTGTGTTTGCTTGCATTCCTGACCACCCTGCAAAAAGAAAAATTGTAATAACTCCATACCATTTTCCAAGCAAAGGATGAATATCTTTTAAGTAACGAGTCGGTCCACCCAAAATATTCCCGTCTTTTAATTTTTTTCTTAATTTTATTGCAAGCATTACTTCTGCAAATTTTATAACCGCTCCAATAAAGCCAAATGCAATTAACCAAAATAATGCACCTGGACCACCTGCAATAATAGCAATTGAGGGCCCTACAACATTTCCCATTCCAATAGTTGTAGACATTGCAGTTAACAATGCATGAAAAGGGTTAATTGTTTTGTCTTTATCACAATACTCATGTTTAGCGCTGCTTGTTAATAGTTCCCATAGACGAGGTAATGCACGGAATTGTAGAAAACGTGATTTAAGTGTTAAAGCAACCCCTACAAGCACAAAAAGTACTGTAGTCGGCATTGCAAAAAATGCATCAATATTTGAACATATTTGTAAAATATTCATAAATCTTCCCTCAGTTTCAAATAAGTTTTTTTAAAATAAAATCGCACTCTCTTAACAGGTGCGACTCAGAATATATCGAATTTATACTATAAGATTACACTCTTTTAGCTAAAAAAGATAGGCCGGACCGAATCAACTGATCAAATGAAGCATTTGTGCCACCATGCTCTTTCCGTAAATGTGCCAAAGCGGTGTCAATTTCTGCTCGAGAATAATTTAAAGATTTAAGAACCTGTGAAACATTTTTCCATTGTTCAAGAGCAACTGCTCCTGTCTCTGCAACAACAAGTCCTTCATCAAGTAATTTAGCAACTTTACTACGAAGTTGAACTACCATTTGTTCCGCTTTTTTAGGACCGATCCCTGTTACAGCACTCAAAGCTTTATGATTGCCTTCTTGAACCGCTGCCAAAAAAGCTCCTGGTGTTAATTGTGAAAGCAATGCAAGGCCTATCTTTGGACCCATTCCCGAACAACTCACAACAAGAAGAAAAACTTTTTTTTCAAGCTCCGAAGAAAAACCAAAAAGTGAAGGTCCGTTTTCTTGATTCCAGTGCAAATATACTAAAAGTTTTGTTTCCGTGTTTTTTTGAAAATGTTCAGGAGAAGCAACCTGAAGTGTAAATCCCATACCCCCTGTCTGAATTGTAAGAGACTGAGATTCAATCGAAACTATTTTTCCTTCAAGATAAGAAAACATATTATCCTTTTTGTAAAAATTATTCTTTGATTCAAAGTATCCCAGACAGAAAGATTGTCAATCAATCGTGGAAGCTTCTCCCGTATAATGAATCAAAATAATTTTTTGAATAGAGCTTTTCATTTCTTCAAGAAGCTTTTTATCAGCAATTGTTACTTCTGCTTTTCCTACAAAATAACGAGTTGCCCATACGGATAAATATTTATCAAAAAGAGAAGTATTTTGCCCAAAAACAATTTTTAATGATATTAAATTTTCTTTACAATCATCAACTAATACGATTGTGTGTGGCCATATATCAGGATGAATTTTTTTAAGAAGATCAAAAAGAGGAATTCCTTTTTCATGCCCGTCAGTAAAAAGTGTTGCACATGCAGGATCATAAATAAATTTTCCCCCTGAACCCTTTACACCTTCTGTTGCCTTTAGTCCTTTTCTTAAAACAACCGTTAAAAGTAGTATCAAAATATTCTGGCACAAAATGTAATTGTGCTGATTGCAAATCCTCTACTGTTTTATTCATTATTGATTGATATACTCTTTTATAAGTATCAGGACAATCTCCTTCTATTTTGCGACTGGCAGCTCCGCGCGCAGTTAATGCAATCATGCGCAAAGTTCGCTTTTTACAATTTTCAAAAAACGATACTGTATCTTTTCCCTCGCAACAAGACCCATCTTTTTTTAATAAAGTTTTATCAATATCAAGAAGAAGTAAACTTTCAGGTGGTATATGATGCAATGCATGTTTTATAAAATCTATTTGAATCTCATGAAACTGTATAGCATGTGTATTTATCCCGTATAAAAAAAGAAAAAAGAAAAAAAACTTACTCATGCGCTCCCTTATTTTATCTGTAATACTATGATCGATTCAGAGTATCAAAAAATTGATAAATATAAAAGAAGCAGAGCTTATCGTTGACAAAAAAAAACGATCTGGTACTTTAAATAACAAATAATGCGGAAATAGCTCAGCTGGTAGAGCGTTGCCTTGCCAAGGCAAAGGTCGCGGGTTCGAATCCCGTTTTCCGCTCCATATTTTAGTATAATTCTCAAAAAATGGTTTTTTACTTCTGCTTATTTAAGCTGAATGCATATTCGTTTTTGTCTTTTATGTTACATTTTTGTTATACTAAAAATGAAGTGGAGAAGTCTGTTACCTTTGTGGAAGGTATTACTCAGGCTCTCTAAAAGGTAAAAATTGTTAATCATCACTGAAAGGTCGGCTTTACATGAAAAACTTAGTTGACGAAGCGTCTTCAATTTTCAAAGCCATAGAAAAAGCCTGGACACGCGCAGGAAAACCTCGATCGTTTTCTGTAAAAGTCTATGAAGAACCGCAAAGCGGTTTTCTTGGTTTTAACACAAAACCAGCAAAAGTTGGAATTTTTTACGATGAACGAGAAGTACAAAACACTCCTCATAAACAACAAGCTCGTCCTGTTAAAGATGGAAATCGTCCTCAACACGTAAAAAACCCTGCTGGGCAATCACAACACCCAAGACGCACAGATGATCATAAAGAATCATCAAATAACTCTCATAATCGTTCAGACAATCGCCAAGAACGCACAACACCTCGTCACAACAACAATAATCGACCTGAACATACCGAACAACGTCCTCAACATCACACACGTCCAGTAAAAATAGAAACTCCTGGACATGTTGAAAAAAAAGAACATTCGGTAAGGCAACCCCGTTCTGAAAATCATCACCCTCGTACTCAAAATACACACACTAAAAATGATGATAAACGAACACCTCACAACAGAAACAACGAACGTCCTGAGCAACGCGAAACTCGTGCTCACAACGAACATCGTCCTGTTGAAAGAAAAGTAGCTCCATTGGTTCAACAACCTACTGAAGCGCCTCGTTCTGTTCCTGCTGCGCCAAGAATTGAAACTCCTGTTCAACAACAATCAGTTGAAGTTTCAAAACCTGCAGTAAGAAAAGTGTTACGAGTTTCTGGAAGACGTTATATTGGTCCTAAAAAAGACACCAATTAAAAAATTTAAAGTCCGTTCTTTATTGAGCGGACTTTACTTCTTAAAATGCGAGAATCAATGATCACCGATACTATTGTTGCACAATGTACCCCTCAAGGAAGTGGCGCTTTGGCACTATTGCGTATTTCTGGACCAGATGCAATTACTATCGCATCAATATGTGCGCGTCTTTCGTCTAAAAAAAATCTTAAAAATGTTTCAACGCATACCATTCATCACGGGTGGATAACAAATAATAATAATGAAATTTTAGATGAAGTTATGTTCTTTGTAATGCATGGACCACGAACATTTACTGGTGAAACAACAGTAGAAATTACAACTCACAATAATCCTTTTATTGTACAAAATGTTCTTGAACGAATATTACAATGTGGAGCACGAATTGCACATAATGGAGAATTCACACGTCAATCAGTTGAAAATGGAAAACGAGATCTCATCCAAGCAGAAGCAATTAATGAATTGATCCATGCAAACTCTCAGCAAGTTCTACAACAATCATTAAAACAAATGGATGGATCATTCTCTAACTGGATACAAGAGCTTGAAAAAGGCCTTTTAAAATTGATTTCACTCTGTGAAGCAAGTTTTGAATTTTTAGAAGAAGATATTGATTTTACGCCACAAATAGAAGCGGCATTAATAACTATTCTTTCTAAAATAGAAAACCTTAAAAAAAGCTTTGATATTCAACAACAATTGCGCCAAGGAATTCGTATTGCACTTGTTGGATCTGTTAACACAGGAAAATCTTCTCTGTTTAATGCTCTTATTAAAAAAGACCGCGCAATTGTAACAAGCATTGCCGGAACAACTCGCGACAGTATTGAAGCGGGAATGTATAGCAATGGGACCTATTGGACCTTTATTGATACAGCAGGACTAAGAAAAACAAATAACATTGTAGAAAAAGAAGGAATCGAACGGTCATTTTTAGAAGCAAAATTGGCTGACATCGTTCTTTTAGTTTGGGATGGATCCAGAGTCATGACCACAGAAGAAAAAGCTGTTTACGCAGAAATTTTAACTACTTATAAAGAGAAAACACTTCTAGCCTCTAATAAATTTGATGCCCCTCAAAAAAAGAACTCTCTTTTTGAAAATGCTTTTTTTGTCTCAACACAATCTGGAGATGGAATAGAAAAACTTAATGTAACGATTCAAGAAAAAGCAGAAAAACTCTTTAAACAAGACAGTTCTCCCTTCTTGCTCAATAAAAGACATTACAGCTTGCTTGTTAATTGTGAAAATGAACTTAACATTATTATCAACATGCTTAAATCGCCTGAATATGAACTTATTGCGCACCACCTGCGCCATGCCCTTTCAAGCCTCATCGAGTTAACTGGAAAATCTGTTACAGAAAAAGTATTTAATACTATTTTTAATGATTTTTGTATTGGAAAATAAGCTTAACTGATTTTTATTTATGCTTATCCCTCCTTGAATTCATGTCTATTTGACAATTTTTATACTCTTGCTATACTGACAGTTAGGAAATTATATAAAATGGTAAAATTAATAAGGTTATAAAATGAATAAAAAATTATTATTGGTTACGTTGCTTTGTGTTGCAGGTTATACAATGTCAGCACAACAAAATATGGCAGCTTTAAATGCCCAATTAATAGAGGCTGCAAAAAATGGAAATAAAAATGAAATTACAGAGCTCCTTGCAAATGGGGCCAGCGTTAATGCTCAAAATCAAATTGGAACCGCTGCTCTTATACTCGCCACAAACGAAGGGCATACTGATTGTCTTGAATTGTTACTTAATACTCCTAGTATATTAGTTAATACTCAAAATCAATATGGATATACTGCTCTTATGATCGCTGCACTAAATGGCAAGACGAATTGTCTTCAATTATTACTTAATACCCCTGGTATATTAGTTAATATTCAAGATGATGATGGGCTCACTCCTCTTATGAGTGCCGCAAGCAATGGGCAAAATAATTGTCTTCAATTACTACTTAATACTCCTGGAATACAAGTTAATGTTCAAGCTCAACAGGGATATACTGCTCTTATGGTTGCTGCACTAAAGGGCAAACCTGATTGTGTCCAATCTTTACTTGCTGTAGGAGCCCTGAGAAACACACAAGACAATGCAGGCAACACTGCTTATGATTACGCAGTACAAAATGGACATCAAGCGATTGTTGAGCTATTTCTTGAACATGAAGGAATGTAATAAAGAAGAATAAATAAAATTAATTTTAAAAAAAACCGATATATTATTATCGGTTTTTTTTAAAATTAAAATCTTTAAGAAAAAGTTTATGCAATTTCAGTTAATGTCACAAATTCAACGCGTCTGTTTTTTTGTTCTTTTCCAGAAACATCTACAGCTTTACGTTGTTAACTGTAAAATCTGTTACAGAAAAAGTATTTAATACTATTTTTAATGATTTTTGTATCGGAAAATAAACTTAATTGATTTTTATTTATGCTAAGTCCTCTTTTTCTCTTGAATCACCCTTTCTATTCTTGCTATGCTGATTATTAGGAAGTTATATAAAATGGCAAAATGGTAAAATAAAGGTTAGAGAAAGGTTATAATAAAAAATTAAATAAAATGGTAAAATAAAGATTCTAATATTATAGAAAGGTTATAAAATGAATAAAAAATTATTATTGGTTACATTGCTTTGTGTTACAGGTTATACAATATCAGGAGATGATCAGACTACCGACTTATACGATTCCATATTCCTAGATGCGGCAAAAAATGGAAAAGTTCAAGAGTTAAATCGCCTTCTTAGGGCTCATCCTAACATAGACGTTAATGCTCAAGATTCAGATGGATATACTGCTCTTATGTTAGCAGCATATAATGGCCATGATGATTGTGTTACATCATTACTTGATCATCCTGGAATAAAAGTTAATGCTCAAACTAAAAATGGATATACTGCTCTTATGTGCGCTGCACAAAATGGCCATGCTTTTTGCGTTACAGCATTAATTCGTGCTGGAGCTTCAAAAGGTATAAAAAACCGCAACGGCAACACTGCTTATGATCTTGCCGAAGACCGTGACCATAGAGCAATTATGAGTATGGTCAAAAATAAGTAAAAAAAAGAAAAAAACCGATAGTAATATATCGGTTTTTTTATTGCTTTATTAGAGGGCTAAGCTTAATTGATTTTTATTTATGCTTAGCCTTCTTTTTTTCTTGAATTAACCTTTCTATTCTTGCTATTCTGATTATTAGGATGTTATATAAAATGGTCATGATAAAGGTTATAAAATGAATAAAAAATTATTATTAGTTACTTTGCTCTGCGCAACAGGATATACACTATCGGCACAACAAAATATGGCCGCATTAAATGCTCAGTTAATTGAAGCTGCATTTAATGGAAATAAAGAAAAAGTTCAGGATCTACTTGAAAATGGAGCCAATGTTAATACTCAAAATCAACAGGGATATACTGCTCTTATGGCGGCTACAGATAACGGCCACGACTCTTGTGTTAGATTATTACTTACTGCTCCTGAAATACAAGTTAATGCTCAATCTCAACAGGGAGAAACTGCTCTTATGTTTGCTGCAGTAAATGGCCACGACTCTTGTGTTCGATTATTGCTTACTGCTCCTGGCATACAAGTTAATGCTCAAGATCAATATAGATATACTGCTCTTATGTTCGCTGCACAAAATGGACACACTTCTTGTGTTCGATTATTACTTACTGCTCCTGAAATACAAGTTAATACTCAAAATCAACAGGGACATACTGCTCTTATGTTAGCTGCAGATAGCGGCCACGACTCTTGTGTTCAATTATTAATTGCTGCCAGAGCTTTTACTGAAACACGAGATAATACAAACAGAACTGCTTATGATTATGCAGTACAAAATGGACATCAAGCAATTGCTGATATATTACATAATGAAGGACTTGACGAGGAGCAAATCTAACAAAAAATAAGGAAGTACTATAAAATGGTAAAATAAAGGGTATAAAATGAATAAAAAATTATTATTAATTTCTTTCCTCTGTATAACAGAGATCACGCTGTCTGCACAACAAAATATTGCCGATTTAAATGTCAAATTAAGGACTGCTGCATTCAGTGGAAATAAAAATAAAGTTCAGGATCTACTTCAAAATGGAGCCGATGTTAATGCTCAAAATTCTTACGGAATGACGGCTCTTATATTCGCTGCTGTTAAGGGCCATGATGGGTGTGTTCAATTATTACTTGATACTCCTTGTATAAATGTTAATGCTCAAAATACATATGGACAAACTGCTCTTATATGCGCTGCAACTCATGGCATGGAACCTTGTGTTCAATTATTACTTGATCATAAAGCTTCTATTGAAATACAAGACAATGAAAACCAAAGTGCTTATAATTGGGCTATAACAAGAAGACATCAAGCAATTGCTAATATGCTAAAAAAACCTGATCAAAAATAAACAAAATTAATTAAATAAAAAAACCGATATATTATTATCGGTTTTTTTATTTATCAAAATCTTTAATAAAAAGCTTATGCAACTTCAGTTAATGTCACAAACTCAACACGTCTGTTTTTTTGTTCTTTTCCAGAAACATCAACAGCTTTACGTTTGTCTCCGTATCCAATAACTTTAATTTTGCTTCTTTCAATTCCTGATTTTTCTAATTCTTCAGCAATTGTACGTGCTCGTTGTTCTGATTTTGCAATATTATATGCTTCACTTACAAAGTGACTATCACTGTGCCCTTCAAGAGCAAGTATCCCGTCATTTTTTAAAACTTCTTTTGCTTGTTCAGCGTCAAAAGCAACAGTTGCTTTTTGATCTTCATCAATATTGTGTTTATCAAATCCAAAATAAACTGGTTCAAAATGACGTTCTCCAAGAGCGCTATCTTTTTGCCATTCACGTTCTTCTTGTTCAATATCTGCACGGGCTATTTTCATCTCTTCAGTATGATCAAAAGGAGATGACTCTTCTTCTAAAACATATAATTCAACTTCATCATCAAAACATTTGCCTCTTTCAGAAAGGCCGCCAGAAGGTATTCCTACTCCTTTATCAACTAGTGCTACTTTTTTAGATTTCTTTTTTGTTACCTCAATGCCATCTTTTTTGAAAAGACAACCAGGTAGTAATATAGTAAGTAATAAAAATAATGGAAATACTTTATAATTCTTCATTCATTCTCCTTTGCGCTACAAAAATTTACTCAACCCTTTCCCCTACTCTTTTTAAGAGAGAGAGAATGTAGCATAAAAAAAATAAATTTGCTAGCCCACTATCAAAAAAAAAGAAACTGTTTTTATTACATACAAATACCTTAATTATTCACCTCTTTCTGGATCATATAAAGGCACAGCAACATAACATCCAAACTCTTCCGGAAATTTAAGGGCTACACATGCATGTACTTTTCCTTGCCTATCTTGAAAATCTATTTCATCTGTTACTGCAAAAAGTGGCTGATGCCATACTCCAACCCCAATAGCTATTCCAAATGATCCGTCACAATAAAATGCAATAAAATCATCTGGCGTTACATCATCGCCGGGCAAAGCTAAAAGCGCAACAAACGGTTTACGTTGTTGAGGCATAAATAGTTGTTCTCCATCAGGATGATAATTTGCTTCAAAAGTAAGAATATGTTTTCTATGCTCTTGCGTTACTGCTTTTTGCTTTGATGCTTCAGTAGGATATGTTGCCCACCCTGTTAAATATTTTCTCCCTACCGCTCTGTTAAGAGCATAAAGACGATTTTCTTTCCAAAACATAGAAAACTTACCTTGAACAGTTCCTCCCTCGTTTCCTGTTCCGGGTTCAACAGCCCGCCACCCTTGCGCAGGCCATGTTGCTATTTTCACCTTATAAGATTCAAAATCTTCCAAAGGAACAAGCGTTCCATACCCCTTTAATGTCTCGGCTGTCGCCTTTACCCCTTTAACATAATGCACCCTATAGCGCGCATTATCAGGAACAAAAACACCTGAACTCAAAGAAAACGTAATTAATAAAAAACTACTTACCACTCTTTTTTTCACTAAAATTCCTTTTTTTACACTGTTTGTCTCGCGCATTTTTACTATATGTAACAATAAGGACTCATAAAAGCAACAATCTTCAGCTTATTTTTTAAAATAACAACCTAAACAAAAGGCCTTACCTCTTTGAATGTCTATTTATTTTTTACATTTTTTGATATACTAAAAGAAAAAGTAGTAGGGGTAGGAATAAAAAATTTAATAGACCCCCCAAAAGGGAACCCATGAAAAAAATTCTCATTAATCAATCACCGTGGCAGACACGGGTTGCCATCATTGACGATAACACAAAGCTTCAAAATATTTATTTTTGGTCTCATGCAGGAAATCATCTTGAAAGATGTTTTTTTAAAGGACTTGTAACAAAAGTACTACCTGGTATTCAAACTGCATTTGTTGAAATTAACCAAGAAAAATCTGGATTTCTTCATATATCAGAAATAGATAGAGAACTTGCAGGAACGCGCATTACTGGAGATTTAGACCAGGATGAAGATACTGCGCCAAGACAAAGACGGTCTCGTCAACAACCAGCTGATATTAGTACTATTCTTAAAGAACAAGAATGTGTACTTGTCCAAGTAAGCAAAGAACCAATGGGGTCAAAAGGGGCAAAACTTTCAACTTGTTTTACACTTCCTGGACGCTTTATTGTTCTTATGCCAAATATTCCACGAATTGGAACGTCTCGCAAAATTGGAACACAAGAAGAACGCCATCGTTTAAAAGACCTTGTTCGTTCTCTTCTTCCTGAAGGAATGGGAGCTATTATTAGAACCTCTTCAGAAAACAGAACTGAACGAGAAATCAAACAAGATATTACTTTCTTACTTAAAACATGGAATGAAATTCTTAAAAAAGAAAAAGAAGCTGTTGCAGGAGAAAAAATTTACCAAGATGTAAATCTTGCATTCCAAGTAATTCGTGATCATCTTGATGAAGAAATTGAATCAGTTGTTGTTGATGATAAAACAATACAAAAAGAATTAACAAAATACGTAAAAGAAATTGCTCCTGAATATTCATCAAAAATAAAAACATATACAGGAAAAACTCCTCTATTTGAACGTTATCATGTTGATGAACAAATTCAAGAAGCTCTAAAAC
>JAIPGS010000022.1 GCA_021735725.1 Candidatus Babeliales bacterium
GCTCCTTTAATGGACTGGCTGCATTAAGGTGGCTAAGTCTTCTTGAGGGCAACCAGATAACAACAATTAAACCAGGTGCTTTTGATGGGCTTTCTGAGGAATTAAGAACTGAACTCAAGAAACAATTTAAGATTTAATTTTTAATAAATAAGCTTAAGAGCCTCCCCTTTTGACTTCTCCATTTTTATATGCTATTCTCAATTAGAATATAAAAATGGAATAATGTTATATAAGCTGTGGAGGCTCACAATGAAAAATAAAATATTTTTAGGGTTATTATTACTTGGTTCGGTTCACAATAATGTTTTTGCTGCCCAAGCTGCGGCTGCTGCTCAAGAAGAACAGTTTAATTGTTCTCTTTGCTCAGAAACATGCACACAAGAAAGACGTTTAAAATGTTCATGTGGAACAACTTTTTATTTTCATGAAAGTTGTTTAATCCCTGATTCAGAAGAACCTGATGATAATAATGCAATTATTAAATGTCCACAATGCAAACAAGAAATTGCTACATACATTATTAATCAAAGAAAAAAAAATCTATCTGACTATGCATTATCTTTTTTATACAACGAAGATAATTCTGATATACAATCTGATGAAATAAGTAGATGCCCAATTTGTTTGAAAGATAACGAACAAGAAGAATTTATTACCGTAAAATGTACAAGCAAAAAACATCGATTCCATAAATTTTGCATTGGAGAGGCTGCTGCACAAAATGAACTAAACTCAGATTATTTTTCATCTAATTTTCCTTGTCCTCTGTGTAGAGAAAATTTATTCCCTAAAAAAGAACCTGCGCTTACAAACAATAGAGAACAATCTTTACTTCCTCAATTAGGAACACTTGCTCTCGTTGGTGTAATTGGTGGATTTTTAGCATATAGATTACTTAATCAATAAAAGCTATTTCAGCACTTTCCATAATTCAAGCAAATCAGAAAAAGACATTTGCTGAGCCCTTAATTTCATAAATTTTTCTGGCACTTTTTCCATATCAAAATGGGATTGTGCCAGATTATTTCTGAATGTTCGGCGAGGTTGAGAAAAACATACTTTTATAAATTTCCAAAAACCAACTTCATCGGGAATTTCTATTACATTTTTTTTAGTAACAAAATGTAATAATCGTGAAAATACTTTTGGTTCAGGAAAAAAAGCTTTTGGTGAAATTTTTGTAAGTAATTTCCATTCAAAATAATGCTGAAAAAATAAAGAAATATACCCATACCCACGGCCTGATGTTTTTACAATTTTTTGTGCAACCTCTTCTTGCACCATCACCACACCATCAGTAATTTTATCTCTATTTTTTTGTACTTTTTTAAGTATCGGAAACGTTACATGATACGGAAGATTAGAAAGTAAAGTCCATGGTTTATGCTCTTCAAAAATCGAATCTTCAACATCTAAAACGTTTGTTAAAAACATTTCAAAATTTTTTACTTTTTTAAATTCATTTTCAACTTTTTCTGCCCATTCAGGATCAATTTCAAAAACCCACAATCGCTCTGGTTTTTGTGAACTAATTTCCCGCGTCAGGACACCATCACCACAGCCAATTTCAAAAATATTTTTTCCCTCAACTCTAACAGCATTAAGCATATCACGCACCACTGCCATATCACGCAAAAAGTATTGCCCATGATGTTTCTTAAGCGTGATTCCCCCTGATTGTGGTTTCTTCATAAAATCCTATAAAATATACCGTTAAATAAATCCTATTTTTCCATTTCTCTTTATATATAATTTAAAAATTATACTCAAAGAGAAGCTTTAACCCCATCATAAAACTATAATAAGTCTGTAAAATAAAAAATTTATTTCATTAAAACTTCTTTAAACACATCAAGCTGATCAACTACCATTCCTGCGCCTTTTACAACACAAAAAAGAGGATCTTCAGCAACGGTCACCGGAAGGCCTGTTTCTTTTGCAAGCAATTTATCAAGACCTTTAAGCAGAGATCCGCCACCTGCCATCATTATACCACGATCTACAAGATCTGACGAGAGTTCTGGTGGAGTACTTTCAAGAGCTACTCGAACAACATCCACAATATTAGAAATTGTTTCAAGTAATGCTTCATGAACTTCAGGAGCAGTCATTATAATTGTTTTTGGAACCCCTGTTATTAGATCTCGGCCTTTTACGTCTATTTTCATAGCTTCAACTTCTTTAGTAAGAAGTGCTGAACCGATAGTCATTTTAATAATTTCAGCTGTTCGTTCCCCAATCAAAAGATTGTACTTACGCTTAACATACTGAACAATAGCTCTATCCATTTCATCACCACCCACACGAATAGATTGGCAAAAAACAACGTCTTTTAAAGTAATAACAGCAACTTCTGTTGTTCCCCCTCCAATATCAACAATCATGCTTCCAATTGGTTCTTGAACATTTAATCCTGCCCCAATAGCCGCAGCCATTGGTTCCATAATTGGATATACTTCACGCGCTCCAGCCTGCATTGCCGATTCAATTACAGCACGTTTTTCTACTTGAGTTATTCCAGAAGGAACTCCCACAACCATACGAGGACTTACAAGTGTTCTTCTATTATCATGCACTTTACGAATAAAATGACGAATCATACTTTCAGTTAATTCAAAATTTGCAATAACCCCATCACGAAGCGGGCGACATGCAACAATACTTTCTGGCGTTTTTCCAAGCATTTCTTTTGCTTTTGTTCCAGCGGCAAGCACTTCATTGGTATTTGCGCGAACTGCAACAACAGATGGTTCGTTTAATACAATTCCTTTTCCTCGAACATAAATAACCGTATTAGCTGTCCCCAAATCAACAGCAATATCACTTGAAAAGAAACTGAAAAGTCTCTGTGCAGGTAAAAAATTCATAATCTTTTTTTTCATATCCATCTGTATCTACTCTCACTTTCAAAATTGAAATGTAATTCCCAAACCTATTCTCTGTGTATTTGCTCTATGCTCTGTTCCAATAAAATCTATCGGAATATCCCAAGAAAAGGTAACCATAGGATTAATTCTGCGACGAGCCGGAGAAACTTTACCAAAATCGTAACATAATTGGAATAAAAGATATTCAGAAAACCACTTTGTTCCTTTTGCATAAATATTGGAAATATCAATTGCTATTGTTTTATCAGCACGTTCATCGCTCCACATATCTCCATAATGAGCTGAATACACATACTGAAGTTGTGCCCCAAAACCTCCTTGTAAATCATTAAAAGTAAGCGTTGGAGAAAACATTAAATTCACCCCAGGAGTTACTTTCATATCACCTGTTGTTGCACCAAAAATTTCTGGCTCTCCAAGCACAGGAATACGACGATTTTGTATTTTAGCAAATCGTTGAGAAAGTCTACTTGACCAACTAAACCAAATATCTTCTTTAACTTCTAAATGAGTATCAAATCCAACCATAATTCCAGCAAGCCCATCACCACCAAAAGGAATAGCTGCCGGATGATTGATGTCCCGTTTTTTTGTAACGGGAATTATTCCCGCACAATAAAAACTAAAATCTGCTGAACGGAACTTCATAACATAATCACGAACGCCACCAAGACGTGCATAAAGAACAAGATCTGTCATTGAAGAGTCTGACCACTCTGAATCATTAAATCCAAGTTCTTTAAACATATTTCGTCGTTGTGTTTCTATGGTTACTTCATCGGCTGTTGTTAAACCTAAACTTCTAATTGTTTCTTTAAGAAGTACAAATTTTTGATTGCATGTCATATGAACCCATCCCCAATTCATTCCCATAGAAAAATTTTTATTTAATGCATATTCCGCATGAATATCAAATCCCTGCCCTTGCAATTTACCATGAGCTCCCCACAAAACATCTCGTGCAGCTTGCCAAGCAGGAGTTAAATAATTAGTTTTTCCAACAGTTTCTAAAGCTTGTCCAAAAATCTTTTGATCAAAATCTCCATACACTTCTGGAATTCCCTTTTTTTCTTTTGATTCATTTCCATGAGCACTATTTGCTGTCACAAAAAAACCATCCACTTTACAAAATGATCGATTCTCTATTGTTCTTAAAGTAGTGCGCGCAAACCATGGAATAAATCTATTATCTATAATAGAAGCAGAAAGAGTGCTCATTGCAGCACTTAAACATAAAAATACTAATTTATTTATTTTTTTCATCATAACTTCATTCCACATCGTCTAGTTTTTTTATTCTTATTCTTAGGATGATAAGCTTACCTGCTTACCCCTGTTAGTCAAGTTAAATCAAAAAAGAATATAAGCTCAGATACTTTCAATACTTGCTTATAATCACAACATTGTTGATTTTTTAGTTTTAAATTTGTTATTCTTAATTATATAAATGAAAATAAACAATCTTTTTAATGGAGAAATTATAATGAAAAGATTATTTTTGCTATTAATTTTTACTATAGTAGGAACAAACCAAGCGCGTCGGTCAGGTAGCAATAATGGAGAGCGTCAAGAAAGAAATTACACATCAGACCGCCAAAAAAGAAGCATTACAAGAAGTACAAACTTGAATTTTATGAACTTTTTAAATGCCCCAATAAGTAGCCAAAACAACTCTCCCGCAAAAAGAAAAAAGCAGGAGACTGTAAACCTACAAACAAAAAGAAAAAAGCGAGAAACTGTAAATCCATATTTTAAAACACAAACAGAAGAAGAAGAACAGTCAATTGTAGAACCAATCTTTAGTCCACAAACAGAAACAGAAAAGCAATCAATTGTAGAACCAATCTTTCAGCCACAAACAGAAGAAGAAGAGCGCGCAATTATTGATCCTGTTTATAACCCACGCAGACAAACAGAAAAGCAATCAATTGTAGAACCTATCTTTCAGCCACAAACAGAAGAAGAAGAGCGCGCAATTGTAGAACCAATCTTTCAGCAAGGCAGACAAAGATAAAATCTGAAATTTTACGTAGAAAGTAATGATATATATTAAATCATAGAAGAAAGGATGCTTTACGGCGTCCTTTTTTTTCTTTTACATTAGAATTAGACCTCTCTTTTTATTTTTGGTAATCTCACACCTAGTCTAAAATACATCTTTTAATGTTCTGTAGTAAGGAGGCCTAATCATGGCAGGTAATAAAAAAATAAGTTCATTGCAAGCTATTGTGTTAGCAGCTGGTACTTCTTCTCGATTCAAAACTGGTAGATCAAAGTTAGTTGAAAAAATTTGTGGAAGAGAAATGATTCTTTATCCAACAGAAATTTTAAGAAACTTGGATATTCCCGTATTAATGGTTGTTGGTTTTCAGCGTGACAGCATTGAAGAAACAATACGAAATAATTTTTATGAAGGAATAACGTTCATTCATCAGGAAGAACAAAAAGGCACCGGTCATGCAATTCAATGCACAAAAGATGCATGGATAGCAGACAATATCTTGGTAATGAACGGTGATATGCCTTTAATTACTGCAGACATCATCGAAAAATTAGAAAAAAAACACAGTAGCACAAATGCTGCTATCAGTTTTGTAACAGCTCACCATTGTGATCCAAATGCAATGTATGGCCGTGTTATTCAAGGTAATGATAATGTTCAAATCATAGAAGCAAAAGAATTTGATGGTGATTTGAGTGAACAATGTTGTGTGAATGCTGGAATTTACCTCATTAAAAAAGAATTTTTAACTACCTATCTTTCCAAACTTGAACAAAGCAGTAAAACCAATGAATGGTACATTACTGATCTTATTAAAATGGCAAGCGATCACAAATTAGGAGTATCAACACTTGCTGTTCCTTTTGATAAAATTCGTGGTGTTAATGATTTTAAAGAATTGTGGGCTGCAGAACAAATTAAAAAATCTGAAATTATACAATATTGGATGTCCCAAGGTGTTCGTTTTTCTATTGCTCATAATGTACAAATCGACTGGGATGTAACTATTGGTGCAGGAACATTTATTGGATCTGGAGCACAACTTTTACGTGGAACCCATATCGGTAAAGATTGTTATATTGATGCATTTACTTTGATCAGAAAAACAACAATTGCAGACAGAACAACACTTCATCCTCATACGATTATTGATGATTCAATCATTGGATCTGATGTATTTGTTGGTCCTTTTGCAAGTGTTCATGGTCATTCGCAAATTAAAAATGGTGCAGTTATTGGAAGTTTTGTAGAAGTTAATAGAAGCATTGTTGGA
Organism: Candidatus Babeliales bacterium; assembly: GCA_021735725.1. Lineage (GTDB taxonomy): Bacteria > Babelota > Babeliae > Babelales > CAIQNR01 > JAIPGS01. The sequence goes on from JAIPGS010000022.1 coordinate 6,164, forward strand.
GTAGGTTCAAAAGCAAAACATTTAACCTATCTTGGAGATACAATTATCGGAAATAGTAGCAATATTGGAGCAGGAACTATTGCATGCAATTATGATGGCGCACAAAAACATACAACTACTATTCACGACAACGTTTTTGTGGGTGCCAATAACACACTTGTTGCACCCGTAACACTTCACAATCAAAGCATGACAGCAGCAGGATCAACAATCACACAAGATGTTCCTTCTGAAGCTCTTGGAATTGCCCGCGAACGTCAAGTTAATAAAGAAGGCTATGCAACCAAAATAAAAAAAGAAAAACAAGATGCAGCAACTCAAGAGGAGGGCTCAACACGTTTTTTCGGAGCAACAACAACAAGCAAAACAAGCATTAATGAATTATAAGAGATGATCAAAATAATACACACAGCAGACATTCATTTTGGAATGGAAAATTACGGAAAAATAGATCCAAAGACGGGTATCCACTCCCGTCTTTTAGATTTTGAAAAAGCATTAAATTATTGTATTAATTTTGCAATAGATGAAGATGTTGATCTTTTTTTATTTCCTGGTGACGCCTATAAAACTGCAAATCCAACCCCCACACAACAAAAACTTTTAATGCGTTGTTTTTTACGATTACAACAAAAAGGTATTCCTATTGTTATTGTTGTGGGCAACCACGACAATCCTTTAAGTTTTGGAAAGGCCAATAGTCTTGAAATATTTGGAGACATTCCCCTTACAGGATTTTATGTTATGTCTCAACCAGAACTTCTTTTACTCGAAACAAAAAGTGGACCCGTTCAGATTGTAGGAATCCCATGGCCAACACGTAACACCATAAGTATTAATAAAAAACATTTACAAAAATCTCCCGATGAAGTTACTACTTATATCTCTGAAGCTGTTGCAATGATTGTTCAAGATTTTGCACAAAAATTAGATCCCACAATTCCTGCTGTACTGGCAAGTCATTTAACAGTCAGTTCAGGTGTTTTTTCTGGATCAGAAAAGCGGGCCGTTTATGGAAATGATCCTGTTTTAATGCCCTCTCAACTTGCACTTGAACCCTTTGATTATGTTGCACTCGGCCATTTACATCGTTATCAAAATTTAAATAGAAATGGATACCCTGCAATTGTTTATTCAGGTTCTATTGAACGTATTGATTTTGGAGAACGGAAAGAACCAAAAGGATTTTGCTTCGTTCAACTTGAACGTAAAAAAACAACTCATGAATTCATTGAAGTACCTACACGTCCATTTATTCAAGTGGAAGTTACCATAGATCAAAATGACGAAGACCACACATCACAAATTATTAATGCGCTCAAAAAATATACACTCAAAGATGCTGTTCTTAAAATTTTATATCATGTTCCTGCTGAACACAAAGATTCTGTTGATCTACAAATTATTGAACGATTTTGCAATGAAGCTCATTATATTGTTGGAGTTATTCCCCTACGAATTCCAATAACAAGAACAAAAAGATCTGGAGCTAATATTACAATGCCACTCGAACAACTTCTTGATACTTATTTTACAGAAAAACCAGAACTTCTTATAAAAAAGAAAGCACTTATAGAAAAAGCACTTTCTTTATACGAACAATCTCGAGAAGAATAATTACGTTAAATACACAATATCGTATTTATTCAGTAATTCTTTTTCATAACTTGCAAAACGTTCTTGACGATTTTTACCACGAAGCAATCCAATAATATCTGATCGGCATTCTTCAAATGGTTTAATTCGTTCTTGTTTAGCGTTAACAAGCATAACCATGTGGTGTCCATCTGCAACTATTTCTGATTTTACTTGGCCAACTTTCATAGATGTAATATATTTTTTAGACTCTGCAATTTCATCAATATCTAACCAATAAGGACTATCCCATACAACAAGATCTTTATATAAACCATCTTCTACTAAATCTTGAATTTGAAGATCAGTCATATCACCATTTTTAACAAATGCAGTTTTAATACGAAACGAAGCCTGTTCTTTAATAGGATTTTTTTTGTAATATTCTTTTACTTCATTTTCTTCCACAACCACACGGCCATCTACCAGTTGCCCCATTAAACTTTGAATAGCATAGGAAGCTCTTAACTGTTCACGCCCTTCTTCATACGTATAACCAGCTTCTTTAAATAATTGTTTAATTTGAACATCTCCAATACCATGCATTTCTTTAAGTGATGCCAAATGCTTATCTACCATTTCATCGGTAATAGGAATTTTATAATAAGTTAATGCCTCATAACACATTAATTTTTCCATTAAAAGTTCATGCATAGTACGCGTTCTGCCATCCAATGTTTTACAATTTAAAGAATGTTGAGTAATCATAATAGGATCATCATCCGTATAAACAACAATCGCTATTTTATTTACTAATGCTTTTTCTTCTTTTTGCGCAGATGATTTTATAAGAATTTCATCAACCTCTTTTTTTGAATCTACCTGCGAAAGTGCTTTCTGAGGAGCCTTAATTGTAGACTGTTTTTTCTTTTCAGTTACTTTTACATCAACCTCTTTTTTAACTTCAGAAACAATATTGCCTTCACTTTTTTGTGAAATTTTATTAATAGAAATTACTTCTTCTTCAGGAAGAACATGTACCGGACGCTCCTGATCAATAGCAACTTTTGCAACAATACAGATACTTGTTAATGCTATTATCAATAAAGGATATCGTTTATTCATTTTTATTCTCTTCATTTTTTTTATGCAACTTTTTCAGTAACTACTTTTTTATCTAATTCACTTTTTTTATTATCAACTGAAGCAATTTTTTGATCCAAAAAATCTACGTGATCAGACATATCAAAATATTCTTTTTTTTCTTGAACATTATATGCCATTTTTAATGCCTCTAATTTTTCTGTATATGATGCTGTGATTTTTTCACTTTTTAGTATTTGCTCAATACTCTCTGTTACTTTTGCAAGAGGATGATACTCCGTTTCTTTCACATCTACAATAGCTAAACACCAATGTTTTCCATCTTTATCTGATACTTTAATACTTCGTGCCACATCTTCATAAGAAATAATTGCTTGTTTTAAAGACTCATCAATCCCCGTTGTATTTTTACTAATATTTCCAAAATCTGTATAAGCAATTTTATGTTCTTGTGCTTTTTTTATAAAACCTTTTTCATTTCCCTTAATTGTTTCAGAAAATAAATTCCGTGCCTGTTCCGTATCAAAATAAGCACCTACAGCATGAACATGCCCTTGTTCTATTATAAAATTTTGATTTTTCATTTTTTGTTCATCATAGTAAGTTTTAATTTCAGAAGCAGTTATATGAACTTTTTGAGCAATCTCATCTTGAAAATATTTACGCGCAAGTTCATATTCAAGCATACCTACAGCTAAATCATAATCTTTTTTATAATTTTCAGTTTCTGCAATATGGCTTTTTTCTACCCATGTTTTCAAAATTTTTTCATTCATCATACCAGTAAAAATATTATAACGAACAGAAGGCACCGTTTCAATAATATGCTTAAATTGTGGATTCATCGCTATAATTGTATCTACATGATGCGTAAATTCTGCTTCAGTAATTGAAACATTACCATCAATTACAAATAAAGCTTTTTCATCTTTTTTAGCGTCTTGTGTATTGTGAGGCACAGCACATTCAATCGTTTCAATAGACTTATCCATGAACGAAGCTATTTTATACCCAGCATAAAAAATAATAAAATTAAAAAGTATCCCCCACCTCATTAAGGGCTTTGATTTTATTTGAGTACCGTTCATAGCTAGCTCCTTTACAAAATAATACCTAAACGTTTCTATGAATACCAAAACTATCATAAAAAGGTTTTCCTTGCAAAATAAGACCCTTTTCTAAAAATAAGCTTTTTCTTGCTAAAAATGATTATTTCACTTGCTTTAAAGATTTATTTTTTTGTATTCTTTATAAAAATAAAAACCTTTCAGGACACAAGGGGACATCAATGAAAAAGTCTTTCTTCTACTTTTGCATCCTTTCAACATCTTTTTTATATGGGCTGCATGAATCCAATCTCACAGAAGAAGAAAAAGTAGAAGAAAACGAAAAAAAAACAATTTTCTTATTTGCGCACAAAGCTGAATATAAAAATGATTATAAAGAAAAACTTCGGGAGAATTTAAGAAAATACCCTCACACCATTAATACTTGTTTTAACAAAACAACTCCTTATTTTATGGATATAGCTTATCGCGGATGGTGGCATGTTTTTGAACTTCTTTTAGAAGAACAGGAAAATAAAGAATCCCCTTGTGATATATATGTATCCAAAAAAGATAAAGATCGAAATAATCTTATACATGTACTTATTCAAACAAATACACCTCCCCATCTTCTTGAACGTACATGCAAACTTTTCCCCCATCTTTTAAAAGAATATAATTATGAAGAACACCAGCGTGTGGTTCCTCTCCTCGCTGATAATGAAAGAGAAGGAGACTGCATTGTTTTTGAATATTCAACGCTGACCCCGCTCGAATTACTTCTTATTACAAAAAAAGATCCTTGGGTTGCAGCACAGATATTACTTAAATACGGCGCTAAAATAACAGACATTGCGCGTTTTTCTATCAATAATGATAAACATCCTCAGACCAAACAAATTTTTGAAAAACACACTACACAATTAAATATGATTGAATCCCTCCCGCTTCCTTACCCCTTACCTTCTCCAAGAAATCGACCTAATTATCACTTACGAAGAAGAAGTCATATCGCGTTAAATAATACAACAGATTGCTAAATTATAGACGTCTACAAATAACAGAGCCATAAAGATTAAGTGGGGACAATTTAATGAGTTGTTTAAAACAACTTTGTAAAGTTGTCCCTGTTGTCATAACATCATCAATTAAAAGAATTTTTTTATATTTATAAAACTGAGAATTATCAGACAAAACAAACGCATCCTGTAAATTCAATAATCGTTTTGCCCGAGTAAGACCTGCCTGTGTTGCTGTAATACGTTTTCTTGTAAGAAGATGCACAACAGGTTTTCCAGATTTCTTACTCATGATATGCGCAATTTCTTCAGATTGATTAAACCAACGCCATGCATATTTTGTCCAGTGCAAAGGAACAGGAACAATAATATCAAAATCGGCATAACGCACATCACTGTGTTGCCATAAAAGATTTCCTAACTGCTCTGAAGCCAACCGATTACGATGGCCTTTTTTTAAAAGAAGCGTTCGCAATGGTTCTTGATAATCACTTATTGCAAACAAAGAAGCTTGATATTTTTTTGTAAGAGGAATTTTAATGGTAGTAATTGGTGTAATTAAAGCAAGACATGTCGCACACAAAAAGTCTGTTTCTATAAATATCTTACAAGAACTACAAAAAGAAGGAGCAATAATGTTTTTAAGTGTTGCCATAATTTTATTTAAAATAATATCCCTCTCATAAAAAAACAAACTAACTCTGACGTCATTGCGAACGTAGTGTGGCAATCCAGGAATCTTAAAAGCCCATCCCAATAGACTTAATACCTACAAAGAGT
>JAIPGS010000023.1 GCA_021735725.1 Candidatus Babeliales bacterium
CTTTTGGTTGGTTTTCTTGGTATCGCTCATTGAAAATTTGCTGGAGCAAGACAAAAATATCTTATGAATCGTTACTTTCATTTGCTGCAGCTATTCAGCTTTTTAGGATGATATGATTTTTCGGATAAGCTCTAATAATACACGTTTCATAAAAAATACCTTTGCTTTTTAAGATAAACCCATTTCAATACAGATAAATATTATTATACCAAACCAATGAATAATTGCAATAGAAAGTCGTTTCGAGCTTATACCAGAATAAAATTGCAAAATAACTTCTAACATCATACCTACGTATTTTCATTAATCAATAGTTGTTTACTGTACAAACTAATTTTTATTATATGTTACAGATGCAATAAACATGCAATGTTATTAATTAATGTAAGCAATAACTTATCTTTTGTAATAAAGACCTACTCCAATAAGTCCTAACCCAAATCCCAAATTATTACTTACTTCATCAGCAAAAAGATGGTTTTCTTTTTTAACAAGTGAGCGTGCGTATTCATATCCATATTTTGATACCCCATAAGTAATCATTGATACTGCGCCAAATTTTATACAAATATCTGAAAATGTACTATTTTCTCTCAATAAAACATCACATGCCATAAAAATAGTAGGATATTTTGCTGCTTTAACAATAGTCATTGCCACAACTCCTCCTCTTTCTTTGTTTGTCATACGATCTTCTGATGCGCGTACTCCGCAAGATGCTGTTAGAATCATTAACAATACAATACGTTTCATATTTTTTCTTTCATTTTAAATATGTATAAAAAATTATCTGATTAACGTATTGTAATTCTTACTTCATAAAAATCAACCTCTCTTTACTTATGCGCAAACCTTTTGTTAAACTTTATGCTTATAAATAAAAAAGGAAGTAAAAATGTTTATAAAAAAAAATAAATTAAAATATGATATTCAAAGTTTTTTAGGGATTATTGGTGCATTAATTATCATAGGATTTTTATTTATCTATTCAGCAAGCTCTGTTTATGCTCTTGAACATTTAGGATCGTCACATTATTTTGTAAAAAAACAACTCGTTGGTTTGTTTCTTGGAATGATTGCATTTTTTATTGCCCGAAACATTTCCTTAAATTTTATTGAAATAATAACTCCGTATACATTTTTCACCAGTCTTTTTTTAACAATACTTACTTTAGTGCCACAATTTTCCGTAAAAATTCATGGATCAAGCAGATGGTTAAAATTAGGATTTGTTACATTCCAGCCAAGTGAGCTTCTTAAAATTGCGTTCATTCTTTATATTGCACGGTTCTTGGCAAAAAAACATGATAAGCCTTTTTCATTTACCGGATCTTATGTACCTTTTTTGATTATTATTGGCGTAACAAGCGGATTATTACTTTTACAACCCGATTTTGGACTTGCTGTTACTTTATCTGTAACTGCTTTTATTCTTTTATTTATTGGAGGATTTCCTCTTAAACATTTGCTTTTAACCGGTGCTGCACTGCTTCCTGTTGTGGGTATTTTGATTTTTAAATATGCTTATCGTTTAAAACGAATTCTTACTTTTTTAAATCCATGGAATGACCCTCAAGGAGCTGGATTTCAAATTATACAATCACTGATTGCAATTGGTTCAGGAGGATGGTGGGGAAGTGGGATATCACATTCAAAACAAAAATTCTTTTATTTACCGATGCAACATACAGATTTTATTTTTTCTATTATTGCAGAAGAAACAGGATTTGTTGGCTCTTCTTTAATTATTCTACTCTTCTTTTTCTTTCTCTATTTTGGACTCAGAATTGCATGGCAACTTAAAAATCCTTTTCATATTTTCACATCGCTTGCAACGGTCATTTTAATCTCATTGCAAGCGATTATTAATATCTTTGTAGCTACCGGCCTGTTACCCACAAAAGGAATTGGTCTTCCTTTTATTAGTTATGGGAACTCTTCGTTAGTATGTACTCTTGCGATGATAGGTCTTATTGTAAATATGGCCTCGCAAGAATATGGTTATAAAGAAAAAAGTTTCTTTACTTCCATTGCATAACAAAATCAATCAAGATTCGAGTTCCTGCACCAGTTGCTCCTGATCTGTAATAAGGAGTATCTGGAACATCAAATGCTGCCGGAGCAATATCAAGATGTACCCATGGCGTTTCACCAACAAAATTACTTAAAAAACATGCACCATTAGTTGGGCCTGCATAATATTTTGTTTTACCATTATTACAAAGATCAGCAACATCAGATTTTACCATTACCTTATATTCATCTATAAAAGGAAGTCTCCATGTTGCATCTCCAGACGTTACACCTGCTTCATATACTTTAGTTGCCAGAGAATCATTTTGTGTTAATACACAACTAAAAAATGGCCCAACTGCATGCGATGCAGCTCCTGTTAATGTTGCAATATCAATCATAGCAATTGGATTAAAGTTTTTTGAAGCATAAGCAAGCGCATCAGCAAGTACCAAACGCCCTTCTGCATCTGTATTTCCAACCATCGCGGTTTTACCATTATAAAAACGAATAATATCACCAGGATGATTTGCATTTCCACTTACCATGTTTTCAGCAAGAGGAGCAAGTGCAACCACATTAACATCAGGTTTTAATTCTGAAAGTGCAACAATCGCATTAATCACACCTGCAGCTCCGGTCATGTCTTCTTTCATAGTTTCCATATAACCAGTTGGTTTTAAGTTATATCCACCAGAATCAAAAGTAATACCTTTGCCAACAAGTGCGATAGTTGGAGCATTTTTCTTTTTTGTTTTGTACTGCATAATTACTAAATGAGAATCATGTTGTGATCCCATTCCAACAGCTTTTAAACCACCCATTCCTAATTTTTCAATTTTCTTTTCATCAAACACAGTCACTTCAAGACCATGTTTTTTTCCAAGCTCAACTGCTCTTTTTGCAAGATAAGGAGGTGTTAATTCATTTGCAGGAAGATCAACCCAATGGCGTGAACGATTTGTTGCAGTTGCAATAATTGTTCCAATTTTGATACCTTCTTTAATATCTTTGTGGTCTTTTTCTGCTGCAATCATAACCATTTCTGTAGGTTTAAAAACTTTTGCATCTTCTGACAAATAATCATCAAAATGATATGCCGCAAGTAAAGAAATGCACGAAGTTTTTTGCGCTAAATACTCTGGATTCCAACCAAACTGAGACTTAGCAGGAATTGTTAATGCATAGGTTGAAATTTTTTCTTTTTCAGCAAGTCGATATGCTAAAGCAACAGATTTTCTATACTGTTCCAAAGAGTAAACTTTATCTTTTTTACCCAACCCGATAAATAATAAATGTTTAATATTTTTATCATCAAATCCATGCACAGCTAAAGTTTGACCTTTTTTTCCAGTAAATTTTTGATCTTTAAAATAATTTTGTAAATGGGGAAAAAAGCGACTAGATGCATCTTTTAATACTGCATCAAATTTAAAATCTTCTTCCAGAAAAAAAACATATCCTTCAGTATTCTGCTTTAATAAAGGGACACTCGAAACGGTAAATTTTAACATGATTTTCCTCTGTATTATTTACTCATTATTATTATACATTCAATTGTGTAACGCATAGCTTACCACATTCAAAAAAAGGAGTCATCCTTGCTGATAAGCACCAATGACTCCTTAAAACTTATTATAAAGTATATTATAGATGTTTTTTAATAAAATTATACATTTCTTCACGATTCATCATGTCTTGTGTTGCTCCTACTTGTTTTCCTTTTTTCAAAACAACAAAATAAGGAACCCCTGGAGCTTCAAAATGAGAAGTTAAATCTAAAGAAGCAATACCATCTACTTTAACACAAATAACTTTATCTTTTAATTTTGTTCCTGCCCATTCAAGAACTGGCATCATATGAATACAAGAAGGACAAAATTTTGTATAAAAATCAACAATAATAATTTTATCTAAATTATGTGCAATCAACTCATCCAGTTCAGCTATATTATTAATTCGCTGCATATCAATTTTATTGTCGAGTCGAGGATCAAAAAAGAAAGGTTCTAAATCTTTTTGTAAAGAATCACTAAAACCTGATTCTGAAAGCCACCACACAGCATCAAGCCCACCCTTAATTCCATCACCTGCTGCTACTCCAGCTTGTTTGTATCGAGGATCAGAAACATCTCCTGCTGCAAAAACTCCTTTTTGAGAAGTATGATGAGACCTTCCCAGCATTTTTAAATAGCCTTCTTTAGTTGTTTCCAGCTGCCCATTAAAAATCTGTGTATTAGGAATATGGCCAATTGCTAAAAACACTCCCTTCACATCTTTCCATTCTTCTTTTTCATTAGTTTTAGTATTGATAACCTGAATGCCTTTCACATGATCATCAACCCCATAAATCTCTGTAATTGTTGTATTGTAAACTATTTTAACGTTACTACAATCTGCAAGACGATCAATCATAGTTGGAGAAGCTCTCATCACATCACCCCTTACAAGCATTCGTATTTGTCGTGCATATGAAGAAAGTTCAATAGCTTCTTCAACCGCAGAATCACCTCCCCCAATAACAACCACCTCATCGCCTTTATGAAAAGGAGCATCACAAATAGCACAGGTTGTAACACCTTTTCCAAAATATTTCCATTCTCCTGGAATTCCTAACTTACGAGGAGTAGCGCCCGTTCCAATAAATAAGGAAAGAGCATGCAATTCTTTCCCTTCTTCAGTAATTACTTTGTAAGGCCACTGAGTAAAATCAACTGATTGCACTGAATCACTCACCATAATTGCACCAAAACGTGCTGCCTGTTCTTCGCAATCTTTTATAATTTCTGTTCCGCGAATTTTTCTGACTCCTGGCCAATTTTCAATATATGACGTTCCCGTTAATTGTCCTCCCGGTTGATTTCCTTTGATAACAACAGTCCTAATATTTGTCCGAGATCCATATAAGGCTGCCGCTAATGAAGCAGGCCCAGACCCTAAAACAAGCAAAGGAACAATATTGGGTTTTTCTTTTAAAGACTCAAAAGAAAAATCAAAAACAAGCTGTTTTGACTCTATTTTTACACTTTTAAAATACCGCCACGCCAATCCAGAAAGCGCTCCACATATGAGTAAAATAGAAACTACAACCAATTTTTTATTGACAGACATACGTATTAAGCTCCTTATGTTGGGGTACTGTTATGTTATTTAGAATAGTACTTCAAAATAGTTTTGAGAAGTATAACAAAAATAAATTTTAAAACTGGCTTTTAATTCCTACTAAAAGTAAAACCCTCTTTGACAAAGGGTAGTAGATTCAGTATTCTTGAAATAAACTTTTCAAACAGAAACATTTACCTAGAAAGAGGTTGTATATTATGGATAAGATTTTTTTCGCAAAGCTGTCTTCTTTTATTTTTCTTTTTAACACAGCGACCATCTATGGAGCAATTCAAACTCCTTTAACACAATTATCTTCTGAAAACACTCAGAACGCTCTAGAAGATGGTACGCATAAAATGTTACAAAATGAAGCTCTTATTCAAGCGGATGCATTGCTTCGTTATATACATCAAATAGGGCTAAGAATTGAAAAATTACAATTAAAAAAAGACGCAAAAGAAGAAATTACTGAAACCATAAATGGTATTCGTGAAAAACTTGAAAAACTCAAAATAAGCCATTCTCTTTGTATCGATTCAGTAAAACTTGCTCGTTTTATAACTATTATAGAAGCACTTACAGAAGCAATTGAAGGTTCTTTAAAAAATAATTTTATAACAATGCCAACAATTGATTCACACAGCATAAAACGATCACAATCAACGACAGCTGTTAATCCACAACAACTTCAAAAACAACTTCTTAAAAATACGCAACGACTTAAAAAATTTGATTCGCTTATTAGTATTATTAACTTAAATTGGTTTCAACGTGGATATAGAGTTACTTCAGACGCATGGAATACTCCACTTTATACCTTTGATAGTTTAGGAAAAGCAGATCTTTATATGAGTTCTATTTTAAAAAGACTTATTGTTTATCCTTCTGCATTAGGGCTTGTTGTTTATAATATTAATCCTAAAATTATTGAATCTATTCCTTTAAAAGGAGTACGTGAAAATCTTATGAAGTTTAAAATATGGACAGGAAGAACTCCGCATGAAGAAGCAAAAACAAGAAATGATAGTTATATTCCTGTAGAAGAAGAATTTATACAAGAAGGATTCAAAACCGATGGCATACTTCTTAAAACAGATGAATCAGGGTTTCCTCGTATTGAAAAAATTACAACTAATAATAAGAATAGTTTATATAAATTATGTGGTGTTAATGGAGAAATCTTAACATTTTCTTCTGAAAAAGATGCACGTAATTCTTATTCTTATGATTCATATAAATATGCAGTAACAGATAACAAAAACATTTTTTGTGAAGTTAAAAAATCAGGACCACAGAGTTATAAAACCGTAACACAAGGAATTCCTGTTACAATAGACAATGATAAAATATTACAACCTCTTCCTCAGTTTACACCGCAATCTCCTTATCGAAATGTAACAACAAAAGATGGTACAATTAATCAACATTTCCCTATTCCAACAAACTGGGTACAACAATCGGATAGGCATCATTCTACTGTTGAAATAGGATCTCAAGCAAGTTAGCCATTTTTAGACAACAGTGGTTTTATTAATTATTTACGTTACGGAGTAAGTTGGCTTGTGGAGCCCGATTTAAAAATGGCATTTACTCTTCCTATTGCAGGTTATTTAACAACATTTATTTATGAAGATATTAAAAGTGTTCAAGAAAATTTACCTTTTATTAAATCATATTTACACAACAAAGCACGTGGTGAAAATATTGAAATCTCTATGCCAGGTTTAATTACAACACCAAAAGAAAATTTTGATAGTATCGTAGGTAGAAAAGATATCAAAAACAAACTTCAACCTATTATAGATTTTATTAAAAATCCTCTTAATTACATTCAATCAGGAATTCAATTACCTCGTGGAATTATTTTAACTGGTGAACCTCAAACAGGTAAAACATCTGCCGTAAAAGCTCTTGCTGGAGAACTGAATGAACAACTAAAAAGAATTGGTAATAATAAATCAGTAGGTGTTCTTCCTGTAAGTGTTGCCTACATTAAAAAATATGGATTAAATTATTGCATGGAACAAGCAAAAAGACATGCTCCTTGTATTTTGTTCTGTGACGAATTTGACCTTCTTCAAGCGCAACGTGACAAAGATGCAGTGCTTCTTTCTGATATTCTAGAAGGATTAAACGGGTATCATACATCTTCAGATCTTAAAAACTTTGTTATCTTTATTATCGCAACAAATCGTCCTGAACATATTGATTTTGCTGTTACTGAAAATGGTCGTTGCGGTACAATACTTTACTTTGAAAACCCTGATATCACTGATAGAACAGAATATTTTAAATCTTTCTTTAAAAAGAAATTAATTGATATTGAAGATGAAGATATTCAAGCACTTGCAGAAGAAACTGAAGCATGCTCATATGGAACATTGATTGAAGTTGCAAATGCATCGCTTCGTTTTGCTGAAAGCAGCAAAGAAGTTGTACAAAAAAAACACATTATTATGGCCCTCAATTCAGTAGTAAGAAAAATTGTTACTGAAGGATATAATATGCCTTTACAACAAAAAGAAGTTTTATCTGCTCGTTATGGAGCACAAGCATGTATTTCATTAGCTGTTAATCCTATTTGTAAATTGACTGCTGTAACTATGTATAAAATTACAGAAAAAATTAAAGAAAGAGATTTATCTATCAATCACTATGAAGCATTGAGCGATAGAAGTGGCCATGCAGGTATAAAAATTGGTGGACTCTTTTCATATAATACACAAGATACGTATAACCTTGTTTCTGATTCAGAACTTATCAAAGGAATCAAAATTATTGTTGCTGGTTCAATTGGACAAAAAGTTCTTGGAGTTGATGAAATCACATTTCCTGAAGATGAAATAAATGCTTTAAATATTGCTCATAAACTAGTATTTAAAGGAATTAATGAAAAAATGTATCCAAAATCTATTCGTGAAGAAAAGAAATTGGAAGCATATATGCTTGTACAAAATTGTAAAAAAGAAGTACAAGAACTTCTTGAATCTAAACAAGAAGAATTGATGAAAATTTCAGAACTTCTTCGAAAAAGAAATTTACTTCATGTAGGTGATATTAATCGCTGCTTAGGAAAATCTGCTAAAGATATGATTAATTATTTTTCTAAAAAACCTGATTTAACAGAATCAATACAAGAAACTGTATAAAAATAAATAATTGTATAAAACAAATATAAAAAAAGACCCCGTATATTACAGGGTCTTTTTTTATATTTAAAAACACTCTTAAAATGTATCAAGCATTGTTATTCGTTCTTGATAGCGAGCGCCCAAAAATTCAGCTTCTAACCACACCTTAATCATTTCTTGAGCCATAGAGCATGAAACAAAATCAGTTGGTATCACCAAGATATTTGAATTGTTATGTTGTTTTGAAAGTTTTGCACTTTCTGGATTCCAGGCAAGAGCTGCATAAATACCTTTAAACCGATTTGCAGCAATTGTCATTCCAATTCCACTTCCACACAACAAAATGCCCTTTTCCACTTTTTCATTATAAATTTGAGCAACTACTTTTTTTACATATAAAGGAAAATCTGAATAGACTTCTGATTCGCATCCAACATTAATCCACTCAATACGTGGAAACAGCTTTATTAACTGCTCTTTATAAATAAACCCTTTATGATCTGATCCAATTGCTATTTTCATTCTGTTATCACTCTTCGTTTCGCGGTTCAGAAGTAAGCATCCATTCAAGAGCACAATAGTGTTGAGGACCACTAAATACTAAGGAAAGTTTTTGTGCATCATCATTTAAAATTTCTTTACCATCCGCATCTTTTCTATCAAATCGTACTTCATACACACGTTTATGATTTGTTAATAATGCTCCAAAGAAAAGAACATATTCAGGTGTTAATTCTGCAGCTTTTACCGAAGAAGGAAGATACTTATTCCCATCAATATCAAGATGTAATAACCATTGCATTGGTTTTACATTCAAAGGAATTTCATTCAAACTTAAAACATAAAAAGCAACTTCCGTACTATTTGCTTTGAGTTGTCGGCGTAAAAAGGTATTGCGAACATCTTGAGTACGTCCATGCACTTTTACATATACATCAGCGTATTCTGTTCTGATTTCATCAGAAAGCCACAAGGCATCAAAAATCGCAACTGTTGTAAATTGATCATAAATCCGAGAAGATCGTAAATACCCTTTAATAAGTGATTTATTATAAGAATATTCTTTTCCCTGCGAAAATGTATCTTCAACCCAATCAGTCACCCCTCCACATCCAGGTAATATTACAATGCTCATTAATACAAGTGAGCGAATACTTAACTTCATACAAGAACCTCTTTGGTATATACTAACATTCAACAATAATATTGTTAGCGTAAATAAAAGACACACACTTTACAAGGTTAATGTATGAAAATCTCCGTTGCTCGTTTTCTGGCATGGCGTTATATTATCGGTACACAGGATAATTCTCAGATAAAAAGCATTAGTAAAGTTTGTTTTTTTAGTATTTTCATAAGCACACTATGCCTCACTCTTCAAATTTTTATTATGACAGGATTTGAACAAGTTATTTCAGAAAAAATGCAAAATATTTACCCACAACTTGTTATGTATGCCCCAGAAGAAAGTTCTTTTGATTATGCCACGCTTAAACCTCTTTTACTCAAAAATTATTCTGATAAAATTGCATATCTTGCTCCTGCTCACATTAAGCGAGTTATTTTGCAAACAAAAGATACCCCTGCCACATCAGCCATTTCATTAAAAGCTATCAGTGCAGAAGATGAATCAAACATTTCTTCTCTTGAAAAAAAACTTATACCAGAAAAAAAACTTCCTTCAGTAATACACGACAATCAGATTATTATTGGTAAAAAAATTGCTGAATTTCATAATTTACATGAAGGGGATTCTGCCGAATTACTGTATACAAGTGATGATGTAAACAATTTAAAAAAAGCTTCTTTTGAATCTACACCTGTAATAATTGGTGCTATTATGGATACGGGTATTATGCATTATGATACGTATGTTATTATTGCATCATTACCGTTTGTGCAACAAACATTACATGATGAAAACATTACGCAGATCGGAATAAAATTAAAACCGGGTATCGATGATACAATTTTTATGAATGAACTTGAAAAAAAATTTCACATAGATGTCCATTCCTGGAAAACATTATATCCTGCTTTAGTTGCTGCCCAAAAATTGGAAAAATATGTAATGTTTTTTTTACTTGCACTCATCACGCTCATTGCATGTACTACTATTATTTCATTACTTTTCATGCAAATAATTCGTAAAAAAACAGATATTGCACTTCTTAAAATGATGGGAATGAAAAATAGCGAAATAATTTTAATTTTTATTTTTATGGGAATGATTTTAGCAATCATCGCGGGAATAGCTGGAATTATAGGAGCTATTGGAATTGGTTTATTGTTACAAAAATATCCATTTATTACGCTTCCTGATGCTTATTATTGCTCACATCTGCCTGTTTCTATTACATGGCAGATCTGTTTTTTAGTTTTTATAACGGTACTTTTTTTAAGTATTCTTTCAGCATGGTTTTCAGCACGATCAGCACAATCTATTAATATCACACAAACATTACGATTTGATTCCTGAAAACTGCGTCTCTGGTATTTTATTGCGCGCCAGATATTGTTTTTCTTCAAAATTCTTTTTGATTTCTTTTTGATGTTTTAAATAGGCAATACGTGCATTTCTACGAGTCAAACCAATCTTATAGTTCATACATCTGTCGAATATAACAAAAATTACTGCCAATACTAAAACCTTTTTCACTTTTTAATCCATCTATTTACATTTTTTTTTCAAAGTTATTACCCCTCTTCATTAAGGATATCATTTTGAATTTTCTAATTGCAATAGATTGTTAAAAAATATTTTATTTAAAAAACGGGACAAAACCCAAATAAATGTACAGCTTCTTCCATTACTTCTTTTATTAAAGATTTTTCTTCTGGATCATTAATCTCAAAAAGAATGAGTCCATGGTTATCATGTTTGAGTGGCCATGAATAAAAAAGTGGATTACACAAAGAAAGTTCTTGAGCCAAAGAATGTACCGTTTTTTCATGTTCTTGTTTATTGCGGCAAGAACTTATTTGATCAATACTTCTTACTTTTTTATTGAATGCTTTATTTTCCATATGAGCACTAAAATCTTTCGGATTATCCCAATGATTATCCTTTTTATAGGCTTCATGTTTTTCTATTCCAACAATGCCTTTTAAATGATTAAAATCAGGATTATCAACAAATAACGCTGCTCGCATAAGATTAAAACATTCTGGTTGAGAAAGATGATGCAAAAGAAATTCTGTCATATTTTCTGCACCATGTAATGTAATCATTTTTTTAGGAAGACTACAAATACACTTAAGTAATTTTTCTTTTCTTTGCTTTGTATCTTTTTTTTCCATGTTTCCCCCTTTATACTATTAAATCTATTCATAACAACTTTTAAATTTTTTTCTCTTAATTTTTTTTTTCAAGGTA
>JAIPGS010000024.1 GCA_021735725.1 Candidatus Babeliales bacterium
TTGTTGTTCCTAATCAAAAATTACTTGATGTTGTTGATGACCAAGTTTCTATGATTGATGGTTTTGCAATGATTAATGATGTTCTTAATAAATCAGTAAAAGGTGTTTCTGATATTATTACACGCGCAGGTCATATTAACGTTGATTTTGCGGATGTAAGAGAAGTTATGAGAGACCAAGGGCTTGCTGTGATGGGAACAGGAATTGCTTCAGGCGAGGGTCGAGCTCGTCGTGCTGTGATAGATGCTATTTCTTCGCCATTACTTGAAAACAGAAGCATTGCAGGAGCGCGGGGAGTACTTTTAAATATTTCAGGAAGTTCATCTTTGGGCTTGCATGAAATTAGTGATGCAGCATCAGTTATTTATGAACAAGCTCATGAAGATGCAAACATTATCTTGGGATCAGTGATAGATGAATCTCTTGGGGAAAATGTTTCTGTAACGGTTATTGCAACAGGATTTGAAGAAGATTCTTATAATGTACAAGTTAAAGGAACGCTTCTTGCCCGCGATGCTCAAGATAATTATCTTAAACAGGAAAGAGTGTATCAACCTGAAAGAGTTCAAGCGGCTCCTGCTCATACAATGTACCAACAACCTTCATATAAACAAGAAATAAAAACACCAGAATATAAACCTGCTCCGGTGCAAGAAGCAAAACAAGAAATAAAATACGAAGCAAAGCAAGAAATAAAATATGAAGCACCGGCGCAAAAGCCGCAGATTCAGGTGTATCAAGAAGCAACAAAGGTTGAAGCAGCTCCTGTGCAAAAAGCTCCTCAACAACGATGTGAAGTTAATTATGCAGCATCAGTAAAAGCGGCGCCTGAACAAGAAGAATTATCTTATAAAAAAGATCAGGAACAAGAAGAATTGTATGCTGACTCAGCACAAGGCTATGAAGAAGAAGAGTTTGAATCATCAATAGAAGCAGAAGGAAACGAACTTGAAAGAGGGGGATCTGAACTTGGGTCTAATGTGATTCAATTAAAAGATTTGGATGTTCCAACTTTTATGCGTAAACCAAATCAGGGTCAAGAACCTTATTATGGTGGCAGTAAAAAGAAAAACAAAAAGAAAAAACATAGAAACAGAGAACAACAAAATTATAACAATAGATAAGTTTTTTTAGAGTAATAAAAAAAGCGGATATTTTGTCCGCTTTTTTTATTTATGTGATTATTGAATCTTTTATTGTAAATTATCATTAATGTCAGTAGACGCAGAAATCTTTTTTTCTAAAGATAAAATTTCTTTGTCTCCAGTTATTTCTTTTGTATGGCCGGGAGTATTATTTTTTTTCGTAGTGACTTTTGTATACACTTTTTTTGCTCCAGAAACTGTTGCCTTTCCTACTGCTTTTAATCCATCAAGAAGAGCATTTCCAACTTTTTTTACTCCAGAGGCTATTGAGCTTCCTGCAGAGTGAACGTTTTCTTTTAGCGTAGCTGCTTGTGCGTTAGGCATTATTCCTGCAATTAGTAATAGTATTCCTAAAATGTTCTTTTTCATTATTTTCTCCTTGTAAATGTTCTCTCTCTTTTTATCTTTTAATAGGCTGAAAGGATTATAGTATGAGGAGAATGATTAAACTACTTATTTAAAAGAATAGTATTATTTATGCGAAACATTCAAGAGTTAAGAATGTTTTTTTGAAAAATCATGTTGAACAATAGAGTTTAAAACTTTTTGGGTAAGCGTGTGAATGTGTTTGATTCCCTCTTGTGTTTTAATATTCATTCTTACGGGTATTTTTAAATTTTTTAAAGATTCTTGATATACCGGAATTTTTTCCTTAATATTAAGCAATGAAGGCATTACGTTTTCTGTATCATTCTGTTCTATTTTTACCATTGTATTAATAAGTTCTTGAGCTAAAGAAGAAAGTTCATTAAGTACGGAAGGAACTTTTAGAGCACTTTCTTTTAAATTTTTTATAAAATCTGCTATTTCGATGCGAATGTTATAAAGGACATCTTTATCGTTTGTGAAAAAATCTTGTGGTAGTATTGATTTTTTACTAGCAGGCAGCATGGCAACGTGTATGCTTTGTGCCTGAATTGCGCAATAAGAAAAAAGTAATAGTGCCCATAAAAAACGATTCATTTCTTTCCCCCCCTCAGGTTTTTATTAAATCTTTTATAATAATTCTACTTTAAGACTATCAAGAATAACTCTTTCTTTTCAAGAGTTTTATAAAAAAATTGGGTAAAAAAACGGGGCCGAAATTACGGCCCAATTTTTTAATTCGTTAGATTAAGATTGATTATTATAAATCATCTAAATCAATCTCCATGTCAGCTTCAACTTCATCTTCAGTTGCTTTTGCTGCTTCTTCTAATGCTTCTATTTCATCTTGACTTAATGTTGACATTGTTAGGGCTGACGATACTTTTGCAATAGAATTTACCAGTGTTGATTTTAATAAATTTACGACTTGAACATTGAAAGTTGATGGTACTAATGGAATTTTATTCAATGTCGAAGATACAAATCCTGTAATTTGATTAATAATATCTTGAATATTTTGATCATTATCTTGTATTAAACTTATTACAAAGCCAACTAAACCTTTAAATACAATAGAAGGTTCGATTTGTTTGCGAGGTTTAGCAAGGGCAGTAGCTTGATCTTCAGGACTCATAGCAAGAAATTGAGAAATACTTTGTGCATTACCGCTACTAGTTGCTTTAAAACCTTGTTTCTCTAACAGTGTAGCTGTGGGCTTTGTTGCAGTTAAATAATCCTTTCCCATTTGAAGACTATATCTTATACCATATAATGTTGCTAATCCATAACGTATAGAGGCGGTACTTTTGCCACTGTTTTGTAGCTTAATTTTTGCTGCCGACAATTTATTCATTACTTTAGTAAATACTCCACCCATAGCATTTTTTCCATTTTTTGTATCATTTGCTTGCTCCTGAAGCGTTAGAGTTCGAGCTTCAATATTCATGATACCCACACTTAAAAGTGCTACCAATAACAGTTGTTTTTTCATAACAACCTCCTTTTTTTGTGACCCTCCATTTAGTTGGGTCGGTTTATATAACTACCTGATTTTCAGAATAGCAGGAGTGGATAAGTAAACGCAATGGTTTTTTTGAAATTATTTTTGCTGAAAAGCTTATTTTAGGCTTGAAAAAAATGTGAAAAAAGGGGTGTGTTTTATATAATTTTGTCTAAAAAAAGAGGCCCGTTAAGGCCTCTTTCTAACTACTTAAAAGCTTATTTACTCAGCTATGCCAAGAAAATCAAAAGCTTTATCAAGCATTTTTACAATTGATGGGCAATGTTTTTCCATTAATCCACGAATGTTTTTTTGTTTAAGCACAGTATCAACACAAGTGATTCCTAATGCTCCAAGGCCTACAGTTGTTATTTTTTTAAGCATTTCGTTTTCAGCTGCTCCAGGAATGTATCCTTCAATTGTTTTTAAAACAGGAACGCTATTAATTGTATCAGAAATTTTGCTTAATGGTGTTCCATCAACAATTTTTTTTGAAATATATAAAAGAACAAGGGCCGGAACCATTTTTTCAGTCCAACGCATTGATGCCTGAACCGGTTTTTTTGCAAGACGAGTTACGTCAAATGATTCGTCTTTTTCTTCATGAGCTTGAACTGCAACACAAGAGAGTAATGCCGAAATTAACAGCACTTTTGAATATGATTTCATTCACATTCTCCTTTAAAAAGAGGGGTTTCACTACTTACTGTTGTGCACATTAACATAATGCGTTCAGTCTGTAAATAACTTCTATAAATTTTTTTGTAATTTGTTTTTATAAGGATAAACTGAGGAAAAGAAAGGCTACAATGATAGAGTTATTTTTTGGTGACAAGTATGATTCATTCAATGTATCGGAGCAATCGGTACATAAAGTTTCTGAATTTTTTAAAGACCCACAGCTTGCTTTTGTGGGGCTCCGGATGAACCTTTCTCATCTTGTTATTTTAAAACAAGTTCATGGTAATGAGGGTGTAATAATTGAATCAAAAAATAATCTTCAGAATATGCTTATAAGGAGCATTGAAGGAGATTTTTTAATAACGAATCAAAAAGGTGTGGGTCTTGGTCTTTTAACTGCAGATTGTTTGCCTCTGATTTTTTATGATTCACGCAATCAGATCATTGCTGCGGTTCATGCCGGGTGGAAAGGATCAGTTTTGGGAATTTCTAAAAAAGTTGTTACACATTTAATAAAAAATTTTCACACAGATGTTCAATTTTTAAAAGTATTTTTTGGCCCGGCCGCACGCGTGTGTTGTTACGAAGTTTCAGAACACTTTTATAATAATGCATTGCATGATACACTCTTTCAGAAAAGTATTATAAAAAGGAATGATCGCTTTTACTTTGATAATGGTGCTTATAATACCGCGCAACTTTTTGAATGTGGAATTTTAAAAGATGCGATTTGTTATGAGCAGTACGTGTGTACAATATGCTCTGAAAGTTTTTGTTCTTATAGGAAAGAACAGAGCGCACAAACACGAAATGTTACCGTTGTTTCATTGAAATAGTGGGCAGCATAGGGTACACTGAATTTTAGAATAAAAGCTTAAAAGCATAGGTAGAGGAAATAAAAAATTATGATTACCACCCTTCTTGCCAAATTATTAGGTTCTCGCAATGATCGAGAAGTTTCAAAATTACTTCCTCTTGTGGAGCAAGTAAATTCGTTTGAATCGGCAGTTCAAGCACTTTCAGATGATGGTCTTAAAGAAAAAACTAATGAATTTCGTAAACAGTTAGCCGATGGCAAAACGTTAGATGATCTTTTACCAGAAGCATTTGCAGTTGTGCGTGAAGCAAGTAGAAGAACGCTTGGACAACGTCATTATGATGTGCAAATTATGGGTGGGATAGTGATGCACCAAGGTAAGATTGCTGAAATGAAAACCGGTGAAGGTAAAACATTAACAGCAACGTTGCCTCTTTATTTAAATGCATTATCAGGCAAAGCTGCTCTTTTGGTAACGGTGAATGATTATTTAGCAAAACGTGATTCTGAATGGATGGCTCCCATATTTAATCTTTTAGGTTTATCGGTGAGTTGTCTTCAAAATAGTATGCATGATGCTGAGCGTAAAGAAGTTTATAACGCCGATGTTATTTATGCGACTAATAATGAACTTGGTTTTGATTATTTGCGTGATAATATGAAATTTCGTTTAGAAGATTATGTGCAACGTGATTTATACTTTGCTATTGTTGATGAAGTTGATTCAATTTTAATTGATGAAGCGCGAACTCCTTTAATTATTTCTGGGTCATCAGACGAAGAAAGCAACTTGTACCAAAAAGCAAGTGATGGCGTTCGAACTCTTATAAAAAATGAAGATTATGAATTTGATGAAAAACAACGTTCTGTTTTACTTACTGAACAAGGTAATGATAAAATGGAAGTGTTTTTTCATATAGAAAATATGTATGCAGTAGAAAATATTAATATTTTGCATCATGTAACGCAAGCGCTTAAAGCACACGTAATGTTTAAAAAAGATATTGATTATGTAGTCAGAGATGATCAAGTTCTTATTGTAGATGAATTTACCGGACGTATTTTACCGGGTCGCCGTTATAGTGATGGGCTTCATCAATCACTTGAAGCAAAAGAAGGAGTAAAGGTTGAAAAAGAAAGTCAAACACTTGCTTCTATCACGCTTCAAAACTTTTTCAGACTTTTTACAAAACTTGCAGGTATGACTGGGACTGCTTTAACAGAAGCAGAAGAGTTTCATAATATTTATAAATTAGATGCGATTGCTATTCCGACTAATCGTGCTTTGATTAGAGAAGATAAAAATGATCTTATTTTCTTGAGCGAGGCTGCAAAGTTTAGAGCGATTTTAGAAGATATTAAAGAACGGCACAAAAAAGGGCAGCCAATTTTAATTGGTACCATTGCAATTGAAACATCAGAACGATTGAGTAATCTTTTACGATCTGAAAAAATTCCTCATGAAGTACTTAATGCAAAGCAACATGAACGGGAAGCTGAAATTGTAGAAAATGCAGGAAAATTTGGCAGCATTATGATTGCAACAAACATGGCTGGGCGTGGAACTGATATTAAATTAACTCCTGAAGCGCTTGAAGCAGGGGGACTTTATATTCTTGGTACTGAACGCCACGAAAGTCGTCGAATTGATAATCAGCTGCGTGGACGATCTGGACGTCAAGGGGACCGAGGAGAGTCACGTTTTTATATTTCTTTAGAAGATAATTTAATTCGTGTTTTTGCAGGAGATGACTTAAAAAATAAAATGATGCATTGGGGAATGGAAGAAGATGAAATTATTGAAGATAAAATGGTTTCTCGTATTATTGAACATTCTCAAGAAAAAGTTGAAAAACGAAATTTTGATGTTCGTAAACATTTGATTGAATATGATGATGTTATGAATCAACATAGAAAAGTTGTGTACCAATATCGCCGCAATGTCCTTGAAGGCGAAGAACAAGTATATGAACTTGTTCGGGATATGATTGTTGATAGTGTACAAGATATCTTTAAAAACTTGGTTCACGGACGTGAGCTTGACGAAAAAGAATTTGATGGATTAATCTTATTTATTTCTAAAATGATTCATATTGAAAAATCATTCTTGGATCAACAATCGTTTAACAGAAAAAATTCTGATGAACTGGAAAAAGATGTAATCAATTTTATTCTTGAACAATACTCATTATTCCGCAAATCTGGCGATCTTGAAATGATTAGTAGTGCTGAAAAATGGGTAATGCTTGAAACTATTGATCAAGCATGGAAACAACATATGCTCAACTTAGATCATTTAAAAGAAGGTATCAATTTACGCAGTTGGGGACAAAAAAATCCTTTAATAGAATATAAAAAAGAAGCATTTGTAATGTTTGAAGAAATGATGCGACACATTAAGTGGGAAATTGTGCATCGTATATTCTATCTTGATGTTGGTCAATTTGATTCTAAAGAAATTGAAAGAAAACGTAAACGTGAACTTGAAAAAATTCATTTGCAAGGAACTTCGGACAATAATGATGAACCTGGTCAAGTAACAATGCGACGTGAAGAACCAAAAGTTGGACGAAATGATGATTGTTCTTGTGGGTCAGGTAAAAAATATAAAAAATGTTGTGGCTCATAACATAAAAAAAAAGTAAAAAAAATCGGTAATTATTTTACCGATTTTTTTTTAGTGTTTATTATGAACTTATTTTTTAAAAAGAAAAATGCATTCCAAAGCCCCGATGATGATAACGTCTTCGCCAGGGTTCATAATATCCATTATAATACGTATCAAATGGATCGTATAAAAAATAAGGAGTAACCATTTGCAGCGTGTTTTCTGCACGTATTTTTTCTAATTCTTGTTGATGTTCTAATTGATCTTGAATTAATTCATCAATGTCGTCACCCATATAAGAATCCATTAAATTTTTAGTGCTGTTATATATTAAGCGTTCACTTCCATTTTTGTGAAGTACAAAGGGACGGGACACATGAATAGCTCGTGTTCGTTTAAAAAGAACAATATGTCCTTGCTCAGAGTTGAGAATAAGTTTTCCATTTTCATCTTGTTCAAGATCAAACATTTCTTGTAGTTCAGGCATTGTATCTAAATTTACTTGTCCAAATTTAACACCCGCAGTGTTATATGCTTCAAGATTACTGACATCTTTAAAACCTTTGCGAGCATAACGAATCGCTTGTTTTGTATCAGGATCAATATTTTTACGAGGTTTTCTGTAAAAAAAGATAACAGAAAGGGGATTAGTTGCGGATACAAGAGTATCAAATCCTTTTTGCGACGCGATAGACTTTACTCTGGCAAGTACAGAACTATCCAAAATAAAGAACGCAAAAAATAATATTAATCGATTAATTCTCATAACAACCTCCATTGTCTCCATTAATCCCATGTAATCTTTCTCTTCTTTTAGTATAAAATATGTTACCATGAAAAAACAACATTTTTTTCAATAACCCTTTAAATAAGGCTGATTGGGAGTTTTAATGGATTTAAAAAAAGCGATTTTAGTAACCGGAGGGGCAGGGTATATCGGGTCTCATGTGTCACTTTATTGTATCAAAAAAGGGCATCGCGTTATTATTCTTGATAATTATAGTCAAGGGCAAGAGCTGCTTTCTTTTCCCGCCCTGGTGATTAAAGGAGATTATGGAGATCCCGTATTGCTCGCTACCCTTTTTTCTACCTATGCTATTCAATCAGTGATCCATTGTGGAGCATCAACTCATGCTGCACTATCAATGGCCGATCCTTTATCATATTATGATAATAATGTTTCAAAGACGGTGATTTTATTGCAACAGATGGTTAAGCATAATGTATTGAAGTTTGTTTTTTCTTCTAGTTGCGCAGTGTATGGAAATCAAGAATCAGCATTATTAAACGAAGAAAATCCGCTGCGGCTGGTAAGTAGTCCTTACGGCAAAACAAAAGTGATGGTGGAGCAAATTCTTGCTGATTGCGCCCATTCTTATGGCATACAATTTGTGTCTTTACGTTGCTTTAATGCATTTGGAATTGAACCGGGGTCCGGGCTGAAAGAAAATCATATACCAGAAACACATTTAATTCCTCTTTTGTGGCATACTGCTTATTTAAAAATACCATTTTATATTTTTGGAACAGATTACGATACGCCAGATGGAACGTGCATTCGTGATTATGTGCATGTTTATGATAGCGCATCTGCTCATTACAAAGCTTTAGAATATCTTGAAAAAGAAAACCCATCAGATATTTTTAATATTGGGATGGGCAAAGGTTGGTCTGTAAAAGAAGTAATTAAGGCAGTAGAACTGGTAACACAGCAAAAGATACAAACTAGAGATGCGTTACGAAGGGAGGGTGATCCTGAACGGCTTGTTGCAGATCCTTTTAAAGCAATACATATTTTGGGATGGAAACCTGTTTATTCAGATCTTATTTCTGGAATTGCTTCATTGTTGGGCTGAATAGTGTAAATTTAATAAAATAAAATAGCCTCAGATGTTTTTATGTCTGAGGCTTTTTTTATTCTCTTTATCAGATCTTCTGTTTGAGCTATTTTTCTTAAAATATTTCGCTTCCATTTTTTGGGATAGAAGAAGTTGTTTGATTTGTGGGTGGTCTTCCTGCTTCTCTAAGTTTTAATGCTTGTTGTTTTGGCGTCAAAGGTTTTGTTGGAGTTTTAGGTTGTTCCTTTGTTGTTGTGAGTTGATCTTGAAACGGTAGCAATTTGTTTTTAAGATCGGTATTTTCAGCTTCAACTTTTTCTAAATCTTTTTCAATTTGCGCTAATTTCCCTGCAGAATCCTTACGTTTTTGTAATTGTTGGTTCAGCTCTTTAGTGGCGGCTTCTGAGTTTTTTTGATATGTGTCAAAGCTTTCTTTTTCTGCTGCAAGTTCTTTTTCACGTGCCCGCAGTTGTGTTGTTAGTTTGTTTATTGCGGCCTGATCAGCATCTTGTTTTTGTTGAGATTGTGTAACAGATTGTTGATCTTTTTCTAATTCAGCTATTTTTACACGAAGGCTTTTTATTGTGTTAGCATTTTGTTGTTGTTTTTTTAAGTAGCCTTCTTCTTTAGTTTCTTCTTCTTGTTTTTCTGTTGTGAGAGTATTAATTGTATCTTGAAGAGCGGAATTTTTTGCAGTTAATTGTTGTATCTGTTCTTTAAGTTCACTACCCGCAGATCCTTTAGCTGTTTCAAGATCTTTTGTTAATGGTGCTATTCGTTCTTGTGCCTGAAGCAATTGAGATTGAGCACTTGCAAGGCCATTAGAACTTAAGGCTTCTTTTTCTTTTAATTGTTTTTTAAGACTTGTTATTGAATCAGTCATAGTTTCTTTTTCAGTGTTGAGCGCTTCAATAGTGTTTTGTAGACCCGCAAGTTTTTTGTCTTGATCTGCTTTTTCTTGAGTTATTTTATCTTTTTCATCAGACAGAGCTTTTTGTTCTTGTGTAAGTTGTGCTAATTGTTGTTCAAGTTTTTGATTAGCAGCTTGTTCTTTTTCAAGTTGTTGTTGTGTTGCAGTAGAATTATTTTGCGCATCTGTATGAGCTGCCTTTAGATTAGCAAGTTCTGTGGCAAGATCTGTATTTTTAGCATCCATAGTTTCTTTTTCAGTCGCTAGTGCTTTCTGAGCAGCCTGTAATTCTGCAAGTTTTTTGTCTTGATCTGCTTTGTCTTGATCTGCTTTATCTTTTGCATTAGAAAGAGCTTTTATTCTAGCTTGTTCTTGTGCAAGTTGTGCTGATTGTTCATTCAGTTTTTGTTGTGAGTCAGCTAATTCTTCTTTAAGTTTTTGTTGTGTTGCAGTAGAATTATTTTGCGTATCAGTATGAGCAGCCTTTAGATTTTCAAGTTCTGTGGCAAGAGCTGTATTTTTAGCATCCATAGTTTCTTTTTCAGTCGCTAGTGCTTTCTGAGCAGCATTTAATTCAGCAAGTTTTTTGTCTTGAGCTACTTTTTCTTGAGCTATTTTATCTTTTTCATTAGACAGAGCTATTATTCTAGCTTGTTCTTGTGCAAGTTTTTGTTGTGAGTCAACTAATTCTTTTTGAAGTTGTTGTTGTGTTGCAGTAGAATTATTTTGTGTATCTGTATGAGCTGCTTGAAGTTTTTGATGAGCAGCATTTAATTCAGCAAGTTCTTTGTCTTGATCTGCTTTTTCTTGAGCTATTTTATCTTTTTCATCAGACAGAGCTATTATTCTAGCTTGTTCTTGTGCAAGTTTTTGTTGTGAGTCAACTAATTCTTTTTGAAGTTGTTGTTGTGTTGCAGTAGAATCCTTTTGTGTATCTGTATGAGCTGCTTGAAGTTTTTGATGAGCAGCATTTAATTCAGCAAGTTCTTTGTCTTGATCTGCTTTTTCTTGAGCTATTTTATCTTTTTCATCAGACAGAGCT
>JAIPGS010000025.1 GCA_021735725.1 Candidatus Babeliales bacterium
ACATTTTGAGTTTGTAGCATACTATTTCCAGTAAGAGCTTTATTGTAAAAAACACTTAAATGTGGGTGATATTTTTTACCCTCTTTTGAAAAGTCATAATCAATAGATGTATGAATTGAATGCATGTTCCATGCTTGTAATCTATCATCTCTATTTATAGTTGCAGTTGCAAATGTTGTTAAATCATCAGCAAGCAAGGTTGTTGCTTTTTGTGATGCATAACTATAACCAACCATTAATGAAAGTCCGCTTGCAATATGATCAGCTTTAAAATATGTTCCTGCATCAAACAGATCTCCAAGATCACGCCGTGCATAACCAAGACCTAGTTTCATAAAACCAGTTTGACGGTCATTTGTTTGCATTCTGAGTCTTTTTGTATTTTTAAGGAAGAATGTTCCGCCAACATGAGCACCCCAAGTTATCCATTCGTATGCTCCAACAGCAACGTCAAAAGAAACAGGAAATCCTACGTGTCCGTCATAACCAGCTGCTAAAGAATACGCTTTGTTTTCGTCTCTTTTTTTTCCTGATCCTGTTGAAACACCAGCACGAATTGTTGCATCAATATAATCAAAAAAAGAATGTTGGTTATCATTATAAGTCCAACCACCATTAACAACAATGTCACCAATTCCTGTGTTTTTTACATCTGCTTTGCTCATTCCATAAAGAGCAAGGTGTGTATCTAAACCAGAAATAAGAGCAGCCCATGCAGGGTCAGCAAGTTGTACTGCTCCAGCAACAGAGTTTGTTACCGCAACATTTTTAATATTTCTTTGGCTTACAGGAACAATAACTTCTAGAAAAAAACCACGTTTAAATGTATGAGCTACAGAAAATTCCATATCAAATCCAGAATATTTTCCTGCCATATCAATTTTAGAAGTGTTTCCGGCAGCAGGAGCAGCTCCAACTGCACGCCACGCATTATCAGTAATAATTTGAGCAGCTGTCATTCCTGTTGGTACCGCAACACCATTAAGAAGACTTGATACTTCTTGGTATCCGTAAACGTCTAATGCGTTAACTTGTGCCTTACTTCCATTTTTACCTTTTTTTGCAAAACTGCCAGAAAGGTTGAGGTTAAAACTTGTAAGACATGCCTTATCAGGGCGAGTTTCTGAACGATAGGTGCCAGCGCGATAAAAGTTCAGCGAACCAAGAGCGGATGCTGGAACTAAAAGTAACGAGAGCATGAAAAATGCTCTTGAAATATACGTTTTTTGCATATACTTCCTTCCTTTTTATTTATGGTTAATAAAACTTCAATACTACCATTCAAGATTTAGTAAAGTTTGTATTAAAAGTAAAGAGTTTTGTGATAAATAAAAAATGGTGAGGGTTTTCACCATCATAGAAATGTGGTAGAGTAAACTTATTGAGTAAATTATAAAAGTACAATTATTTTAAGGAGGTCTTTATATGTTTGGACCATTCAAAAAAAATGCAGAAAAAGATGAAAAAGAGTTTGAAAAGGAAGAACAGGGAGATACAATGTCTTCAGAAGAAGGTGGAATGAGTCATGAATCTGAAAGCTTTGAAACAAATAAAGATTCTGAAGTTCATACATCTGATGTTGAAATAAACCAAGATCAAAATGAAGCATGTTTAGCAGAACTTGCTCATACAAAAGATCAATTAGTACGTTTAGGTGCTGATTTTCAAAATTATAAAAAACGGGTAGAAAAAGATCGGTCTCAGTGGATGCACATGATTCAATCTGATTTAATGGTTGACCTTCTTCCTATTATTGATGATTTTGATAGAGCTTTAGATGAAGCGGATAAAAAAGAAGTTGACGAATCTGTTGCTCAATGGATGCAAGGATTCAAAATGATTCATAAAGCGTTTTATGATTATTTAAAAAAACAAGATATTGCGCCAATAGAACAGGTTACAACATTTGATCCTGAATTGCATGAAGCACTTATGCATGTTGAATCTGAAAATCATCAAGAAGGTGATATTGTTCAAGTTCTGCAGCGTGGATTTACATTGAAGGGCAAAGTTATTCGTCCTGCAAAAGTATCTGTTTGTAAATAAAAAAGGGGGAAAAGTTTCCCCCTTTTTTATTATATAAATGTATCTATTTAAAAATACCAACAAGTAATTCTACAAAAATTAAGATGGTAATCAGAAGAGAGAACATATCTTCACGAATTGCGTTTACTTTACTTTGATAAATAGTTTTTACATCACGAATGATAGCAAGTTTTTTTTCGATTGAAACATGCCATTCATTCAGTTCAAAAGTATCAACAAGAAGATTATAAATTTCTGAATAATATGCTTCGCCGCCTGTTTTAATGGTGTTTCCAAGACGTTCGGTAATTACTGAAATATCAACTTTCATTTTAGAAAGTTCACCAATAGCATCATACATTGTTCCGATAAAGGGTAAACAATTTCTCCATGATGGTTTTTCAAGTGTGTTTTGATACACAGCATCAAGTTTGTTATCAAGAAGATCATCAAAATACTGAAGTTCAACTTGTTGAATCAAAGCAAGTTCAAAGAAATCAAAAAGTTCTTCTGGAGATTTGTCATACACAAATGCTGCTTCTGTATCAATAACTACTAAATCTTCTCGGTAATATCCTGTTGCAGATTCAAGAATATCTTCTACTTGTTGTTCAGAAAGTGTTGTTTTTTCAAATCGAAGTGTAGAAGCAATAAGAGCTCCATATTGTTCCCGTAATTTTTTAGAATCTTTTAATGATTCTTTAGGATCAATTTGAATCACAAGATAATGATTTTTTTTGTGAAAAAATTTAGGTTGTGAAACATGAGAAGTAATTTTTAAAAAGAGTTGGTGCACATCATCAATACTTTGTTCTTGATACTGAGCATGAAGATCATTTATTTTTTCACGAAGACTTTCAAGCGTTCCTTTAAAAGGAATCTGATAGACGGTAGAAATTACACCAAAATGATGAATATTTGCATAAAGTGCTTTAGTCAGTCCATTGTGAGACTTTAATTCAACAGTTAACGGTTTATGGTAACTGCGTAAATAACTTGGAAGTTCACGAGGGGTTATATACAAAGCAAGATTTTTTTTAGCTGCTTTTAAATTAATGTCTTCACCAACATCAAAAGTATAAAAAAAGTTTATGTTGCCTGAAAATATTTGTTCATCTTCTTTCTGATGCATGAGATGAGTGCTCATTTCGTTATTATTATTATTATTCATATATTATTTTTTTATAGAAACGTATACATACGTTTTTTAGAGAGATAACCCAATTTTTTATTGTTTGTAAACTTTCTGAAACAATTTTTTTAAAAGTAAAGGAATCAGGAGATGCGAGTTCTTTAATGGTTTCTTTTTCTGAATCTGCTTTCAGGTCAGGCACTTCAGGTTGTTTTTCTCGAGGCTTAAGCCCTGTAAATTTTCTTTCAACAGTTTTTATTTTTTTTTCATAAGTAAAAGATGGAACAGAGGGATAAATGCGTTTTGATGGTGTTTTTTTTGGTTCAGGAACACGCGAATGTGCATGATTTTTAAAAGTTTTATTCTCAGGCATTATCACATCGGCATTCTTTTGTGGTGCAGCAGAAAGGGGTAAAGCACCTTCAATAACTTTTGCAGTTTCTCTTGTTTGTGGTTGTACCTGAAATTTTTGTTGATATGATGGATGTGACCTTGGGCCGTAGATTCTGTTATTGCGGTAAGGGGCAGAAGGTGTATTAAAGGTATTGATATTTTTATTTTTTTCTTGAGGATTTTTATTTTTGGGATCGTTTGTTTTTTCTGCAGAGGGATTTAATCGCATACTTCTTGATTCAGGTGTTGAACGTTTAGCTGTTTTAGTATCTTTAGTTTCAGTATCATCTTCATCTTCATCCCTTTCGCCACTCGTATCAGAAGCATCTCTTTTTTTGTGCCGCGTTGTTGGTTGAAAATCTTCATTGTGTGATTCTTCAAGCGCTTTTTTTAGTAAATCTGATTCTTTATCTGTTAATAGTACACTTTTATTGTTTGTCTGTGAGGAACTGTTTTGTAATGTAATTTGTACAGGAGAAGTGTTATCAGCTTGAGAAAGGAGTGCATTTGAATAATGGTTGTTTTTGTTTTTAAGAGAAAAAAGTAACTCTGCAAAATTATTATCATGTTCTCCTTCTTTTTGAAGTGTGATATTAATTTTTTGCGCAAGTCGTTCAAAATGATTTATAGGTACAGAAACAGTGGCTTCATTGTTAGTTGCTTCTTCTGTTTCTTCTTGAGGAACAACATGAGAATTTTCATCTCTTAAAAGAGGTTCAGTTTGTGTGGTGATAGATGATGTAGTTGCAGGAAGAGCTGGGACAGCAACAGAAGGAGCATTTAAGGGTTGAGGTGAACGTGCAGGAAGAGCCGGTACAGCAAAAGAAATAGTATTGTCATCAGTTTGTGCACCATAAAGTACAACTGTTGTGTGGCTTAAAGCCAGAGCTATTAAGGTAATATATCGTTTCATAATGATTCTATTTCTCCATTTCCATTTTACTTTCATAGTTATAGTCTATCAAAAAAAGGGTTTAAAGACAATAGAAAGGCCTTTGTACGCTCTTATTAAGCTTAACATGCTGTTGTATAGAGAGTAAGAATGCATGAGTAGCATTTTCTTATTAAGCTTAATCTTTTTTAAGAATAGTTAAAAACGCTTCTTGAGGGATTTCCACATTACCCACTTGTTTCATACGTTTTTTTCCTTTTTTCTGTTTTTCAAGGAGTTTACGTTTACGAGAAATATCACCACCATAGCATTTAGCAGTTACATTTTTACGCAATGCAGAAACAGTTTCACGGGCAACAATGGTTCCACCAAGAGCTGCTTGAATAGCAACTTCAAAAAGTTGGCGATGAATAACTTTTCTTAATTTTCCAACAAGTTCTCTTCCAATAGTATGGGCAAATTCTTTATGAACAATCACAGAAAGCGCATCAACCGGTTTTCCATTCAGTAAGAAATCCATTTTTACTAAATCTGCTGGTTCATATCCCGCTATTTCATAATCAAGACTTGCATATCCTGAACTGAGCGATTTTATTTCATCATAAAAATCGGATGCAACTTCATTTAAAGGAAGTTTGTATTTGATAATCATACGTGTGTGGTCAAGAGGATACATATCTTTTTGAACACCACGTTTTCTTTGGCATAATTCTAAAATGTTACCAATAAATTCTTGAGGAACAATAAGTGTTGCATCAATCATTGGTTCATAAATAGTAGTTATATAATTACGTTCAGGGAAATCGGCAGGATTTTCAACTTCAATTTCAGTACCATTAGTAAGTGCTAATTTATAACGAACACTTGGTGCTGTAATAATAATTTCAACATCATATTCTTGTTCAAGACGTTGCTTAAAAACATCCATATGTAACAGTCCAAGAAATCCGCAACGGTACCCAAGACCAAGAGCAGGCGAACTTTTCTTTTCAATGCTTACACTTGCATCATTTAAAATAAGTTTTTCAATAGCGTCACGCAGTAATTCAAATTCAGTGTTTTCTACAGGAAATATTCCTGCAAATACCATTGGTTTTGCTCGTTTAAATCCAGGAAAAGGAGGAACAATTTCTTTTGATCTACAAATGGTATCACCAATTTGCGCTTCTTTAATTGTTTTCATCCCTGTCACTAAATAACCAACTTGCCCTGAATAAAGAGCATCTGTGGGAACCAAGTCAGGCATCATTAACCCAATTTCTAAAACATCATAACTTGTGTTTGCCTGTGCCAAAGTAATGCGATCCCCTTTTTTAATGGTGCCATCTTTGACGGCAATAAGGGTAATAATACCTCGGTAATCATCAAACCATGAATCAAATAATAATGCCTTTAAGGGTTTTTCAGGTTCGCATGTGGGAGCAGGAAGACGTTCAATAATAGCTTCTAAAATTTCTGTAATTCCCAGTCCTGTTTTTGCAGAAGCAAGAACAAGTTCATTTTCTTTAAAATCAAAAAGAGAATTCAGTTCACGAGCAACACGCGGAATATCAGCGGCTTGCATATCAATTTTATTAATAACCGGAATAATAGTAAGATCTTGTTCAAAAGCTAAATAAAAATTAGCCATTGTTTGTGCTTGCACTCCTTGGGCAGCATCAACTAATAAAAGTGCTCCCTGACACGCGTATAATGAACGTGAAACTTCATACGTAAAATCAACGTGGCCGGGAGTATCAATAAGATTTAAGAGGTAATCAACACCGTTATGGTTGTAAATCATGGAAGCTGTTTGTGCTTTTACGGTGATTCCTCGTTCTTTTTCAACTTGTAGTTTATCTAAAAATTGTTCATTTTTATGACGTGTTGAAAGGGTTCCGGTAACTTCTAAGAGTCTATCAGATAATGTTGATTTGCCATGATCAATATGAGCGATCACAGAAAAATTTCTAATTTTGTCGGGAGTAAAAGTTTGAAGACGTTCTTTTGTTATTTCCATACACTAACCGGTTAGAGTGTTACTTTTTTGTATTCTTACTATAATTCAAGAATATCAATTTTTTTATAATTGATTTGCTTATAGTGTAGAAAAAGCAGTGTAGAATGTAAAATAAATTATTTATACTTGTTCAGCAGCTTCATGTTTTACCCGTTCTTCAAGTCGCTCTAAAATAATTTGAAGGCTAGCAGTTATTTTTGCTATTTCTGAAAGAGAGTTGCTCAATTTTTCTTGTAAAATGTCTTGTAATCGCTTATTTTTACCATATTTTTTAACAAGTTCATTGGTGATTTCTTTAATTTTTGAAGCAACAAAGGTGTAGTTATCTTTAATGCGTTGCGCAAAACGATCGCGTGCATCTTTAACTTGACTGAAATTTTCATAAAATACATCATAATGGTAATTAAGTAACGGGGTACTGTCTTTGTCAATTTTTCTGACTACATGCTCTTTAAAATGTTCTTTTGTTTTTTTAATAAAGTTCATTGCTTCTATTGCTTCTTCTACAGAATAGTTACTGTTTAAGGCCAGATAGCGGGCGGTAATAAAATCATTTGTTCGGTTCAGTTCATCTTCAATTTTGTCGTGAAATAAATCGATTTTAGCAAAGAGTTCTTTTTCGTATGTTTCAAAATGGGGAGAAAGATTTTTTAGTTCACTTTTTTCTTTTAAATAATGTTTTAACACCCGTTTATGTTCTTTTTGTGCTTCTTTTAAATTATCTTGAATACTAAAAAGTTTAATAAGTGTTGTTTCTTCGTCTATATTAATGGTTAAATTAATCGCATCTCCTTGTTTTTTTTGTATATCACTCAGGTGTTGTGCGATATCTTTTTCTTGAGAATTAAAAAGATTGTCTTTAGAAGTATCATCATCAGTTGTGCGCAAACTCGTTAAAAAATGTGCGGAACGTATATCAACTCTATCAATGCTGTAAAGAGATGTATTAGAGAAGGACACTATTAAAAGGAACGCTATTTTTTTCATAGAACATGATTCCTTACGCTATGAATTATTCTTTTATAAGAGTTAGAATAACAAAAAAATAAATAAAAAAGCAATGGAACGGGGAAAAAGAAACTTTTTAAATGTTTTAACCCTAGTTCTTGTGTTATTTTATCGTTCAAGGTAATATGGTTCCATATGCTTAAATAGTAATTGTTTCACGTCTTTATAGTGTAAAGGGTCAGGGGTATGTCTGCCGAACAAGCTCAAGATACGTTACCAAAAGGTACCAAGTTAGTTCTTATTGAAGATGAGTTAAAGAATTCATTTTTAGATTATGCAATGTCCGTAGTTGTGAGTCGTGCGATTCCCGATGTGCGTGACGGACTTAAACCAGTTCATAGACGTGTTCTTTACGCTATGCATGAACTTGGTTATCACCATAATAAACCTTATAGAAAATCTGTACGTGTGGTTGGGGATGTGTTGGGTAAATATCACCCACATGGAGATCAAGCCGTATATAATACTATGGTTGGAATGGTTCAAGACTTTGCCAAAAGATATCCTTTATTGGATGGGCAAGGAAACTGGGGTTCTGTTGATGGTGATAATGCAGCTGCTATGCGTTATACCGAAGTAAGAATGCAAAAAATTACTCAAGAAATTTTAGCAGATATTGAAAAAAATACAGTTCCTTTTGTTCCCAACTTTGATGAATCAACAATTGAACCAACAATTTTGCCAAGTCGCCTTCCTAACCTTTTAATTAATGGAACAGCAGGTATTGCTGTTGGGATGGCTACTTCTATTCCCCCTCACAATTTAGGGGAAGTGATTGATGGCTGTTTAGCATTTTTAGCAAATGAAGCCCTTACCGATGATGAACTTATTAAACTTATTCCTGCTCCAGATTTTCCAACAGGTGGAATTATTTGTGGCAGAAGTGGTGTTTTAACTGCTTATAAAACTGGCCGTGGAAAAGTTGTTGTTCGTGGTGTAACAGATATTCAAGAAACTAAAAAAGGTTTTGCGATTATTATTACCGAACTTCCGTATCAGGTAAATAAAGCTGAACTTATTATTAAAATTGCTGATCTTGTTAAAAATAAAATTGTTGAAGGTATTTCAAATATTCGTGATGAATCAGATAGACGTGGTATGCGTGTGGTGATTGAAGTCAGAAAAAATGAAATTCCTGATGTTATTTTGAATCAGTTGTATAAATATACTCCTCTTCAAACATCAATTTCTATTTTATCATTAGCACTTCTTGATAATAGACCTCTTATTTTTACTTTAAGAGAACTTGTAAAACAATTTTTACTGCATCGTGAAACAGTTGTTTATAAACGAACAGTTTTTGATCTTGAAAAAGCTCAAGCGCGTGAACATATTCTTTTAGGCTTTATTATTGCTCTTGATAATATTGATCCAGTTGTTCAATTGATTAAAAAATCAAAAACAGCTGAAGATGCAATGATTGCTTTAGAAAAAGAATATAAACTTTCAGTTGAACAATCTAAAGCCATTTTAGAAATGCGTTTACAACGTTTAACAGGGCTTGAACAAGAAAAAATACATTCAGAAATTGCTGAAATTAAGAAAAAAATTGAATATCTTAATTCTGTTATTAATAATAGAGATATTCTTAAAAAAGAAATTAAAGATGAACTTGTCTTTATTAAAGAAAATTATGCAAATCCGCGTCGTACAAAAATTGAAGATACTTTTGAATCATTAACAGATACAGATTTAATTCCTGATGAAGACGTGGTTATTACCTTGACTCAAAAAGGGTATATAAAACGTGTTTCTCTTGATACGTATGGTGTGCAACACCGTGGCGGAAAAGGGAAAATGGGAATGCAGAAACTTGAAGATAATGACGATATTGTTCGTGATATGTTTGTAACAAAAAACTTAGACGAACTGCTCTTCTTTACAAGTTTAGGGCGTGTGTACAGTATGCCAGTGTATGAAGTTGCTGAAGGGTCACGTACTTCTAAAGGACGAGCAGTTATTAATTTGCTGCCTCTTGTTGCGGGTGAATCAGTAGTAAAATTACTTTGTATGCGTGGCATGGAAAATAAACAGATTGTAATGGTAACCAAAAAAGGTGTTATCAAAAAAACTGACGCTAAAGCATTTGCAAAAATACGTGTATCAGGAATTCGTGCACTTGGTCTGAATGATGATGACGCACTTGCATTTTGTGGTGTAAGTTCTGGAGATGATAACATTGTTATTGCAACTGCATTTGGACAAGGTATCAGATTTAAAGAATCAGAAGTGCGCACTATGGGGCGTCAAGCTGCCGGGGTACGTGGAATTAAATTAAAAGAAAAAGACCGTGTTGTTGGTATGGAAATTATTGCAGATGAAGATAAAAATCTTCTTTTTGCAACCGCGCAAGGGTATGGTAAACGTACTCGTGTAGGTGATTTCCGTGTTGCCCACCGTGGTGGACTTGGTGTAAGAACTATTCCAACAGACAGAAGAAACGGTGAAGTTGTTGGCCTTGTTATTGTTGGTGGAAACTCTCATATTCTGCTTATTGATGATTCAGGTAAAATTATTCATCTGCTTCCTTCAGAAATTAGAACAATGGGCCGTCAAGCTAAAGGTGTGCGTTTAATTCGTCTTGATAAAGACAGAACACTTGCTTCTATTGTTGCTTTTGAACAAGATGAAGAAGATGAAGTAAATGGTTCTTCTGGAACAGGAAGTTCAAATGCAACTGTTAAAGCTGACAATGTGCAAATTGGCGGGAAAATTGTATCAGGAGTTTTAAAAGCTGATGGTGCAGTTTCTTCTGAAGATGGCGTAGATGTAGAATTTTCCACAACATCTGAGACAGAAAATGAAGTGCATCATGAACCTGAAGTTTCTTTTCAGTCAGCAACACCAGTTGTTGATCAAGAGCCATCAGAACATGTTGTTTCTTTACAACCAGTTCAAGAAACACCAGACGCAATGAGTATTGAATTATCATCAACAGGTGTTACTCAAAAATCAGAAGACGTGCAGCAGGTTGCACCGCACAGCAATCAAGGAGTTCGTTTTGAAGAACCACCTTTATCAGCTTTTGTGGAACTGATTGAAGAAGAATCACCGTGGATTTTGGGTGATGAATCATCTCATGATTCTGACACTATGATGTTTTAATTTCGTTATATAAGAGCTTATCCGAAAAATCATATCATCCTAAAAAGCTGAATAGCTGCAGCAAATGAAAGTAACGATTCATAAGATATTTTTGTCTTGCTCCAGCAAATTTTCAATGAGCGATACCAAGAAAACCAACCAAAAGTTCT
>JAIPGS010000026.1 GCA_021735725.1 Candidatus Babeliales bacterium
GCATGTACTTGTAAGAGCTTCTATTTTATTATCTTGTCCAGGGAACATGTCTGAAGCAACTTTTCTCATAAAAGCTCTTTTTTGTTCTTTTAATGGATCAGCTTGTGCTTTTTGCAGTTGTTGAGCAGTTAAAGGTTTTTTCCCTTTATTATCTTTTTTTGCACCATATACAACGCCTGAAGTAAGCATTGCAAGTGTAAGTATCAGTAATTTTTTATTCATTGTGTAACCTTTTATTTAAAAAATTAAATTATTTAGCAGCGCCTGCTTCTGCACCTAATTGAGGAAGAGGTTTACAAACTTCTTTGTGTTTCTTCCAGTCTATTTTTTGGCATTCTTGTGAGCAATAAAAAATAGATTCGCATCCTCCACATTTTTTCATCTTTATTCCATCTTCCATATTTTCTTGCTTTTTAAAGCATGCTGCACAGGGAATAGATAATTTTGTTTTTTCTCCTCTATCTTTAAACATTTGGTTTATTACTGGGTGATAATGGCGAATTTCTTGGGTATTTTTATTTCCCTTTTTAAGGAGTACTTGTGAACATCTTCTAAGTAAATGTTCGTCTACTCCGCTATTTTCGAAGATTTTATATTTTTCTTCTTGAGTGGCATTAGAATCAACAAATACCTTCATACAGAGTATAATGGACGCAATAGCTCTTTTTTTCTTATTTTTTGAAGCATCGGGCATGTCTGCATCGACAAACTCTTGTATCAGTTTTTTTTCTGCTTTACCTGGAAAAGGAGCTTTTTGAGCTATACGTAATCTTTGTTCAAGGAACAACCTAAGTTCTTCAGAATCATCTTGAGCTGCATTAAGAGTATAAAATGCAGTGCCAAGTAATCCGAGTAATAATAGTTTTTTATTCATTGATATAACCTTTCATTTAATAATTATTTTATTTTTAATCAAGATCATCTATTGATGATTGTACTTGTGATTGTGGTGTAGCTAGATCTTCTTTTGTCTCGTCTTCAGGTAATGTTGTTTTTTTTAGTTTATAGAGAGGAATCCCTTTTTTGACATAAAGATGACAATGCTTTTGATGTTTTTCAGACCAATCTTTTTTTTGACATTCTGGAGAACAATAGTAGGCAAATTGACACTTTGCACAGACTTTTAATTCTTTTGTTGTTTCTTTGCAGAAAGCACAATGGGCTATTGTGTGTAATTTCTTTTTTAGCTTTGTTCTAATTTCTTGAGTTACGCTTGCAGGCATTGTTTGTTCATATATTTCTTTAAAGTTTTGTGTATAATTATAAAAATCTATGTGAGTTATTCCATATTTCTGTCCTAATTTGTTTACTTTTTCTTCTTTATTTTGACAGGAAGAAGATGTTTCTAATTCTATTCTTTCTTTTTCAAAAGCAAAATAGTTTTTTATTTTTGTTGCATCATTTTTAAATGTGTTCTGAGCTGCTATAATTCTCATTTTCTTAAGAAGATCGTTTTGAGTTGTAGTATTTGAAGCAAATGATCTAGGGTCAAGATCAGTAGCTGCAGCTGCTGCTGCTCCTGCTCCATTAGAAGCGGTAGCAGTTAAAGCAGATTTTTCTTTTGCTTCTTTCTTTGCAGCTTTTTCTTCAGCTCTGCGTTCTTTTTCTGCTTGTTGCCGTTGCTGGGCAGTCAGAGGCTTTTTTCCGTTATCTTTTTTTGCACCATATAAAATGCCTGAAGCAAGTACTCCAAGTGTAAGTATCAGTAATTTTTTATTCATTTATATAACCTTTCATTGAATTTCTTTATTTTAGCTCTATAATAGTTCTTTTGTCTATTATATATTCTAATAGTATATTATTATTGAATATTGTCAAGAAAGAATTTGATATAAGCCTCTTTTAGGCTGAATAAAAATAAGACAGTTGAAAAAACTTGTGTTATACTGGATTTTCTTTAAAATAGAGTTATTAAGAAGATTTAAACATACTTTTAAGGTATCTGGATCAAAGGATTAAAGATCATGGCAGAAATAACTGAATTTAAGCGTTATGCTATTTTTCAAAGCGGTGGAAAACAGTATCAAGCAATCGAAGGCCAAACAATTGGGCTTGAAAAGCTTGAAGGACAAGCTGGGGACACTGTAGAATTTTCTGATGTATTTTTCAGAAAATTAGATGAAAATAATATGGAAATTGGGCAACCAGTTTTGGCTGGACCTGTTAAAGCGTCTATTGTGAAGCATACACAAGGGCCAAAAATTATTATCTTTAAATTTAAACGTAGACAAAAGTCTCGTGTAAAAAAAGGTCATCGTCAACCTATTACTGTGGTTCGAATTGAATCAATCGCGTAATTAGATGAAAAAATAAAAAAAAGACACAATTGAAAAATCGTGTCTTTTTTTATTTTCATTATAAAATTTTATAATGATCTTCTTTTTATTCCGTATTGTTCTTTTTTTTCTGGATGCATAAAAATACGACTTTGAGTTTGTTCATCATCTTGATAAGTCCATCCTTCTTTTTCAAACTCAGATTGCCAATTGTCATCTTCTGCTGGTCCAGCTGCTGCGGCAGCTCCTCCTTGTGAGTCATCTCTTTCTGGCAATGAAGCAACGTTTTTTATATCTGACCATCCATCTTCTGCTTTAAATGTTCCTTCAAGTTCATCAGGTGTTAATTTTCTAAAGAAGCGATGTAAAATGATGCGAGTTTTATTTTCTTTTTCATAAAAAGCATATTCAAATTGCCCAAAGGTAATTGTTTTATCATCTTCTACAATGTGGCCTGGAACGGTAATAATGAAGGTATCTCCATCTTGTTTTTTCACTTCTCCATAAGCATCATCATAAAGAATAGACGTATCAATAGCACGAGGAAAACGATGATATTTGATAATATTACTTGGTCCTTCAACTAGATATAATGCTCGTTTAAAAGGATCTGGGCGAGGGGATGTTTCTACGTATCCTTGAATATGGAAAGCTCTTTCTGGATTTTTAAACCAGTCAATAACTCGTTGTTTAAATGCTATAGGTCCTTGTTTTAGTGCTGATTTTTTTTTGTTTTTTGTATCGGCAGAAATGATTATTTCTTTTTCTTGTTCCCGTTCTTCTTGTATGTTTTTTATTCTTTGAGCTGCAATTTTTTTAGCTTCTTTTTTTAGGTCAGCTTGTTGTTTTGCTTGTTTTTTATTAAGAGTTTTTTTCCCTTTTTTTTCTTTTGATTGAGGATCTTCATATTGAGCTTTAAAATCTTTAAATAATGTAAAAAGATCTTTATCTGTAAGAGGTTTTTGTGGAGCTGATTTTAAAGCTTCTTGTTGTTTTTGATAATCATCAAAGTATTTCAGAATTGTTTTTCTTTCATGATAAAAAGCAGCTAGTTTTGGAGTTGTTATGATTTTTCCATTATTTGTGTTTACATTAATGTTAGCGCCATGTTCAACAAGTAATTTTACTATCTCAAGATTTCCTTGTTCAGTGGCAAATGTTAAAGGGTGAAGTGATATACCATTGCTTTTTCCCTTTACTCCTTTTTCAGGATCAGCTCCATAGTCTAGTAATAATTTAGTAATTCTAGGAATTCCATGACTTATCGATGCATAGAGTGCTGTTGTAGATTCTTCATTTCTAGTTCCTTTATTCGCTACTTGAACAGCGTAAAGTTTTATTTCTTGAAGGGCGGCATCATCTTTTTTGTGGTTTAATATAATCGTAATTATTTCAGAATTAGCTTTTTCTGCAATGGCCTGATAAAGAGGAGAGTCTGAATGTATTTCTTTTCCATCTTTATCAAACAGTATTCCTGGAGTAAGAGGATCAGCTCCTTGTTTGAGCGAAAGATCTATTATTTCAGCTATAGTTTTTCTATCATTTCCTTTATCTTCTAAAAAATCAAGAACGATCCATAATGCAGGGCGTATTAGTACGGGAAGATGAGTTGTAGCATCATACGTTGTTATTTGCGCATTAGGATTCATAGAATATTTTGTAAGTACTTCTAAATACGTATGTGCTTTAAAAGGACAAGAAAGGATTATGTTACCCAGGTGGTATATTGTTGGATCAGTTACTGTTTTTATTTCACAGTTGATATCGAATCCATTTTCTAAAAGTGTCTTTAAGTAAAAATCTTGTAATGTTTCAGTCATGTTGTCTGAAAACATGATTTTATTAATAAAAGGAGCAAGTGTTTTTGTAAAATCAAGAGGTGCAGGATGCAGTAATTTTAATGCTTCAATTTTTTGTTTAAATACATATTTGTCACGACTTTTTGCAGCTTTTATGACTTCAATAATAATTTTAGCGGTATCGGCTCTTATTTGATCATTATCATGAGTAGCTGATTGTGCATCTTTAGGTGCTTGCTCTGCGCAATAAGATGAGGAAATAAAAAGTATTGTCAAAATACTTTTAACCATAATTTTTTTCATGAACATATCCTTTTTTAAAAAATAAAATTTAAAATTCCTCCACAAATAATAAATACTGTTCCAATGAGTATTGGTTTTGTTATTTTTTCTCCTAAAAAAATATAACTTGCTAAAAGTGTTATTGGGATGAATGCTTTACTGATAACAGTTAAAACAGATTGATTTTTAAAAATTAAAAATGCGCTATGATACGTAATAATAAATCCAGCAAAATAGAAGCTGATAAGTAAAATGTGTGTTAGATTTTTATATAAAATGGGGAGAAGTTCATTTTTAAGTTTTGTGAAAAAGATAATATATAATATAAAAATGACTACAATAAAAAATCTAACACCTATATTATAATAAAAAGGATTATGAAATCCAAAAGCTGGTCCATGAATATGATGAGATAGATGTTGTGCCCATTCTTGAATTTCTTGAGTTATAGTAGTTTTATGAGTACATAAAAAAGTCATCCAATGACTTCCTGCTACAAGTAATGATTCACATAATGCAGAAAGCAATAAATAGAGAGGGATTTTTTTTAATCCTTTAAAGAGATGTAATAATGAAATATGTTGATATGCTGATATGGTTGCCCCGCAAAAAATTAAGAAATTTCCTATGAGTTCTCCTGTTGTAAACTGTTTTCCTAAAAGAATATATCCTAGAGTGGTTATTAAAATACCCATGTGACTTACGGGAATAACAAGAGAACAATTGTTATGTTTTAACATATAGTCAAAAATAATTAATGATCCAACCCAGCAACAGGCCATTAAAAAATAAAATGGTATATCGGTTAAAGTAACATTATGAATTAAATGTTCTAAAGGATGTCTGTCGTGTTGTAAAATAACATCTTTAAAATAAAACATTCCAAGATAACAAAGATAGGTAATTACATTGACCCAAAAAAATACAATAATACGATCGGCAGATTTTTTTGCATTAATTGTATACGATGAATATAAAATTCCTGAAAGTAATGCATACCCAATTCCCACTATCATTATTACTACTCCTTTTTTAAGAAAGTATTAAAGGCGCGCAATTTTCTTTA
The DNA here is from genome assembly GCA_021735725.1 of Candidatus Babeliales bacterium. Taxonomy (GTDB): domain Bacteria; phylum Babelota; class Babeliae; order Babelales; family CAIQNR01; genus JAIPGS01. The sequence continues at coordinate 5,424 of JAIPGS010000026.1, forward strand.
GGTCAGATTCTTTTCCTACAAATAAAAGAACATCTTCTTCTTTAATAGAATAGTCAGGGGCTATAGGAATAAAATCTTCATCAACTTTAATACCTATACAGCGTACTTGATAACTTTTGTATAAATTTAAAGTAGCAACAGTATTGCCAATAAAACTTGCAGGTGTTGGGATTTGACTGATAGAAAACTGATTTGTAATTCTAAAAAATTCTTCAAAAGGAGAACTTAGTCGTTCTGCAAGACGTATTCCAATATCTTGTTCTGGAATAATTGTTTCATCAGCTCCAATGAGAGTAAGAATTTCTTGGTGAATTGTATTAATGGAACGGGTAATTACTCTATTAACATGAAGTCGTTTTTTGAGTAACGCTGTTATTAAGATTGATTGGGCAAAGTTTTCACCCATTGCCACCACAACAACGTCCATTTCTTCCACACCAAGATTTCGTAATGTTTCTTCATTGGTGATATTTGCGCATACGGCTTGTGTTACTGAATCTTTGATTGATGCAATAATTGCATCATTACTATCAACGGCAAGGACTTCCATATTTTTTTCAGCAAGTGTTGTTGCAACACTATACCCAAAACGGCCCAGTCCAATAACGCATACTTTCATACTATTTGTACCTCTTTGTTAGGATATCATCACTCGTTCTTCTGGATAAGAAAATTCATTGTTATCTTTCTTATTTCGAAGTGCAATCATAAGTGTTAACGAACCAATTCTTCCAATAAACATTGTAGTTATTATAAGCAATTTGCCAAGTAAAGATAAGTAAGGAGTAATTCCAATTGTAATACCAAGAGTAGAAAAGGCTCCTACTGTTTCCAACAGAATATCAAGAAAATTCCAGCTTCTTTCTGTAATGAGTAAACAAAAAGTTACCAAAGTAATCCATAAAATACTTAAAGAAACAATTGCAAGTGCTTTATAAATTTGATCTTTCATAATACTTCGGCCACGTATGGTTACTGCTGATCTTCCCTGAATGGCAGCATTGATAGTTGCAATAAAAATTGCCGCTGTTGTTATTTTTATACCACTTCCGGTTGATCCAGGCGCAGATCCGATAAAGGCATTAATCATAAAACTTAAAAGTGATGCGTTTTGTAAATTATTAGTTGGAACTGTTAAAAATCCTGCTCCTCTACAACTTGCAGCAAAAAAGAATGAATTTAAAATTTGTTCGGGAAATGTTAAATAACTTAAGGTGTTATTTCTTTCCAGAAGCCAAAATAATGCAGTGTTTGCTACGAGTAAAAAGCTTGTATACGTTAAAATAATACGAGTTTGTAATGACAAAATAATTTTTTTAGGTGATTCAAAAAAAGGATTTAATTTTATGCACAGTTCTCTGAGTGTCATAAATCCAATCCCACCAATAATGATGAGAAAACTTATACTTAAAAGCATTGAATAATTAGTTATATACTCACTTGTTCCTGGGGTGATAACATTTATTCCTGCATTACAAAATGCTGATACAGATTGAAAAAGAGAATAAAAAAGAGCTTTGTTGAGTGGATATTGATCTTTTAGGGTATAAAAAATCATTCCAGCACCGAGCAATTCGATACATAAACTTAAGATAATAATGAAAAGTAAAATACGCCGTGTTCCTTTCCATGTTTCAAGATCAAGCATTTCCCCAGCCATTATTTGTGTTGAAAGGCCAAGGTCCATAAAAAGCGAAACAACAAAAAGTGTTAAAGTAATAAGACCTAACCCTCCAATTTGCATGAGTACTATAATAACTGATTGACCAAATATGGTGAAATTTTCAAGGGGTACTGTTAAAAGTCCTGTTACACACAATGAAGAGGTTGCGGTGAACAAAAGGTCAATAAAAGGAATGGCTTTTACTCTTGCCACGTCAAGGCTTAATAAAAATGTGCCAACTCCAAGTGCAAATCCCAGTGAAAATAAAATAGTTCTACTTGGAGTAAAAGAGAAGAAGCGAGATTTTTGATATAACATTGAGTTTCCTTATGTTTTCCTAAAATTTTCTGGAGAAAAAGAAGAATTTCATTTTTTAGTATTATATAAAGATTATAAAAGTACTTACAACAAGAAGTGTAAATATACCTACTAATAGATTAAAATAATGATCGATGTATTCTTTAATAGTATCTCCCCATACATAAATTATTCCTCCTACTAAATAAAAACGAGCCCCTCGTGCAATAAATGAACACAGTATAAAAGGTAAAAGAGGTAGTTTACAAAATCCTGCAGTGAGTGTTACAAGTTTATAGGGAACAGGAGTAAATCCTGCAATAAGCACTGCCCATGTTTGATATAATGCATACTGCTTACACAATGCATGAAATGTTTGTTCGGTACTAAAAACAGCGACAAGTTTATGTCCAATTATATGCCATACTCCATAGCCAATATAATAACCAAGAATTCCTCCAAGTACTGAAGTGATTGTTGCAACAGTTGCATAAAGCCATGCTTTTTTTCTTTTTTTAACGCAAAAAAGAATTAATAATGGATCAGCAGGGAAAAAGAAAATTGCTTCGATAAAGAAAAATACACCAAGAATCCATGTTGCGTAGGGAGAATCGACCTGTTGCCCCATCCAATCATATAAACTTCTTATCCGTGATAATCCCCAGTCCCACACGGCAAACGCTCTCATGATAAGTTGCTTTCTTTATTTAAAAATTAAATACCAAGATATTCTGGGAGTTTTTCTATTGCAATGCGTTCTTGTAGGGTTGTATCACGATTTCTAATGGTAACACAATTGTCTTGTTCGCTTTCAAAATCATAGGTGATACAGAAAGGAGTTCCTATTTCATCTTGACGGCGATACCGTTTTCCGATTGATCCAGAAACATCATATTGAACACTTATTCCTTTTTGTGCATAAAATTCATAAAGTGCTTTTGTTGGTTCTTCAAGTTTTTTTGTAAGTGGCATAAATGCTATTTTGATAGGCGCTATTGCTGGATGAAGTTTAAGGACTACTCGTGTTTCGTTTTCAATTTCATCTTCATGATATGCGTCAAATAAAAGTGTTAAAAACAGACGGTCTGTTCCTACCGATGCTTCAACAACATGAGGAATGTACGATTCACGTGTTTCTTCATCAAATACATTTAAATCTTTTCCTGAATGTTTTGAGTGTTGTGTAAGATCAAAATTTCCACGATGAGCAATCCCTTCAAGTTCTTTCCATCCAAAAGGAAATTCATATTCAACATCAACGCAACTTGTTGAATAGTGCGCAAGTTCGTCACTTTCATGTTCTCGAATACGAATTTTGTCTGGATTAATTCCAAGTGTTTTGTAAAAGAGAAGGCGGTGTTCAATCCAAAAAGCTAAATCTTCAGGAGCTTCAGAACCTTTACAAAACCATTCTATTTCCATTTGTTCAAATTCACGCATACGGAATAAAAATTGTTTAGGAGTAATTTCATTTCTGAAAGCTTTTCCCATTTGTGCAATACCAAAAGGTATTTTTACACGGCTTGTTGAAAGTACATTTTTAAAATTGATAAAAATAGCTTGGGCAGTTTCTGGCCGTAAATAAGCTGTTGATGAAGCATTTTCCATTGCTCCCAGTTGTGTTTTGAACATCATGTTAAATTCACGAATATCAGTCCAATTGTTTTTTCCGCACGAAGGACAACCCTTTTTTAGATCAAATTCGTCGGCTCTAAATCTTTTTTTACATTCTTTACAATCAACCATAGGATCATGAAATCCTGGAACGTGTACTGATGCTTCCCAAACAGCTTCGGGTCCAAGCAAAGACCCTTCAAGTTGAACAATTTCACCTTTTTTGTTTCTTAAGGATTGTATCCATAAATCTCTAATATTACGTTTCATTAAGGTCCCAAGATGTCCAAAATCGTATACCCCGTTAAGTCCGCCATAAATGTCGGATGATTGATAAACAAATCCGCGGCGTTTACAGAAAGAAACGAGTGCATCAAGCGTAAGCTTAGTATCAGAAGGCATATAAAGATCCTTATTGTTGATTGTATCGCATTAATTATCAGTAGAAAAAGGAGTTTATCATAAAATATAAAATGATCCTAGTTTTGGCCAGTAGAAAGCTGCTTTGTTGTTCAAAAATGGTATACTGATGCGAGTTGTTGAAAATAATGTTTATTTAAGCTTAAATAGTGTGAACAAAAAAAATGAATTATAAAAAATGGTTATTAAATGGATTAATTGTGTGTGGTTTTTCATCATGTTTTGCGGCGCAAGAGGCGCAACAGATTGGGTGGGAAAACCATGAAGTTCCAGATGATCTTGAATCTGGGCAGTTTTATAATTCAAAAACGTTACATATGGGGACGATGGTTTGGAATATTGCATTATCTCCAGATGAAAGATTGTTGGGGGTAAATGGACCAACAAATCTGTCTATTGTTGATATGGAAACAGGACGAAATATTTATGACAGAAGGGCGGTAATGAGTGCTTTAGCATGGATGCATAATACACCTTTTATTGTAGTTTTATTAGGTGGGGATATAGAAATAATAAATCCTCTTTCTGGTGAAATGGTACAAAAACTTAAAGGGCTGAATCTTTTTGCGGGTAGATCAATTGCAGTAAGTGGGGATGATACAACACTAGCTTCAGGATCGGATGATAATACTGTAAAGATAGGGGATATTCGTTCAGGAAAATGTGTACAAACATTAAAAGGTCATGGTGGTAGGGTTAATTCAGTTGCAATAAGTTTGAATGGTAGAACAGTAGTTTCAGGATGGACTGATGGAATTGTAAAGATATGGGATATTCGTTCAGGAAAACGTACACACATATTAAAAGGTCATGGTCATTGGGTTGAATCAATTGCAATAAGTTGGGATGGTAAAACAGTAGTTTCAGGATCTCGGGATAAGACTGTAAAGATATGGGATATTCGTTCAAGTAAAAAATATATACAAACATTAAAAGGTCATGCTGCCCAGGTTAATTCAGTTGTAATAAGTTTTGATGGTAGAACAGTAGTTTCAGGATCGGATGATAATACTGTAAAAGTATGGGATAGTATTTCAGGTGAATGTACACAAACATTAGAAGGCCATCAACAGGGAGTTAGATCCGTTATAGTAAATTCTGATAATAAAACAATAGTTTCAGGGTCTTTTGATAAGCCTGTAAAAGTATGGGAACAAAAAAAATGAATTATAAAAAATGGTTATTAAATGGATTAATTGTGTGTTTAGTTTCACCATGTTTTGGGGCGCAAGAGGCACAACAAATTGGATGGGTAAATCATGATGTTCCAGACGAT
>JAIPGS010000027.1 GCA_021735725.1 Candidatus Babeliales bacterium
TATTAAAAATCATTATTCAAAACAACTCAAAACAAGTTGTTCTAATTTTTTAAATGAAAGTTCAATTCCATTCCGATCAACAAGTGCAATAAGAGTAATTGAGTGCTTTGAAAGATTATTTTCTCTGAATAATGCTTTCATTCTTCGTCTAAATAAATTTCTTTGTGGCGAATTGCCAGAACGGCGAGGGGTAACAATAAGAAGTTTTCCATGCCCACGGTCTGAAGGGGCAACAAGTAGTTTTAGCCCAGAATAACGAACCTTCAAACGCGCACGCTTGAAGGCATCAGATATTTCTGTCCTACTAAAGGACGATAATTTTATTCGCGGCATTATAATGATCTTAAGCGCGAACTGCTAATCTTTTTCTACCTTTTGCTCGGCGACGATTTAAAATTTTTCTACCATCGCGTGTAGACATACGTTTGCGAAAACCATGTTTTCTATTTCTTTTTAATTTACTTTTTCTAAAAAATGTAACTGACATAATGGGCCCTCTAAGACTTTTTAGTACTTTAATGATAAAGCTTATTTTAAAGCTTTTTCAAATTTATTCAACTTATTTAATGATTTTTTCTAGATATCTTTGCGTATCAAGTGCGGCCATGCAGCCACTACCAGCAGATGTTATCGCTTGTTTGTAACGATAATCGGCCACGTCTCCTGCCACAAAAACCCCTTCAACAGAGGTGTGTGTCGTATTATTAAGGCTAATATAACCCATTTTATCAAGTTCAAGTTGTCCTTTAAAGATTCCCGTATTTGGTTTTTGGCCTATGGCTAAAAAGACAACATCGGTATCAATCGAGTATGTTTGGCCTGTAACCTGATTGCTGATTTCAATGTTTGTAACATGGGATCCGTTCCCTTTAATTGCGGTCACGGTACTTGAGTAAATAATCTTAATAGTGGGATTTGATAAAATTCGTTCTTGCATTGCGGGTGAAGCAGTAAATTTGTCCAAAATATGCACAATAGTAATATCATTGGTATATTTGGTCATAAATGAGGCATCTTCCATCGCAGTATCGCCACCCCCTACAATAACAACTTTTTTTCCAGGATAAAAGGCACCATCGCATACTGCACAGGTTGTGACTCCTTTTCCCCAATAATCATCTTCCCCAGAACATCCAAGACGGTTTGGAGATGCTCCTGTTGCTATAATAACCGAATGAGTTAACAACTCTTCATCTTTATGCGTAAATACAGAAAAAGGATGTTTAGAAAAATCTACTCGTACAATTTCTCTAGAAAGAAACTGAGTTCCAAAATGTTGAGCATGTTCTTTCATGTTCATCATAAGTTGTGGCCCAAAAATAGATTTTTCTCCTGGCCAATTTTCAACTGCTGTTGTTCCCATAAGTTGACCACCAGGGTTTTTACCTTCAATGACAATTGGTTTTAAAAAGGCACGAGAAGCATATATTGCAGCGGTTAAGCCAGCTGGTCCAGAGCCAATAATAAGTGTGTTAAAAATCTGAGGAGCTGACATTGTTAATAAGCTTTCTGTTTTGTTAAGTAATAAATAGCATGATTTAATGTTTTTTCTCTGAGACAACATTGTGCAATTAATGCTGCTGAAAGAGGAGCTTCTTGTCCTAAAAATTTTGTCATTGGTGGTTCAAAATAAATAAATTCTTGGGTGCGAGGACGTTTGGTAAGATTTAAGTATCCTTTAATGTCTTCATCATTTACTGTTATATTTTCATAACATGCAAGTTGGTGCATTAAAATTATTTCTTTTACTTGTTTGACTGCAAGAAGGCGTACTTTATCATGAAAATCATTTTGCATTTTATACACTTGATAATCAGGATTTGAATGGATGTCGTCTAAAATAGATTTTTGTTGTCGCAATATTAAGTGATTAGGAACATCGATAGTATGACGAGACAAAAGAAGTTTTAATGTATCTTCTGCCGTAGTTCTTCGTTGTGACATGTCATTTCTATAAGAAAAAACTTCAATTAACTTAAGATGAAGTTCTTGATTATTACGAATTCTAAAATGTTTTTTAAAATGGTTAAAATTAAAAAAAGCATGAGGAGCAACATCTAAAATAGTTATTTTAAAATTATAATGTGCATCAATATGACTGCTAAAATAGTCTTGTAAAAATTTATTATCGGTAATAAAAGATTCTTTTATTTTTTTACCAATAAACATTTTTTGAAGTGGAGAATCAGCTTCTTCTGCTCCAATTTTTACCCATAATTTTTCTGAATATTCATTAAATAATTCTTTTTTTTCAGAATCTAAAATACAGACAGAAAAACAGATCCAATCATTTAAAGCAATGACTGAGTCGTTATAATCTTTGCTCGCTTTTATTTCATCTTTTAAGAAGTTTTTTACTTGCTTATCTAAATCTTTATAATTTTTACGTTTAGGCGCTCTAAAGGGAAGTCGTTTCCAGCCTTGAAGAGAAATAGGTTGTGAAAGTGTTAATGAAAAACTATAAAGAGCATCTTGGTTAGGATGTACTGATATATCGGTTAATCGAGGATCACCAGCTATTAATAGCTTATGTGATTGTAATTCTTGGTATAACCAATTGATAACAAAATATTTAAAGAAAAATTCTTTAATGTGTTCAAGAAGATGTGGTTGGAAATTTTGTTTAATATAATCAAGTGGTGTTGCTCCTTTTATAAAACCATTGGTGTGCATACCTGATTGTTGAGCATGAGAGGCTTGAGTATATAATAAATTAACGTATTGTTCTGGAACAGTAATAGTGGCATATCCAAAATGAGAGCTAACTTGCTTGACAGAAAATTCAAGCGAACAGTGTTTCTGTTCCATTCAACTACTCCTTGCCGCTTTTTTTAATACGGGTTATTTATCCAACATATTTTCCGATTAAGGAAATAGATTGGTGCGAGAGGAGGGACTTGAACCCCCATTCCGGTTAAGGAGCTGGATCCTAAATCCAGTGCGTCTACCAATTTCGCCACTCTCGCGAATTCAAATTCCATAATCACTGTTAAGTAGTGTAAGGAGAATTTGAAAGAATTTCAACATCTTTTTATAAAAAATTCAATTTATTTAAAAACCTTCTGTTTTTATAAGAGATAGTATCTTTATTGTACCAGAAGGTTTTTAAATGTAAATATAAAATTAAAAGAAAGTGTCTTACAATTGTAAATCTTTTTCTTTTTTAGAACTGAGCTCTTCAACTTTTTTAATAAAAGTATCAGTATGTTTTTGTAAAAGATCACCAAGTCTTTTTGAAAAGTCTTCTGAGATGGTTTTACTTTTTAATTCATCACGAACAAAATTTTGAAAGTTTTTACGAACTCCACGTAAAGAAACTCGTGATACTTCTAATTTTGCATGTAATATTTTAATAAGATCTTCACGTCTTTGGCTACTCATTTCTGGTAAAATAATACGCAACAGATTTCCATCATTAGCGGGAGTAACTCCAAGATCAGAGTTCATAATTGCTTTTTCAATATCAGGTATAACGCCTTGATCCCATGGTTGAATAACAATGACACGTGCTTCTGGGGTAGAAATAGAAGCTAAGTTTTTAAGTGGTAATTCACTATCGCCACCGTAACAGATAACTTTAAGGTTTTCTACCATAGAAGGGTGCGCTCTTCCACTTCTGATACTGAGTAGTTCATGTTCAAAATGTCTTAAGGATTTATTCATTTCTTCTTGAACAGCTTTGTCAAACGAAGTTGAATTTCCTTCTATCATTATGAGTTCAATCATTATAAAATCCTTTATAGTCCAATTTGGAATCGTGAAAAACGACGAATTTTAATGTTTTCTCCAACTTTACCAACAAGATCTTTAAGTACTTCATCAACAGTAAATTTGTCATCTTTAACAAATTTTTGTTGAAGTAAGCATACTTCTGAATAAAGCTTGGTAACTTTTCCTTCAATAATTTTTGTAATAAAATCAGGTTTTTTACCTTCAGCAATAAGTTGTGCTGTCATAATTTCTTTTTCTTTTTCAAGAAATTCTGCTGAAACATCTTCAGGTGATAAAAATTGAGGGTTAATTGCTGCAATGTGCATTCCAAGATCGCTTGCAAATTGAAGGAATTGACTATTACGTGCAACAAAATCTGTTTCACAGTTAAGTTCAATAAGTACTCCGATTGTTGCGCCCGGGTGAATGTAAGCGTGTATTAATCCAGCAGAAGTAGCGTTATCACCACGTTTGGCAGCAACTTTAACACCTTTTTTGCGTAAAATTTCTACTGATTTTTCGATATCTCCGCCTGTTTCTTCAAGCGCTTTTTTACAATCCATCATACCCATACTGGTACGTTCACGTAGTTGTTGAATTAACTCCATGCTAATCTTGGCCATAAAAGCTCCTTATGCTAGCTTATTTGTTCATAAAAGTATGAATATAGTTTGCCAGAAATAGGGAATTTAGCAATAAACAGCTGAAATTACATTTTCTCTGGTCGTGTGAGCCCCATAAGTTGTAAACATCTATCAAATTGTTCTTTAACAAGTTGTGTTAACAATAAACGGCCGCGGCTTTGTTCAACTGTTTCAGGTTCAATAACTCTATTATGGTGATAATAGTTATGAAATGAATGTGCAACTTCAAGAAGGTAATAAGCAAGTGAATGCACTTGATAATTTGTAGAAATACTATGAAGTACCGTTTTGAGTTCTACAATTTTTTTAATAATCTGCCATTCACCGGCTGTTAAATACTGAACATCATCGCATGAAATATTTTTAAATACATCATGCTCTGCTGCTTTTTCTAAAACAGATCTTGTTCGAACATATGCATATTGCAGATAATATACAGGATTTTCTTCTGTTTTTGAAAGTGCTAATTTTATATCAAAATCAAGATGAGCATCAGCTTTTCTGTTTAGATAAAAGAATCGTGCTATGTCTGTTCCTACTGTTTCAACGATGTCATTTAATTCAATGATACGGCCTGCTCGTTTTGAAAGTTTCATAAGTTCGCCATCTTCTTTGATAGAAACAAGTTGATATAAAATACAATCAAGTTTTACAGAATCAAGACCAAGAGCTTGGCGAATACCATTTAAACGTTTTGGATAACTGTGGTGGTCTTGACCTAATATGATGATAATTGTTTGTGCGCCACGTTGTGCTTTATCTAAAATATAAGCAGCATCGGCGGCAGCGTAGGTAAATGTTCCATCAGCTTTTTTAAGAACACGGTCTTTATCATCACCAAATGTTGTTGATGTAAACCAGGTTGCCCCTTCTTTTTCATACAAGTGCCCATTGTCTTGTAATGTTTTCAGAGCAGCTTCAATTTTTACTGGATGTAACGTTCTTTCTGAAAACCATACGTCAAAGTTGATATTATAACTACTGACTGTATTTTTTAGTTGTTTCAACATTTTATCGTAACCATAATCAATAAAAAATTGATCATCTTTTTCTGTTACATTGTTGCCATATTCTTTAATGCATTCTTGAGCAAGTGTTTTTAAATACTCTCCATGATAGCCATCTTCAGGGAATTCAATACTTTTTCCTTGTTCTTGGAGGCATCTTATTTTTAAAGAATTTCCTAATTTTTCCATTTGAGCACCAGCATCATTAATATAATGTTCTCTGGTTGTGTTGTACCCTAAAAAATGTAAAACATTAGAAAGCACATCTCCAATAATACCCCCACGTCCATGTCCAATATGAAGTGGTCCTGTTGGATTTGCTGAAATAAATTCAACATTATAAACGGTTGTTGGATTGTCAACTTTAAAAAATCCATCTTTTTGTGTGCATAAATCAAGAGCTAAACTTTTGAATGCATCATCAGTTAAAAAGAAATTAATAAAACCAGGTCCGGCGATTTCTATTTTTTTAAGAAAAGGGTGTGAATATGAATCAATAATATCTTGTGCAACAGCGCGAGGAGCTTTTCCTAGAGATTTTGCAAGAAGAAGTGCAATATTAGTATTAATATCGCCAAAATCTGCTTTTTGAGGATCTGTATTTAAAGAAAAATCCATACGCGATGCCGCTTCATTTTCATTAAAATGAGATGCGATAAAGGTCACAAAAGATTGTTTTAACGTTTCTAAACTATTCATAAAATTCCACATTGCCTGATTTATTGATTGATATCTCTTTATTCTTTTGTAGTATAGCAAAAAGGTTTTTTAAAGTCACCATTACCTAAAATGACCACATTTTTGAGATTTCTTCTTTTTTTGAAGGGGGCATATTCGTAAACCTCTGTTTTTATGGTAATATAAGAGGTATAAAACATTAGATACAGAGGATGGTATGAAAATTGCAATGTTAGTTTCTGGAGGGGTAGATAGTTCGGTTGCATTGCGCCTTGTAAAAAATCAAGGGCATGATGTTACTGCATTTTATTTAAAAATTTGGTTAGAAGATGAACTTGCTTATTTGGGAGAGTGTCCGTGGCAAGAAGATCTTGATTATGCTCAAAAAGTGTGTGATCAGGCAGGGGTTGAATTAAAGGTTGTTTCATTGCAACAAGCATATCATGAAAAAATTGTTGCTTATACGATTAAAACTATCAAAGAGGGGCGTACTCCGAATCCTGATGTTTTATGTAACACCATGATTAAATTTGGTGCTTTTTATGATGAAGTTGGCAAAGAATATGATGCGATAGCAACCGGGCATTATGCACAAGTGGTAAAACGTGATGGGATTTTTTATTTGCATCAAACTCCTGACCCTATTAAAGATCAGACCTATTTTTTATCCCAATTAACACCGGCACAACTTTCTCGTGTTATGTTCCCGATTGGTGAATATAAAAAATCAGAAGTTCGTGAACTTGCAACATTATATGATCTTCCTAATAAAAATCGTAAAGATAGCCAAGGACTTTGTTTTCTTGGAAAAATTAAATTTCGTGATTTTGTAAAGCATCATGTGGGAACAAATCCTGGGCAACTTGTTGAATATGAAACAGGAAAAGTATGGGGCGAGCATGAAGGTTTTTGGTTTTATACTGTTGGGCAACGGCAAGGAATTGGATTGTCTCATGGCCCATGGTATGTGGTAAAAACTGATCCTGAAACAAATACTGTTTTTATTTCTTCTCATTATAAAGAACTTGAAAAGACTCGAGATACTTTTAGTATTGGACACTGTAATTGGTTTGCAGGCAGTGCGCCACATCAAACAACATTAAAAGTAAAATTGCGTCATGGGCCGCAGGAGTATACATGCTCTTTTAGTAATAATGGGGACGGAACATTTTTTATTACATTGCCGGAAGATGATCAAGGGCTTGCAGCAGGGCAGTTTGCAGTTTTTTATGATAACGGACTTTGTTTAGGTTCTGGTGTTATTTTATAACTTTGTTATTCTAAAAAAATAATCTGATTATTTTTATTGTGCAGGGAATTCATATGCGTAAACTTTCGTTTTCATTTCTTAAAAAATTACCTGCAAAAGAGTTTCGTTTAACTATTTCTACATGGTTTACCTTGTTTCGTATAGTACTTACTCCTTTTATTGTTGGAGCAATGATATATGGTGAGTGGGGTATTGCATTCAGTTGTTTTGTGATGGCATCGGTAAGTGATATGTTAGATGGATTTCTTGCAAGATTTTTAAATCAAAGAACATTTTTAGGGGCATGTTTAGATCCTCTAGCAGATAAATTATTATTGGTCTCTGTTTTTACTACTTTAGCATGTACAGATACTCTACCTTTTGGAGTGCCTTTGTGGTTTGTTGGAGTAGTTCTTTTCCGTGAACTTTTAATTGTTTTTGGTTTTTTGTATATTTATGCTCAAAAAGAGGGTGTAAATGTTACTCCGCGTATTTTAGGAAAAGTAACAACAGCACTTCAAATGTTTTTTATTGGGTGGCTTTTTTTATGTTATTTTTTTGGATGGATGCCGGCAAAAACGTATTATTTATTTTTCTCTTTAATTGTTGTGATGGTTATTATTTCACTGTGTGATTATGTGTTTCTTGGAATGCGTTATTGTAAAGGAAGAGATGCATGAAAAAAATAATAGTGATAGGTCTTCTTCCTTTTTTTATGTATTGTTCAGATATACATTTTGTAAGTAAAATAGAAACTCAAGAATCAGTAATTACAAGACCACGAACAAAAAGAATTCAAAAATCAACAGGTGATATTAAGCAGGCAATTGCAAAAGAGTATGATGACATCTTGACCTCTTGTCTTTCTTCGATAAACTCATTAACAGAACTCATTGATGGTGTTCGTAAAAAGATCAAGGCATTAGTTTCTTGTGATGATGATTTTTTTTCTAAAAAGAAACACAGTGAGCTTGAACAGTATAAAAAAGATATTCAGGCGATGAAAAGAGTAGTACAAGAAATAGAAATAAGACTTGATAAAGAAATAAAAAACCTTGATACTAATTTTAGTAAAAAGTAACAGCGTAACTATAAAGGAACAATTATGGCTGGCGGATATAACCGTATCATTATGGTGGGAAACTTAACACGTGACCCTGAACTTAAACAATTGCCATCTGGACAAGCTGTGTGTCGTTTAAATGTTGCATCAAATAGACAATTTCGTAACCGTCAAAGTGGTGACATGGTTCAAGAAGTATGTTTTGTTGATGTTGACGTGTGGGGACCGCAAGCTGAAAGTTCTAAGCAGTATTTAGAAAAAGGACGTCAAGTTCTTATTGAAGGACGTTTAAAATTAGACAACTGGCAAGATACTGAAGGAAAAAGCAGAAGCAAGCATTCTATTGTAGCTGATCGAGTTGTTTTCTTGTCTTCTTCTCAGTCTGAATCAGGCGCTACTTTTGAAAAAAGAGATGAAGATGATAATTCACCAATGGAACCTCGTAATGATGTTGAACGTGAATTACTTTCTCAACTTGACCAAATCAAAGCAAAAACTACTCCTTCTTCATCAGCTTTTGCAAGTGCGCCAAAAGCAGTGAATCCGGCAGTATTTAAAGATGAAGCTCCTTTTACGGATGACTTACCTTTCTAAAAATTAAAAGGGGAAGGAAACTTCCCCCTTTTTTTGTCCTTTTTTTTAAAAAGAGGATATTTTTTAATCAATAATAGTTTCAAATAAGCAGGTTGTTTATTATTATAAAATTAAATTATTGACAATTGGTGTATTAAAATGCCATCCTTAAACTAAGGAAAAGTGAATAATAGAGAGTAACGAGGGGGTTTGTTATGAATCGGATAATTACATTATTTATATGGTTGTTTGTATGCGTGCCAGTTATGAGCAAGGCGCAACACATGCCAGTTAATTTTACTACAAATTTGTATACAGAGTCTCCGATAAAAAAAGTTAATTCACTTGTTATGAAATTATGGAGTCATGTAAACGCCGCAGATCTTCATGAAGAACAGTATATAAAATTTTTAACTGTGCATGAACAGTTTGTAAAAGAAGTATTATTACTTAGTAGTTTACTAGATAATGCATTAATCGTTATTGAACATCAGGCATATGATTGTCCTGAATGTGTAGATTATGCGGTACATGATTTAGTATATGTGTTAAGAGTTCTTGAATCTTTAAATGAACATTATTTTTCTCTTATGAATAATCAAGAAGGTGATTTGCCAATTGTTACATTTTATCTTTTAAAGAGTATTATTCAAAAAGTAAAAGAAGTAACAGAAACGGGGCATGTTGTGACCCCGCTCTATGCTTTTATTAATTCTCAAAATAGTTCATTATCATCTTTTAAAATTTCATAAAATAAGTACTATTTATTCTTATTTTTCTTATAGTGCTACTCGCACAGAGGAACAAAATTTAGAAACATTCTTTTTTATAAAGTGCTACTCGCACGGAGTAAAAGAGCATTTTTATATTTTTCTTATTTATAACAAGCCAATTATTTTATTTAATTTCTTTATTTATGAGGGCCTACGCGGCCAACGGCAAAGGGGGTCTTGTCACCCCCTCTGCACTCAGACACAAACGAGACGTTTGATCCTCAAGAAATTCAAGCCGATCATTCGGTCACGCCATCGTTATATTGATACTATAAAATTACAAACAGATTCTGTATCTTTATACGGCGGCTTAGACTCTCAGCACGTTTGAACATGTACTTTTCTGAATTATATACGCGCTTCCGGCAAGGTTATTACAAAAGAAATAAGCGGGCACTAATATTATTCCACACAAACACACTCTCCTGCCGACATCATTACAAAAGCCACCCGCACTCTCGCCGACGTCATTGCGAACGAAGTGCGGCAATCCAGGTTAATTTAGAAAAATCCCGTCATCCTCAGTGATACGAAGTGAGCGTGAGGATCCAGGTTAGTTCAGAAAAAATCAAAATAAAATTATCACGCCGACAGTCCATTGTAACAAAACACATACCCCCGTCGACGTCATTACGAGCGTAGCGTGGTAATCCAGGAATCTTCTTAAAAAGTCCGATGAATAAAAGGCAAAAAATGTTGCTTGTCTTTTAAAAAAATAATAATGAATAAAGATTTGAATCAACCTGGATTACCACGCTCCGCTCGTAATTGTATAGGTTCATAGTTTCGGTGACAGATTTTTGTTATTTTTTTCAC
>JAIPGS010000028.1 GCA_021735725.1 Candidatus Babeliales bacterium
GATATTTTAATGCAAAAAAAAATGGGATTAACTTAAAAATATTAAAACAATGGACTGGCCAAATATCATATTAGCTAACCTACCATGCTAAGTCTCTTTTTGTAAGTCCTAACAAAATCTCAATACATATAAATCACACGAATTATCAACACCTCCCCTTTGAGCGCGAACAAGCTTTAGCCTCTAGCGAATACCATAGAATAGGAATGAATTTTAATTATGTTCCGGCTAAAATAGAATATGAAGATAAATTAACCCCCATTAAAATAAGACTTAAGGGTGATAGGCAAATTCATTTTGAACATAGTAATCAATGGTCGTTTCGAATAAAAGTAAAGGGCGATAATACTTTATTTCGAATGAAGAATTTTTCAATTCAAAAGCCAAGGGCAAGGAATTATATTCATGAGTGGATTTTTCATGAAGTACTTCATTTAGAAGGGTTAATTTCCGGACGATATTTCTTTGCCGATGTAAATTTAAATGGAAATAATCTGGGAATATATGCTTTTGAAGAACATTTTGAAAAGCGATTAATTGAAAATAACAACTTAAGAGAAGCACCCATACTAAAATTCGAGGAAAATAAAAGTCGCGATTATCGTTTTAGTGTAATCGCTCCATTTGATGAAAAAAATCTGATTGACTCCGTTCAACGTTCTTACTTTAACAAAGCAAATGAATTACTTGACGGATTTAGAAGAGGAAATTTATCCATAAGTAGTGTATTTGATTATAATAAATTGGGGAAGTACTTTGCTATTACAGATCTTTTGCAAGTTCCTCATGGGGGTCTATGGAAGAGCATTCGTTTCTATTATAATCCAATAACATCTCTTATTGAACCTATTGGATATGATGGTCATCATGGTATTGATAAAATGGGCGATAATTCATTTCTTGCATGTGAGATTGGCATAAACCCGGAAGCCAGATGGATACATGAAGCATATGGTAATTGGTTTAGGATGATTTTTAACGATCCTAACACTTTTGATAATAATTTTATAAACTCTTATTTCAATGCCTTGTGGGAATTAACTGATGCTGAATACTTAGATGATTTATTCGATGAAATTGGGGGTGACCTAGAAGACAATCTAATTTTAATTTCGCGAGACTTTCCATTACTGGCTGATCATGCTTTAGGTTTTGGGCCCGATCTATTTACTTTCTCTAAAAGATCATTTTATGATAGGCAAAAAAGGATTCGTGAAAATTTGATCGATATTAGCTTACAAGTACACATAAAAAGTAATGAAGAAAGTACATTAACCCTAAAAGTTGGCAATCCTGAAATGCTTCCATTAAGTGTCAATGGTTTGTTAATCAATGGTAATTTAATATCCCCAACTACTGACAATTTTATTTTACCTGCAAGAAAAACAGATGATTACGTTACATACCATACCTTAACTTTTAAAAGCGATACAGTTTTACAAAAATTTATAACGGATAGTTTAGAATTTGTAAAATTAAGTTATCAGTTACCCGGTTGGGGGCAAATTAAAGAAGCCAATATTCTGCCCTTTAAAGAACCTTACAATCAAGCCCAAAATGAAGACCTGGTTAGAAATATTGGCAAGTATAATAATTATCCATTTTTAGATATTAATGAGTTAAATAAAACCATTCGCTTTAAAACAGGGCAATGGGTAATTGAAAAGGATGTAGTTGTTCCAAGTGGTTACAAAGTCTTAGCATCTGAAGGAGTTGAAATAGATTTGGTTAAAAATGCTTGCATTTTATCATATTCGCCTTTGATTTTTCAAGGCGATCCGGATATGAAAATTCATGTTTTTTCATCGGATTCAACTGGACAAGGGATTGCCATTTTAAATGCTAACGAAACTTCTGTTTTTGAAAATGTTATTTTTGAGAACCTGACAAATATTTCAAGACCTGGGTGGATATTAACGTCAGCCATAACTTGTTATGAGTCGAATTTGATCGTGAAGAATTCAAAATTTTTAAATAACCATTCTGAAGATTATTTAAATGTTTTTCGAAGTCATTTTACAATCACCGATTCAGAATTCATAAACGTGTTCTCAGATGCTTTTGACTCAGATTTCTCTATTGGTTCATTTACAAATTGTGTGTTTTTTAATTGTGGAAATGATGCTATTGATATTTCTGGAAGTACTGTTTTAGTGGACAGTACACTCATAGATGGCATTGGAGATAAGGGTTTGTCGGCAGGAGAAAACAGTGAACTTACAGCCAAAAATATTACCATCAAAAATGCAGAAATAGCAGTCACATCTAAAGATTTATCAAAATTGTTTGCCGAATCAATAAATATTTATGATTGTCGAATCGGATATACCGCTTTTCAAAAAAAATCTGAATTCGGAAGTGCAACCATTCTATTGACTGGTGGTAAAATGACAAATGTTGAGCTCCCATACATGCTCGAACAAAATTCATCATTGATCGTTGATGGGAATTCTAGAAACCCCGATCGAGAAAATGTTCAGGAAATATTGTATGGAGTTGTATTCGGGAAAAGCAGTAAATCTAATTAATCAAAAAAGTATTTTTCGAATTAAAGATTGAAGTAAAAAATTGTGATTATGAAATTCTTCAAAATAAAGCTTTTAATTGTTTTGGCTTTTTTGTTATTTATCACATTGTGCAGTTATGGCATCTTTTACTATACTTTGTATTATTTACAAGGACCCGGATATAGTACTATGACCTCACCAAATAAAGTGGGTGATTCAGAAATAGTTTTAAAATTTGCAACATTTGGGCATATCAAAAATGATTATCGAAGAGATCTACCACCGGATCATAAGGGTTATACAAGAAGTGGTTTGAATAAAGTGATCTCCGATGAGATTGATGGTCAAGCCTATTTTGATGATAAATTCATTAAGGCTTTACCTAAAATTAAAGAAAAGCAAACGGATATGCTTTTTATTACCGGAGACTTAATGCCCTTAAATACAATTGATATTTATGAAAGAAATGATAGCGTTAGAAGTGTAGTTAATGAACAAAAAATATTGGAGCATTGCTGGAAAATGATAATTTCTGAGCTCAAAGATATTACAAATGATTTTTTTATTGCTCCCGGAAATCACGACATATATGGCAAAACAGCTGAGGATGTATATAGAAATGAAATTGGAGAACCTTATTTTTCTTTCGCTAAAAAAAATATTCGTTTTGTTATTCTTAACTCGGTATTAAAAGATACCACAAATGTGTATTATGATAAATGGGCCTGGCCTGTTGATTTGCCACAAGAACAAATTCAATTTTTGGAAAATGGCTTTAAATCTCTTTGGAAAGAAGAAATCATATTTATATTTATTCACCACAGCCCCATTAATATACCCAACTGGATGGATAAAATTCATCCATTGTTAGCTGAATCAAATTGTCATACTGTTTTTTCGGGTACTCGGTTTGGTACAATGGGTTCAACAAGAAAAGATGGTGTTATTTATTTAGATGGTGGTATTGATCATAATGTTTCATATAATCCTTCTTTTTATGTTTCAACTGAAGTATGGAGTAATGGTAAAATTAATCATGATATTCATTATATATCCCCAACTTCGATCAACGGAAAGATTCGAGTTATCACAAATACGTTTGGGTTTTTCATCAAAAAGACCTATAAATTTGCGAAAAAACACATGCTTATTAGTATTTTCTTTCTTTGCTTTTTAAGCATCGTTTTTTTTATTCTTTTCAGAAAATTTTATTTAAACAGAAGAGGTGTTTTATGAGCAATAAACAATTACTGTCCAGATACGAAAGAAAGTTTAGTGTTCCCGGTTTATCTGTATATGATGTTGAACGAATTATTAAGACAAATTTGTTGTGCTTCAGAGAAGTTTTTTACCCGCGCTATATTAACAATATTTATCTTGATACTTTTGATAGAAAAAGTTGGCATGAAAATGTGGTGGGAGACACACATCGTATTAAAGCCAGAATTCGATGGTATGGCGAATTATTAGGCCAAGTAGAATCTCCTTATTTAGAATTTAAGGTAAAAGATGGGCTGCTTGGAAGAAAACCTTCTTACACATTACCTAATTTTATTTTTGATTCTTCGATTTCAAAAACTATTTTACACGAATTATTCCATACAGCTGATTTAAAAGAAGAAATCTTACATCACATGCTGAGATTAGAGCCCACACTTGTAAATCGCTATAAAAGAAAATATTTTTTATCTCAAAATAAAAAATTCAGACTTACGGTTGACACTGAATTATCATATTATAAAATAAATACCAGTTATAATAATTTTAATCGAGCATATAATGACAAAGATAAGGTGATTATTGAGATCAAGTACGATAAAGAAGATGACGATAATGTTGATGAAATTTCAAATTCATTTCCTTTCCGACTTACTAAAAAGTCAAAATATGTTTCTGGTATATATAGTACTGTATATTAAACCTTTCACCCTTTAATAACAAGAATATATGAATAATAATAAAATGAATTTCGATTTTTTAATGCCAACAGAATTAAAATTTGGATCGGGGAAATTTAATGATATATCAAACATTATCAAAGGAATTGGCCTCCATGCTTTCATAGTTACTGGCAAAAGTTCAATGAAAAAATTGGGCTATACAAACAAGTTAATTACAGCCCTAGCTGATATAAATATAAAGAGTACAGTCTATAATAATATAAGTTCCAGTCCATCCTTAATGGAAGTTGAAATTGGGGCAAAAAAAGCAAGAGAAGTTAATGCTGACTTTGTCATTGGATTTGGTGGTGGCAGCGTAATTGATGCAGCCAAGGCCATCGCTGCAATCAGCACAGGAGAAACCCCAGCAAAAGATTATTTTTACAAAAGAGTAGAAATTTCAGCGGCTACTCTTCCAATTATTTCTATACCCACAACTGCTGGCACCGGAAGTGAAATGAATCGATCAGCCATTATTAGAGATCCTGATAATAACATAAAAGATGGTATTAGAAGTAATTATTTGTATCCTAAAATGGCAATTGTTGACCCAGAGCTTACACACTCTTTACCAAAAAAAGAAACTGCTGAAACAGGTTTTGATGTTTTAACTCATGCTATCGAATCTTTTGTAACACCAAAAGCACAACCAATTACAGATGCGTTTGCAATAATGGCTATTAAAAACATTCTAACACATCTGCCAGTTGTATTATCTGATCCACAAAATACTAAATCCAGAGAATATATTTCTTTATCGAGTGCATTAATGGGTTACAATCTCTCATTTGTTGGCACTTGTTTCCCACATAGAGTTGACAAGCCTCTTTGTGCAATACATCCCGAGATATCACATGGACAAAGCCTGGCTGTTTTTTATCCTTATTGGGCAAAATTAAGCTGGAAAGGAAATACAGCCAGATTTGCTGAGTTGTCATATTTATTTGATAAATCAACAATAAAATTAACAGTCAACGAAAGGGCAGAATTATTCCCTGAATTAATTACCAAGTTCATAAAATCAATTGGTCTTAAAACAAATATTTGCGATTTAGGAATTACAAATAAAATAATACCCCAATTAATTGAGGGTGCTGCAGGAGATTTAACTATAAATCCTGTACCAATTAAAAAGGAAGATTTACAAAACATTTTTGAAAACGTTTTTCAAGTTAAATAGATGATTAAATGGATATCAAAAAACTAAAGCTAGAGGGCAAAAGAATATTCATTAGGACTGATTATAATGTAGTACTTTCTTCTCAAGGGGAAATTTTAGACGACACTCGAATTAAACGCGGATTAGCAACAGTTAAGTGGTGTTCTAATCAAGGGGGAAGGGTAATAATTGCCACTCACTTAGGATATCCTGGGGGAAAAATCGATAGCAATTTAAGTACTCAGCTATTAGTAAAAAACATTGAACAAAACCTTAAACAAAAAATTCGCTTTGTAAATGATTGTGTCGGAGAATCTGTTAAAGACGCCATTACATCATTAAAAAATGGGGAGGTGCTGCTATTGGAAAATCTAAGATTCTATATGGGTGAATTAGATAATGACGAAGGTTTTGCAAGAAAGCTTATTATGGGATATGATATATTTATCAATGATGCATTCTCTGTTAGCCATAGAAATCATGCTTCTGTAAATGCTATAAATAAATTTGCCAATAAAAGTTATTTTGGATTATCATTAACTAAAGAACTTTCTGTTCTTACTAATACTTTGTCTAGGTCAAAAAAATCAATCGCCATTATTGGTGGAGGCTGGAAGGCAACTCAAAAAATTGAGGTTGTTGAAAATCTTGCAAAAAACATGCATTTTATTTTAATTGGAGGAGCTTTGGCTCAGATTTTTTATATCGCAAAAGGAATTTCATTAAACAACTCCATTGAAATTCCAACTGAAAAAATTAAGCTTGCTACTTCCATTCTGGAAAATTATAACAATATAATTTTACCTGTAGACAATTTAACTTTAGTAGATAAAAAAATTAAGAATATTAAACACTCAGATATTGAGCAGAATATGCAATTATTAGATATAGGTATAGAAACTCTTCTCGTTTTTAAAGCTATTATTTCTAAAGCTGAAGTCGTTTTTTGGAACGGCCCTTTGGGAAAATATGAAGACCCTTTATTTGAAAATGGAACCAAAGAAATAGCTACTCATATTTCTAATTTACAAGATGTTGAAGGTGTCATTTGTGGAGGTGATACTTTAGCTGCAATCAATGATTTTGGATTAAGTAAAAGGTATTCATATTTATCCTCAGCAGGTGGCGCTGCATTGAACTTTTTAGCAGGAAAAAACATGCCTGGATTTGAAAACATTAACACAGATATAATATGAAGGTTGGAATTATAAATTATAATTTAATTGGGAAGCGGGTTGCTGATGCAGTGACCTTACAAAATGATATGAGGGTTGTTGGTATAGTTGAGCCTGAAAAAACTAATAAAAACACCGCTGAACTTAAGGGATATAATGTATATAACAAGCCTAATAGTAAATTTTTTAATCGTTGTGATATTATCGTGAATTGCGATGAAAAGAAATACAATACCGGAGTTAATACAATCAATATCCATAACAATTCTGAGTCGAGTAAATTATTCGCTTCATTATCAAATTTTCAAGATGCATTCAATATTAAAGAACTTAAAATAGCCGAACCAAATAATATTGCAATTACCAGAATTTTATATGCTATTTTTAGTAACGTTAAAATTAAAAGACTTTATGCTTCAATAGTTGTACGAGGAGCACATGCAACACTTTTTAATAATGGACCAATTGATGCATTAAAACCCATTTTTAAAAAGCCATATGAACAAACCGAATTAGAAGCTCTTCTTGGAAAAGATGTTGACATATTTATACAACAGGTGCTTGCTTCATATACAAGTTCAAACAATATTATTCTGAAAATTGATGTAACAAACTCGATTCATCGGGATGAAATAATTTCATTACTGCAAAATTCTCCTAGAATAATAGTAGCAGCTGGGAGAGATGGTTTTAAAGATAGTGCTCATATTCAGGAATTTTATAGAGATTTAGGAAGACCAAGATTTGACCGACCAGAAATTTTTCTTTGGGAAGAAAACATTCTCGTTAACCAAAATAGTATATATATTATGGTAGATGTAAGTACTGAAGCGACAATTATTCCTGACATTATTGATGCTATAAGGTTAAATAAAACCAATGAGGATATTTTAAATTGTATTAAAACAACAGACACATTAATAGGTATAAAAAAATGAAACCAAAAATAGGAATTCTAGGATATGGAGTCATAGGAAAAAGATTGGCTGATGCTGTTATTTTACAAGACGACATGGAGCTTGTAGGAGTTGCTGGTCGATCCGCAAGTTTTAGCTTAAGAGATGCGAACTTAAAGGGCTATAAAGTATTTATTACAGATCAGCCAAAACCAGAAGATGCATCCCAAAGGTTATGCACCATAGATGGAACTTTTGAAGATCTTTTAATAAATTGTGATGTATTATTAGACTGCACACCAAAAGGAATACCAAACCAATACCTAGATTTATACAATAGCCAGAAGGACTTGATTACCATTGTACAAGGAGGGGAAAAACACAATTTTGGAGGTACCTCATTCAATTCTTTTGCTAATTATAATGATTCATTTGGGAAAAAGAAAATTAGAGTAATTAGTTGCAGTTCTACAGGATCGACCAGATTTGTTTATACTTTGGATAAATACTTTGGATTGGATCATGCATTCATATCATTAGTCAGAAGAGGTTCAGACTTAATAAAATCAGGAAGTGGTTTGTTTAATTGCTTAAAACCTGTTTTAGGTCAATCACATCATGCTATTGACGTGAATACGGTATTACCTGATTTAAATCTTTTTTCAATGGCTGTTCAAGCCCCAACAACATTTTCGCATGTATTAAACATACAAGCTGACCTTAAGAAACCTGTAACTGCTCAAGAGGTCATCGAAGTATTTGAAAATATGCCCAGAGTGATTGTTGGTGAGGGAATGCATTCTACAGCCGAGTTAATGGAATATTATATGGATATGGGAAGACCAAGGAGAGACCGACCCGAGATTTTTTTATGGAAAGAAAGTGTTGTAGTTAAAGATAAGACTGTTTATGCTTCAATTAATGTTCATATGGAGTCAATTACCATTCCCGAAACAATAGATTGTGTAAGAGCTGTTTGCGGCTTAGAAGAAAACAACTGGAAATCTGTTTACAAAACTGATCTTGCTTTGAATATTCAAAAACATAAAGAGTGTTATAAAAAATGAAAATCGCAATTTTTAGTAAAATATGGCCGGCAGCCATTGATCAATTAAAATTAGACCATGAATGTTCTGTTTCAATAAATCCGGATCTTGAACCTAAAAAAAAGTTAATACAGAATGTTGAAGTTGTTATTGTTCGAAGTCCGGTTAAACTTGATAAAGAAACTTTGGATGCGGCTGAAAATCTAAAATTAATTGTAAGAGCAGGAATGGGGCTGGATACAATCGATGTAAATTATGCAAAAGAAAAGGGGATACGAGTAGTTATTGTTCCACTATCCGCTGAATCAGTTGCTGAACATGTTCTTGCATTAATTTTTTCACTTTATAAACACATTCCCTGGTATCATCAATCACTAAAAATGGGCAAGTGGGAAAAACATGCTTTTTTTACAAATGATCTGTGGAGAAGATCATTGGGTTTAGTCGGTTTTGGTAGAATAGGTATGAGAATTGCTGAAATTGCAAAGGTTTTCAATATGTCTATTTTTGCCTATGACAGAAGCCCTAAAAAACCACAAAAACTGAAAACTGCTAAATGTCTTGGGGTCAGATTTTTAAACATCGGCGAATTAGCTAAGGTTTCTGATATAATTTCCATTCAAACCCCCCTAAATGATGACACAAAAAATTTATTTAATATTGACATTATTAACAAAATGAAGGAAAAATCAGTTATTATAAATGTAGGAAGAGGAGGTATAATTGATGAAAAAGCGCTCTATCAGGCACTGAAAGAGAAAAAAATTGCCGGGGCAGCTCTTGACGTATTTAAATCCGAACCATGTACGGATAATCCTCTTTTAACATTGGATAATTTTATAGGCACACCACATGTCGGAGCACAAACAATTGATGCTCAAAAGAAAATTGGAGATGATATATTAAAAATAATAAGTGCTTTTGAAAAAAATTTAGATTTTAAAGAATATTGTATAGAAGTATGAAAGCAATAATACTAGCAGCAGGAGAAGGAAAACGACTTAAGCCATTAACGGATAATATCCCAAAAACATTAATTGAAATAAATGGCGAAACCATTTTAGAACGATCAATTAATACTCTAAAAGAATGCGGAATTAAGAATGTTATTGTGGTTGCCGGCTACCTCTCAGAAAAAGTTGAGAATGTAATAAAAAAACACAGCAATGTTGAGATGGTATATAATGAGTATTATAACACTACTGATAATATGTATTCTGTCATGCTCTGCGAAGATAAATGTATTGATGAACCTGTTCTGATAATGAATGGTGACTTAATAGTAAGTAAGTCAATTATTCAAAAATCGCTAGATGTTAAACACTCGAATATACCCATTGACACCAACCCAAACTTAAAAGATGGGCAAAAAGTTATTGTTAAAGACAAAAGATTGGTTGGCATCGGGAAAAAATTAGATGTTGCAGACGGAACAGCTATTAACATTATTGTTTTATCCAAAAAAGATGCAGGTGTTTATTTTGACAATATTAATAGGATCATTCACCATGAAAAGCGACCTAATGATTGGTGGGAAGTAGCCTTGAATGAATCCTTGAATAAAATAAATATTGAACCG
>JAIPGS010000029.1 GCA_021735725.1 Candidatus Babeliales bacterium
CTACAAAATGTAACAATTTTATATCCGGAATCATTATGCTTGGGTTACCCACACTTTTTATTGGATATCAATGGTATAAAATTTTCACACAAGACAAAAAAGGTACCTCGATCCTTATCCAAGAAATATGTGCTCTTCTTGAAAAAATGAAATTATCTCATTTCATAAAAGATTATATAACATTTATAACAGTCGATGACATAACCCCTTACTTAGAAACTATTACAAAAAATAATACTTCTTCTGTTGATAAATATCCTTTTACAACGTACCACAAACAATTATCTGATCTTGTATCTGAAGCAGAATCTGCATTATGGTCACTACAAAGACGACTTTCTTGGTTACCAGAAAAAGATGAACAGTACAAAATATTACAATCACTTGAAATAGAACTTGTTGCCTTACATTCTAAATTATATGGATACAGTACATCTTTGACCTGCCATAAAAAATATGTACATGAACAAATTATTTTAAAAGAAGAACAAGATTCTCACTCATAAAATGAGTAAATAATTCTGCAACAAATTCTCATCAATTTACTCTAAAAATTTATAATTTTTAATTTTAATAAAGGAAATTTCATTATGAAAAACTTCTTCTTCTTATTTTTACTTTTTTCTTCTTTTCTTTCTTCAGCAGAACGAAGCATAACTAATTCATCTTTTTCATGCTGTTCTCCTGATTCTTCATATTGCCCATTAAGTCGGCCCGATTCTTTATGTTGTCCATTAGACGGATGCTGCCAAGAGAATAAACTAAAGATAGGAAATTCTGATTCTATACCAGGAAAATATTTCCCTAATACAAATTATATGGCCCACGAATACAAATCTATTTTAGAAATAATATTTTGCTGTCCATCAGAAGGAAATAATCTTGCAGATTCTAAATATAGAAAATTAGAGAGTCAAACCCATCTTAGTGAACATGGTGGAAATTTTTGTTGCTATCTTACTTGCTGTTTTCCTTGTATAGCTTCAATTACTGCATCAGCAACTGTTCGTTGCATAGTAGGGTCTGTCCTCTGTTGCTTGGGAGAATCATCCTATAATACTTGTGCTTATCCAATTAATGCTTGTCGTGGATCTTTAGAAAGAAAATAACTCTAAAAATTTATATTTCATAAAAAAGGCGCCGTCCCTTAGGACGGCAGCTTCACTACTCTTTTGTATATAATTTTTAAATGAACAATCCAGCAATCATCGCTGTTAATAAATTTGAAAGAGCGCCACCAAGTACCGCTGTTAACCCTAATTCTGTCAACCATTTACGTTTACTTGGAACTAATGCCCCAATTCCGCCAACTTGAATTCCAATACATGAAAAATTTGAAAACCCACACAATGCATAGGTTGCAAGTGCAGCTGTTCGTGGAGTAAGATGCATTTCAACCAGTTTAAGATAGGCAACAAATTCATTAATTGCAACTTTTGTTCCGATTAATTCTGCAACCTGAGATGCCTCTGTTCCTGTAAAACCAAGCAGATAAGCAAATGGTGCAAACACCCAAGAAAAAATTACATCCAAACTTAATAAAGGAAGATGTAATCCAAGATATGAATTTGCAAGAACGCTTAATCCACCCAAACATCCATTCAACATTGCAACAAGCGCAATAAATGAAATTAACATTGCTCCAACATTCAAAGCTAAACTAAGCCCATCAGATGTTCCTGCAGATACTGCATCAAATATATTTCCTGACGATTTTTCAAATGTTACATCAGCACTACTATGAGCTTGTTTTTCTGTTTCTGGTAATAAAATTTTTGAGATCATAATTGATGCAGGAATTGCCATAACACTTGCAGCAAGCAAATGTTCAATTGGCGCTCCAAATGATGCATAAACAGCTAAAATAGATCCACTAATGGTAGCCATTCCACTGACCATAACAACTAATATTTCTGATTTTGTCATTGTCTCTAAATAGTTACGCACCAAAAGAGGAGCTTCTGTTTGTCCCAAAAAACTATTAGCAATTGCACACAATGTCTCAGATCCAGATGTTCCCAAAATAGGACGCACAACATACCCAATGGCCCCAACTAAACGTTGAACAATACCATAATGTGAAAGCAATGCCATAAATGCTCCAAAGAAAATAATCATGGGTAAAATTTGCACTGCAAAAATAACTCCCCATCCAGTTCCTTGACCAACAGCAAGGTTGCCAAATAAAAATTTGATACCAACTTCTGCATACATATACAGATATTTCACACCTTCAGCAATACACTTAATAACAGATTGACCTACAGAAGTTTTAAGCGCCATAAAACCAATACATAATTGCATTATTAATGCATTAACAACAAGTTTTACATTTACTTTGCTTTTGTGACGTGAGCAAATCCATGCGATTCCTAAAATTACAAATACTCCAAGAATATTTAAATAACGATTATATTCCATCAGATAAGAAAATAGTTGCATGCACAAAGCCCTTTCAGAAAATAAATGATAATAAAATACTAAACTTCTTCATCTTATTACAAAGACAAGATATTTTTTTAATGTTCTAGCAAGTATACAGAAATGAAAAAAAAAGACACTTCTTAAATCAAGAAGTAATTTTTATTAAGAAACAGTAAACGGTTTTTTACGACGTTCTTGACGATCATGTTCACGCAGTGCATCAACAATTTCATCAATTTGCCCAGTCATAATAACATCAAGTTTTTTAAGTGTTAATTCCGCTTGATGATCTGTTACACGATTTTGTGGATAATTATAAGTTCGTACTTTTTCAGCACGCATTCCACGGCCAATTAATTCTTTACGAGCTTCTGACATTTGCGCATTTGTTTTTTCTTCATGCGCTGAAAGAATACGAGATTGCAACATCTTCATTGCAGACGCTTTATTTTTATGTTGCGACCGCCCATCTTGACACGTTGCAACAACACCCGTTGGAATGTGCGTAATCCGAACAGCTGAGTCTGTTGTATTAACATGTTGACCACCTGCCCCACTTGCACGATACACATCAATTCGCAAATCTGCTGGATTAATAGTCACATCAATATCATCAACTTCAGGAAGAACTGCAACAGTTGCTGTAGACGTATGAACACGCCCAGAAGATTCTGTTTTAGGCACTCGTTGAACGCGGTGAACACCAGATTCAAATTTTAAGTGTCCATAAACACCTTTACCATCAATCGTTAAAACAACGTCTCTAATTCCACCAAGATCTGTTTCTGAATAACTAGAAACAGTTGCATCCCATCCTTTAGATAATGCATAGTTGGTATACATAACAAGCAAATCATTAGCAAATAATGCCGCTTCTTGCCCGCCTGCACCAGAACGAATTTCTAAAAAGACTGATTTTTTATCATAAGGATTTGGTGGATACATAACATCATCAAGTTGTTCTTCAAGATATTTTTTTTCTTCTTGAAATGCAGCAATTTCTTCTTTATACAATTCAATCATCTCTGCATCGTCAGTCATAGATACTTCTTTTTGAGCATCATCTATTTTTGACTGAATCAATCCAATTTGATTATATTTTTCAAGTAAAGAAGAAAGTTGCGAATGTTCTTTCTGAATAATATGACGTTCTTTGGGGTCAACAGACCCCGAAAGTTTTTCACCAAGTTCATCTGAACGTTCTTTGATTTTATCCCATTGAATGGACATATCCAAGAATCCTTAGATTTAAAATAGAAAATCTATTTTTTTGTTTTTTTACCGTAACGTTGTTCGAATTTATCAATTCGCCCTGCAGTATCAACAAATTTTTGTTGTCCTGTAAAGAACGGATGACATGCTGAGCAAAGTGTTGTACGAATTTCTTGTTTTGCTGAACGAGTTAAAAACTCATTTCCACAAGTACAATGCACTGTTACCTCGAAAAGTTCAGGATGAATACCTTTTTTCACGATCTGGTTCCTTTAAAATCTACTAATATTTTATGCCTAATACAGCTTCTAGTATCGCCTAAAATAAGGCCTTTGTAAAGCTCAAATACCCCGAATATTAATGTAAGCTTATTTCTTCAATTTCAGCAAGAGCATCTGCCTTAATTTCAGCAATGAATGCGGCAATTTTAATTTGATTTCCTTCAAAACGGATTCCACTTGTAGGACTATAAATTACTCTCATTTCATATTCTTCTATGTCAATAATTTCACGACCTTCACTAATTTGCACAGTAGTGCTCAGTCCTCTATTTTTTTCAAGACGGCTAGAAATAATATTGAACATATGCTTTGTCCCAATAACCTTAAATTTACCAAGATCAAGTTCATAGTTTGTACTACCTGATTCTTGAGCATATGTTTCCATGAGTCTAAATCCAATAGAAAGCATGATAGGTGCCGCAACAGTTGTAAGAACAATAACAACAACACACAGCACATATGTTTCTGGTGAAATAATCTGCGATCCACGTAAAATAGTTGCTACAACAAGCCCCACTTCTCCTCGCGCAACCATTGAAGCTCCAAATAAATATGTTTCAATTAAAGACCAATGAGAGGTTTTTCTTCGTTCAGAAAAATTACTTATTCCTGTAGCAAGAGCACATCCTACTAATTTTGAAATAATAGAAATAATGAAAATGAATCCTGCAATAATCCATTGCTGATAAGAAAGCAGATGTAAATCAACTTGCAATCCAATAGAACCTAAAAATAATGGTAACAAAATAGCATTTACAAAAGGTGCACATACTTTTTCTGCAACACGTTGTTTGTCTGCACTTCGTTGAAACACTCCTGCAAAATACGCACCAGTAATTCCTGCAAGTCCCCCAACAAGTTCTGCAAATGCAAAATAAATAAACATAATTCCTGTTGCAACAGGAGCCATTAAATGAAAATATTTTAAATTTTTTAATTTTTGAGTAATAGGACCTATTAAAAAAAATCCAAAACTAATAATAACAAGCGCTGAAACAATCATGAATAAAAGTGATTTTCCAATACTGCATCCATGTGAATTAAAAACTATTCCTTCAACAGAACCAAATAAACCACTCTGTACAGACATCATAAAAAGAGACAATAAGACAACAGCAAAAATATCATCTGCAATTGCAGCTCCAAGGGTTGCTTGTGAACTTTTTAAATGCATTTTATTAGAAGAAACTAACATTGCAACAGGAATAGAAACACTTGTTGCGGCAAATACAAGACCAATACCAATCAAAGCAGGAACTGAATAAAGTCCTGGAAATAACCAATATAACCCTCCTCCAATCATAATAATTGGAATGATCGCTCCAAATATTCCAGCTCCAACTGCTGTAGCTCCCACTTTTATAAGATCTTTAACATTTGTTTCATACCCTGCAAGCCATAATAAATATGAAACCGTAAAAGCAGAAGATAATAATAAAATAAAAAAGATAAATAAATCTGAAGGAATCACATAATATAATTTATGAGAAACAGCATCACTTAAACGCATCGGTTCTGTAAAAAAAGAAAATTTTTGAAAATTAATAAAAGAGGGTCCTAAAATTATCCCCCCCAAAATTTGTCCTGCTATCGAAGGAATTTTAAACAATAATTTAA
This sequence comes from Candidatus Babeliales bacterium, assembly GCA_021735725.1. Classification (GTDB taxonomy): domain Bacteria; phylum Babelota; class Babeliae; order Babelales; family CAIQNR01; genus JAIPGS01. Next base: position 5,535 of record JAIPGS010000029.1, read on the forward strand.
AAACTTTTCCAAAAAAAAGTGTTCCTAATAAAAGAATTGCTATAAACAATGAACATTTTGCAACAAAAGTAGTATCCAAACCCGATTGAAACAAAATACTTTGCGGAACTGTATAAGGATCTTTTTGAGCGAAAACTATTCCATACCAAAGCACCGAAATAAACGACCAAAAACCTGCACCTTTCATAATGCCTTATCCTTATTATTTGAATGTTTTTGTGAAGAACCTATTTTTTAATATCTACTCAAGTCACTTATAAAAGTACAGAGAATAGTTTATTTTGCAAAAAATTATGTAAAATAAAGCTTTTACTTACCTTCTTTTATTAATTTTTCAGCATGCTCACGTAAATACTGAGCGCGAACAGAACAAGCTGGGTGCATTGGATCTAAAAGAAACGCAGAAAAATGAGGATAATTTATTACAAAATTTTCAATATTTCCATAATATTTTTCAATCAAACTTCCAAATGGAAGATATTTCATACTGAATGCAATCTCTTCCAGACTTCCTTCCTCTTCAAAATATTGAGCACCTGCACACAACACAACTGGATTTTGTGAACTTTCTAAATCTGCTCTTTTTTCTTCTATTCTTGTTGAATAAATAACTCCACTTAAAGATGCTAAACCTACAGAAAAAACACCCAATAATCCTTTAAACCTTGTGCAGCCTAAAAGTCTGCTTGCTCTATATGTCCACCCTGAAGCTAGAATACTTGCAAATATTTTCGGACCTATTTTTTGATCATCATTATACCTAATATGCGTTGCTTCATGCCCAACCAAATGACGTAAAAAATCTCTTTCATATAAATAATTTTTGACAATAGAACAATTTGGATTATCTGCCCGCAAAGCTTGCCAATCTTCATCTGATTGCTGTGCTAAAAAAGCACCCATTTTATCAAATCGTGGACCAAAGCAATACAATAAAATATTTCTTTTTTCTCTATTTAACCTATACACAAGATCACAATCCTGAGAAGGACACATCCTAACTCTTTGAGGATCAATACCATGCTCTTTTAAAACATCATCGATAATAGCTCTTCTTCTTTTAACTGCCTCTTTTCCCAGCGCATTAAAACTATCAATACTACCAGCATCATAAAAATATTTTTTATCTTCTTCAGAATATTCTAATAATCGTTCTTTTTCATAATCTTCTATTTGCTCTTGAATTTTACGATTAATCAAACTTTGACCTGCTGCTAAAGTAAGTGCTGTTCCTGTTGTAGGAGACAAAACCAATCTACGAGCAAAACCCATTGCTTCCATTGATGCAATCGAGCCTAAACAGAGTAATACCGCTACTATTTTTTTGAAATTCATCAGAACCTCCTCCTTATTAAATATATAAAATTCATTTCCATTTTTAATTCTATCACAAATAAAAACAATCCACAAAAGCCCTTATCAGCTTAAATCGACTTTTTTATTTTTTCTTTTATACTACATAATAAGCTTATTGTATTAACCATTTTTAAATGTTAGGAATAGAAATATGAAAATAAATATTATGCTGCCTCTTATGGTCATAGTTGCAGGTGGGTGCGGATTCTATTATTATACTACATGTAAAACTGAAATTACTCATAAACAACTTCATGTTGCAAAGGACACTTCTATGAAATCAACTGAATCAGGTATTTTATATGAAATTTTAACAGAATCTCCTGAAGGCGCAGTCAAACCACAACCGGGACAGACAGTAACTGTTCATTATACAGGATGGATTAATGAAAATGGCCAACCGGGACAAAAATTTGATTCTTCTGTTGACCGTGGCGATAAATTTCAATTTATGGTTGGGATTGGCCAAGTTATTCGTGGATGGGACGAATCTGTTCTTGACATGAAAGTTGGCGAAAAACGCCGCGTTATTATTCCATCTGAACTTGCATACGGTTCACGTGGAGCAGGAACAGTAATTGCTCCTCATTCAGATTTAATGTTTGACATCGAACTGTTTGAAGCTCAATAATCTAAATAATAGAGTTTTCATAAAAAAAGAAGTAATATTTAAATTACTTCTTTTTTTTAGTGTATTTCTTTTAACTAAAATGATTTATCAATGTTTAAATATGTCATGCTCTTTGCCGTAATTTTTAATACTTTTCCATTACATGCGACTCTCACATATAAACTTGGAACAGTACAAAATAACACAAAAATACCATTAACTTTATACGGCCATGGAAAATCTTTTAAAATACAACCTTCTCAAACAATTAATTTAAATGACAAACTTTATGTCCATAAATATGGTAATAATTATTTTATAGAGTTTGGTAAACGCTCCCTAGGTAAAGAAAGACCAGACGTGCTTGCTCTTTCTTCACTGGTTCCTTCATGTATGGCAAAAAATCTTTTTGGGTATAATGACAATAACCAAGATACTCGTTTTTTATTTGAACTTCATAATTGTAAAAAAAGTACAACTGATTTTAAACAAATAATTATAAGAAAATGGAATTATCATACTCGTCCTGTTTTTAATTTTATAATTCATTCACACAAAAAAAACGAATTCACACTAGAAGTGTCATTGGCTAAAAAAAAATTCACAACTGTTTAAATCAATTATTCTTCAAATGGTTTATTATTTGCATATGTAGCAATTCGTTTCATCCATCCTGACAAATACTTTGTACGATTATATTCAGGAGACGAATTTTGTACTAATTGGGCAAGTATGACTGCTGCAGAAGCTACAAACGCCTTTGGAGCATTTTCAGGAGTTACTTCTTGCATATTCTGAAGCACCTGTAACAATCCCCATCTTTGCCCTTTACTTTCTTCTTTTGGATTAAGACCATCACCTTTAAAATTACAATAATCAACTAAAGCATAGTTTCCCAGCGGCGTTGCCTGCAAATAGCTGCAATGAGTTTTTACTTTTTCTTTTTCTTCTTCTGGAGTTGCTTCAATAATTTCAGGAAGTTTTTTATTAAAACGATCAACAATGTATTCCGCCTGTAAAGCCATTGTTGCTACAAGTAATACTTGTAATTCCCCAACTCTTTTTGTATCTGCCAAAAATTCGTCCCTCGTTTTCCAAGGAGCTCCTTTTTCTCGTTCAGTTTCATTCAACCATTCAGGAAAATTAATCCCACGACTTTCTAAATATGTGCATAATGCTGGAAATTGTTCTGTACATTTTTTTTCTGCGCCCGCTGGATACCAAATAGCATGCCCAATCCCAAAAGATGAATGATCCGATCCTTGCCCCCAGAAAGTAAGATATTCTTTTTTTCCACCGATTGTATTTTCATAAATCATCTGCCCAATTTTATCCATCTTTTTTTCTGCACTCACTAAAGATCCACCAAAAACTAAAGATCCTATAAAAATTGAAAAAAGAAAAGAAGTTTTCATAATGATTCCCTTTACGTATAAAACCGACCAAACAGCATTTTTATGATACTCATATAATTATTATAAAATAATAGTATCACTTAAAGTAAAAAAGGGAACTTTTAAAAATTTTTTTATATTATTTATTATTTTTCATGTAAAGAGAAGCTTTTTTTCTTAATTGTTCAATATACTCATCTTCATTTTCACTTTCACATGAAACCCATTTATATTCTGAATGATCTTGATCTAAAAAAAGAGTATTTTTACTTTCTATAAAAGCAAGTACCCCAACAGTAGGTGTGTGGGTAGAACAATTCCACTCTGACTTTGTAAATGTTAATGAATAAATTCCAAGTAATGTAACAGGAATAACATCTATACCAGCTTCTTCTTTACATTTACGTTTTGCTGTATCAAAAAAAGATTCACCTTTATAAACCCTGCCTCCAAGTACCCAAAAAAGATTTTTTGCAGGCTCATTTTTTCTGTATATTAAAAGATAACTATGTGTCTCTTTATCTACTACTAAAATGTCTACACAAAGCACAGGTAACCTGTTGACAATTTGTGCATAAAATTCATTTTCAATTTTTTTAGAATCGATAGGCAAAGGAGCATCATATACAAAATAACTATCCTGCTTACCCCCTGTTAAAACAAGACGAGAAGTCCCCACAAGAGAAAGATTTACGCAATAAAACGCAAGTAAAATATACTTCATAATTTTTTCCTTTTTTTTTATAAAATTAATTAACCTCGTTTTTTATAATGCTGCAGTTATTTTTATTTACTCAACAAAGATACTCTTCTTATCAAAAATAATTAAAGAAAATTACAACAATACTTTTTCAAAGTTCACTACTCAGAACAGTATGAAGAAATTAATATGTTACAAATGACTACAAAAATTAAAGGGAACTTTTAATGGTTCCCTTTTTTATTACTTATTTTTTTAAAATTTCGCCTTTTCAATTCCGAAGTGCAATAAATCATAAATGAAATCTAGCCTTCATTAATGTCTCCAGAGGTGTTTTAAAATTTAATATTTTTCGAGGTCTGGAATTTAATAAATCTTCTACTCTTTGGACCTCACGTGCAG
>JAIPGS010000030.1 GCA_021735725.1 Candidatus Babeliales bacterium
CAAAAAAAAAAGAGTCCTCTAAAAAAGGACTCTTTTTTTTTGATTATTTTGTAAAATCTATTTTTGCTCTATTTGAGCTTCATGAGGGTGATCTACACCTGTATAGATTTTAAGACGTTTCATACAGATAGCTTGATGTTTATTTTTAGGCAACATTCCCTTTACTGCATGTTCTAACAATGATGTAGGGTGTTTTTGTTTCATAAGCTTAGCTGTAATTTCTTTTTTACCCCCAATATATCCACTTACAGTAATATATGTTTTATCTTCCATTTTATTACCAGTAAAAATAATGTCATCTGAATTAATAACAACAACATAATCACCATTGTCACTATGTTTTGCATAATCAGTTTTGGTTTTACCAGTTAAAATATCAGCAATCTCTGTTGCCAAACGTCCAAAAATTTTACCTTTTCCGTCAATCACATGCCATTTATGCATACAATCTTCTTTACGACGGAAAAAAACTTTATTCATATTCATTAAAAATTCCTACAATGATTCTGTAATATACCCTTAAATTTGCCGCTATTAACTTTGAATGAACGAATAGTGGTTACATTCTAAAGTAAAAGAAAAATACAATTTGGTCAAATAAAACGCTCTATCTTTTAAAAATATATTTTTCCATGCTTAAAATAATACTTTTTTAGAGAAAAAGAATCTTTTTAATATACTTAAAAACATTCTTAATTAATGTTCGTTAGGGCCTGCTCTATAAGAATCTGATTCATCTTCAAAACGAGATTCTTTCATATATTTTTGAACCTCTTCAGGTTTTTTAGGAACCCCTTCACTCAAACAAACAATTCCATCTTTAATAACCCAATAAATATCTTCTATACGAATTCCAATTTCTTCGTCTTTTAGATATAATCCTGGTTCAATAGTAATAATATCACCTGCTTGAATTGGTGTTTCATAACTCCCCACATCATGAACATCAAGGCCTACATAGTGCCCTATCCCGTGAGGAAACTCTTTTTCTACATTATAGCCACGTTGTGCCAAGAATTTTTTTGAAAGTGTATTAAGACACTTATCAGGTTCATTTTTATTTCGCATGAACATACCAGGTTTTGCAATTCCTGCAATATATTCTTGGGTATCAAGAACATCCTGATATACTTTTCTTTGACGCTCTGAAAATATTCCTGAAACAGGATATGTCCGCGTTACATCTGAGCAGTAATGATTAAATGACGCACCAATATCAACAACCACCAATCCTTTTTCGGGTAACGGCCCTTTATTGTCTACATAATGTAATGTGGTACTATTTTTCCCTGCCCCAACTACTGACGCAAAGGCACGTGTTGCCCCACTTTCAGTAAATACATATTCTATTGCTGCTTGCACATCTGCTTCTAAATTATCTTTTCTAATAATTCCTGCCGCTGCTTGTTGTGCCATCACCGTAATTTCTGACGCATGATAAAGATACTCTAATTCTTTTTGACTTTTTGTTCTTCTGAGTTCTGCAATAAGAGGTGCAATATCAATCAACTGTTCTTTTAATCCTGGAATGAATACGCATAACTGATTAACTACCCATGCACACTCAGGAAAAATATCTGTTAATGCAGTAAAAATAAAATGCCCTGCATCAAGTTGATCTTGTATTTTTTTAATAAAATTTTCAAGTTGTTCTGGAGTAAAAAAGGGGCCTGTTGAATATCCCTTTATTGTCTGTCCTAATTTTTCAACCGCATCTATTGCAAGTTCACTCAAATCTGATTCATCAAAATTTACTGGCAACCACACCGAACGATCAACTGAATAATTTGGTTCAAATAATACTGTTTTACCATCTATTTCTTGATAAATAAGTAACGCTGATTCTTGTAACCCAAAAAAATATTCGAAAGTACTATCTTGATAAAATTGATGACGTTCTTGCTCAAAAGCAGATACAAAAAAAAGAGATCCTGTTTTTTCAGGATATGTTTCTTTAATTAATTCTACAAGTGTTCTTCGTCGTTCTACTCGTTCTCCCGTTTCATTCATTGGCATCACATCCATTGAATTCCTTTTTTTTTAAAATGGGCGCCGTTCTGAAAGCGCTTTATATACTGTTAATTTATCCATCATTTCAAGCGAAGATCCCACAGGAATTCCACGCGCAAGACATGAAACTTTATTTTCTGTACCTCGCAATTTACGTGCAATAAATGCAGCAGTTGCTTCACCTTCTGGTGTTTGATTAGTCGCTAAAATAATTTCTTTAATTCGTGTATCAATTGCAACTCGATTTACAAGAACATCAATAGAAAGTTCTTCAGGACCAATACCTTCCAGAGGACAAATTACTCCTCCAAGAACATGATATACTCCCTTATAACCTTCTGTTTTTTCGATTGCAATGAGTTCTTGCCATGTTTCAACAACACACACTATTGAATGATCTCTGCGTAAATCTGCACAAAAAACACATTCCCGCTCTTTTTCTTTCCAGACACAACAGACAGAGCAAGGTGTAATTGTTTTTGACGCTTCAATCAAAACATTACAAAGCTGTTGTACACGTTCTGGTTTTTCAGTCAAAAAATACGTTGCTACACGATATAAATTTTTTGAAGCAAGATAAGGAATCCCCTGTAGGTGCTTGCAAAGCCGTGCAAGAGCAGGAACCTTTTCTATCATTAGCCTATTACTTTCTGTAACTGCATTTGTCCAAAATGTAATAAAGTATTTGAAACAAGAAAAAGTGCAAGACCCGCTGAAATACTTGATACCCATGCTCCAAACAAGAGAGCAAAACCAAAACTCATTATTGTTTGTTTAGCAGTAGCCTTTTGATTCGATGTCATCCCACTTAAAAGCACTCCTACTATTCCTATTACCGGCAATACAAAATAAGGATCAGGTAATGAAAGATCTTGAATCCAAAATACAAAAGGAGCACGATACAATTCTATTGAATTGTTTAATGCGCTATTCAAAATCCAAAAAACTGGCATTTGCAATAAGAGAGGCAAACAACCACCTATTCCTGGAAGTCCATTTTTACGAATAAATTCTTCTTTTGCTTGTGCCAACATTTCAGGATTATCTTTATATTTTTGTCCAAGATAATTCATTTTTTGGCTGTATTCTTGCATTTTTTGCATTTGTTTATTGCCGCTAAAACTAAACGGCAACAATATTAATTTCAAAAGAAATGTCAGCAAAAGAATTGCCCAACCATAATTCCCAAGATATTTATTAAATACATTTAATAAATATAATGCACCCTTTGTTAGCGGAGATAAAAATCCATAATCAAGTGTTCGATCAAGCAGCGGAGCAACTTGGTTTATTGTTTCTCCTGTTTTTGGTCCCATATAAAAAGAGACAGTCCATACTGTTTCTTGATCTACTGGACGCGCTTCTAAGAAAGAAGATGTTTGCTGGTCAATAACTTTATAATATGCTCGATGTGCAAAATTATTTTTATCTTCTATCATACTATGTATAAAGTATTTATTTTCTGATCCAAAAATGTGTGGTGTGAAATATCCTGCACGTTCATCTATTTTTTCCTGAGATCTTTTACTAAATGCACCGGTACGATCAACTACAAAAGCATTTACAAAATCTGATTTACCAAGAACTTCTAAATAAGGCGATGGAAAAATTAAACGAGATCTAACACTGTGTCCTGCCTTAGGTATCACAGTTAAAGTTACATCCATTTTATGAAGATCTTTATAGACAATAAATGTTTTTTGAATACGCGCAGCACTATTTTCAGCTTGATACGATACTGCAACTGACGTATCAGTATCGACATGATTTTTTAATTCATAATAATACGGTGTATTTTCATCAATTGCCACAAGAAATGCTCGTGTTTCACGTTCATTATGTGAATGACTTCCAATAGTATTAAAAATCTGTTTTTGTCCATTTTGTTCTCTTTGAAAATCAAGTGTTTTTAATGATCCACCGTAATTAGAGAATGTATAGGTTCCATAAGAAGTAGAAACTGTCGTCACTTTTTCTTCTACCTGTTTTTCATTATCAAGAAAATCAACTTCTAAATAAAGTGGCTCTTGTTCCTCTTTTGAAAGAGGCGCAACAAATGCACCAGCATCTTTAGTTTCTGGCCAAAAATACTGTGTACCCGTCATAATTAATAAAGTTAAACCAGCAAACAATAAGAATGAACCAACAAATTCTTTAATTTTCATACATACCTATACAAGCCCCCAAAAAGGGAAATAATGATTAAAATGCGACAACATGAACTAAAATCTTAACAAGAAAGCAGTTTTTAGGCTAGCATTATTTAGTAAGGAAGAAACTTTCTTTCTTTTTTCAAGAAAATTAAAGGGGATTAAATTATGAAAATGCAAAAAAAACAATTTAGAATCGGTTATTTAGCTGATCATTTGGGGGTCGAAAAATCAGTTATTAGATTTTGGGAAAAAGAGTTCAAAGTATACTCTTCGCGATCTGGCGGGGGTCAAAGATTTTATGAAGAAAAAGATTTAAACAAATTCAAAACAATTAAAATATTATTATATGATAAAGGTTTTACCATTGCTGGAGCTAAAAAACAACTCAAACAAAATGGCGTTCCTATTTTAGGATCTCATAAAACAACATTGCCCGATACCATTTTTGAAGATCAAATTTTTGTTGCTAAAATGAAAAATTTACGATCAAAATTAATAGAATTAAGAAAAAATATTTGATTTTATTTTTTTATGCTATGTTTTTTTAAAAAGGATGGTTATTATAAAAAAGTTTATTAACCTCTAAAACTCTTAAGAAAGGGTGTAGTTATGATGGGATTAGCTGAATTTTGTTCAATGGTAGGAACTCCAGTTCTAGCATTAACAGGTGTTGGAGTAGGACTTGCAGCACTAGGAGTAGATCTTCTGAAAACGCTACAACTTGGCGGACTTCGTGAAGTTCTTCAGTATGTTGTTGGTGCAGTAGGACTTCTCTGCCTCGTTCATTGGGCAATGATGACATTCAATATGATGTAATCAAGAAGAAACTATGAAATACAAGGGAGTTTGTCATACGCAAACTCCCTTCTTTATTACAAGGGAATTATGAAACACAAAAAATTACATTTTCATTTTATTGGTATTGGCGGCATTGGCATGAGTGGTATTGCATCTCTTTTAAAAAAAGATGGGCACACTATTTCTGGATGTGATTCTAATATACATCAAAAAAGTATTTCTCTTCTTGAACAAGAACAATGCACAGTGTTTCAAGGAAATAATTCAGAACAATGTAGTAATGAATTGTGTGACATCATAGTTTACTCAACCGCCATCTCTAAACATCACCCTGAAATTTTATGGGCGCAAAAAAATGGTATTTTAACCCTTCATAGATCTGAAATACTTGCAAAAATTATGGATGATAAAATAAGTATTGCAGTAACAGGATCACATGGAAAAACAACAACCAGTTCTTTAATTTCTCATATTTTTATTGAAGCACACACTGATCCAACACTTGTAATAGGAGGCCATCTCAATTCAATCAAAAGCAATGCGCGTTACGGAAAAGGCAATCATATTATTATCGAAGCTGATGAAAGTGATCGTTCATTTTTAAATTTTTTTCCAACATGTGCAGTTATCACTAATATTGATCTGGAACATTTAGAAACGTATAAAGATATTTCTGATATTGTTACAACCTTTTCAACATTTATTTCTCATGTTCCTTGCAATGGTTACGTTATTGTTAATGGAGATGATCAAAATATACACAAAGCACTTAAGTATGTACCGAATAAAACAGTAGCAACCTTTGGACAATCAGAACAGGTTGATTGGAAAATTCATACTATAACTCTTTCTTCTGCATCTTCTACGTATTACTTACAACATGGAAATAAAGTTTTTGGACCTCTTACACTTTCCATGCCAGGAATTCACAATATATTTAATAGCACTGCAGCATTTGTAACGGCATACACTTTAGGAATTAATGAACAAACAATTATACATGCGCTTGCTTCATTTTCTGGGGTAGATAGACGATTTACATTTAAAGGAACCTATCAAGGTGCCGATATTTTTGATGATTATGGACATCACCCTCTTGAAATAAAACATACTTTAGCTGTTGCACGCAAACAAACCAAAAATAAACTTATTGTACTTTTTCAACCTCATCGTTATACAAGAACGGCACACCTCTGGAATGATTTTATACAAATCTTTACAGAAGGAAATATTGATTCATTAATAATTACAGATATTTATGCAGCTAGCGAACAACCAATAGATACTATTTCAAGTCAAAAACTAGTTGAAGATCTGAAAAAAAAGGCTCCTCATCTTAAAGTTATGTATCTTCCTTTTCAGGAAAATTTCAGCTCAATTGCTGCTTATTTAAAAGATGAATTATCTTCTGGAGATACACTTTTGCTTCAAGGTGCAGGAAAAATGAACCTTATACAAGATAAGCTTATTTAAAAAAATTTAAGCTCTTCTAAAAATAATTCTTGAGACCGATAACATGATTAGGATATACTTTTAAGTAGATAGAAATAAATAATTATAATAAGGAGAGTATACTTATGAAATGTATAAAATTAACTCTAGGGCTTTTACTTGTTGCAAGTTCAGTACAAGCAGGAAGCGGTAAAACATTTGGAGCTGTTTTTGGTGGAACAGTACTTGGAAATATGGTTGGAAATGCTTTTACAAGAGAACCAAAAGTTGTTCATGTAACAGAATCTTCAAATTCTCACGCTACCAACAGAGCTCTTAAAAGTTTACAAAATGATTTTGATGACTTCTATGCAGATGTAAAAAAGTCATTCAAAGCTGTTGCACAGCAAGTTGACGCCATGACTGAGCACATTAAACAGTTAGAAAACAAACTTAAAAAACTACAAGGATAACTATGAAATACCTAAAATTAACTCTAGGGCTTTTACTTGTTGCAAGTTCAGTACAAGCAGGAAGCGGTAAAACATTTGGAGCTGTTTTTGGTGGAACAGTACTTGGAAATATAGTTGGAAATGCTTTTACAAGAGAACCAAAAGTTATACACGTAACTGAATCTTCAAATTCAACATTGACAAACAGAGCTCTTAAAAATCTACAAAATGAATTTGATGATTTTTATGCAGATGTAAAAAGATCATTTAAAGCTGTTGCAGAGCAAATTGATACTATGACAGAAACTATTACAAAATTAGAAGCCCAGTTAAAAACACTTACAAACAATCATTCATCTTCAAAAACTATTGAATCTTCTTCCGAAGAAAAATCTTTATGGCAAAAAATTAAAGATATTTTTTAATAATAATAAAGATAAAAAAACGGAGCATAATGCTTCGTTTTTTTTTATAACTTTTTTTATATACTTCTTATTAACTAACACCCGTTAAAACGGAAAGAAAAGTATATCGAGACTTAAACCATGTTTTTTTTGTAGGACGTAATGAAATTACACAAAATCTACATGGTTTTTTATAGACCATAAGAATCTCATTGCCTTCAAAAATAAAATCTTGTTCCCAACCCGATTGCTCCATTTCCTTTTTATAAAAAGAAATTAATTCAGTAATAGGCATTACTGTTTTATAAAGAAGATGCATTCCTGCTCCATCTAAAGAACATGAAGCCATTTGAGCATCTGCAAGTAAAGGAATTGAAATATCAGTAAGACGAGCTTCACAACTTTGAGGATCTAAAAATAATGAATCAAATGTCTCTTCAGAAAATGCAAAAGACGAAAGATGTGAATTAAGTAAGTTCAAATTAACTACTTGATCTGAAGATAAAATAAGAGAGGCAGAAGAAACATTATTTGTATTGCATACCAATGGTTCTTTTTTTTCTTCTTGAAGTGGAGGATGAACACACCCAGTCAACAAAAGAAGAACGAACACAAAGTAATGCCTTACTTTTTTCATGCCCTTTGCCTCTTATATTTTTTTATAAAAAAGTTATTATTCTTTATCAGAACTTTGTACTTTTTCTTGAACAGGAGCAACAGCTTCTGCTACTTTAGTTACTCTTGCAACTTCTTTTTCTTTTAACACAGATTTTTGTTCTTTTGTTAAAACAAGCTCTTTAATACGAGCTTTTTTACCAACTCTGTTTCTAAGATAATATAATTTTGCACGACGAACTTTACCGCGTTTAACAATTGCGATACTATCGATTACTGGAGTATAGTAAGGATAAATACGCTCAACAGCAACACTGTTTGCACCTATTTTACGCACAGTAAATGTTGAAGATGCACCGTTTTGATGCTTCGCAATAACGTCTCCTTCAAAAATCTGAATACGCTTTTTACTACCTTCTGTAATCCATTGGGATACAGCTATTGAATCACCAATAGAAAAGTCAGGAAAGTTTCTGCTTTCCACTCCCAAAGTATTAATCGTTTCTTTTGTAAGCTTATTTGCTTTCATCGTTATTCCTTCAACTTACCTAATAAAATACTGCTAATCTGATATAGAAAACCCCAACGGGAACAATCAGTATAGACCAAAAAATAGCTTCTGACTAGCCCATTAACGAAGATTAATCCCCATCCATCTATCTAATATAATCGCTACAGCAGAGCGAACTGAAAGATGATTGAATTTTGAAAAACCTTCAAGAGGCATCAAAAGATAGTCACATTTACTCAACACCGCTTCACTAATTCCCCGAGCCGTCCCAAAAATAAGAAGAACCGGACGGTCATGGTGCCATACTTTTTCTTGATCATAATAAGAAATAAGTTCAGCATTTCCCATCTGACGAGCAGATGTTCCAACCACAAGAGGGGACTTTCCTTCTTTTTTTTCAATTTCTTGTATTATTGTATCTAATGAATCAATCACAGAAACAAGCTCAACAGCCTCTGATCGATTCTTATTATAATCAACTCCCGCATCAGCCCAAAATTGTAACATTTTTTGTACAATTTTTTTCTGATCTTCCAACGGAGTCGCTATAAAATAATGCTTAATTCCATACGTTCTTGAAGATCGAGCAATATCATGAATATCTAAAGACGTAACTGAAGATGTTCCTGACTCACCCTTTCCCTGCCCTACAATTACATCATGATGCAATAAAGCTACATAATGAGCAGGAATATGCTGTGCAATTTTTTCACGTTCTGCCTGCTTAATACAATGAGAACGAGCCCATTCAAAATGTTCTTTCACGGTTTTTCGCGCTGCCTCATTGTCTCGATACTCTTGCATTTTGGCATGATTTCCAGAAAGTAAAATTTCCGGAATATCTCTTCCCTGCCACTGGCGAGGAGGCGTTGTATATGTTGGAAAATCCAAAAAAGCACCTGAAAAAGAATCTTTTTCAACTGACTCTTTTTGGCCAACCACACCAGGAATATAACGCAATACTGATTCCAACAACACCATAACAGGAAGATCTCCTCCCATTAAAATGTAATCTCCAATAGAAACTTCCATATCTGCATACGTTTCTTGAGCCCTGGCATCAATGCCTTCATAACGTGCGGCAAAAAGCATTACGTGATCATGTTCTTGAAATTTTTTTGCTAATTCTTGAGCAAGACGTTGATCTAATTTTTTACCTTGAGGTGTCAAAAAAATTTTAAATGCTTTACCATTTTTTTGTTCTTGAGCGCACACAATCCGTTCAACCACTTCAGGCCGAATAGTCATTCCTACTCCATGACCAACTGTTGGTGCATCAATTCGTTCTTTTGGTTCGCAAAAAGAAGAAAAACCAGCAACATCAAACTGCACAAAATTGTTATCTTGAGCCCGTTTAATCAAACTGGTTTCTAAAAAATTATTATAAAAATCAGGAAAAACCGTTGCAACAGAAATCTTCATGTATTACTTGTCGTCAGTCTTTACTTCTGTTTCCACTTTTGGAGCTTCTACTTTTTTAGCTACTGATTTTACAGGAGCTACTTTTTTAGGAAGACCTGTTCCATGTTTTGCATGTTGTTTTTTAATTTTTATAACAGTATCACTCGGCAAAGCACCTTTTTGAGCCCACGCCTCAAATTGCCCT
>JAIPGS010000031.1 GCA_021735725.1 Candidatus Babeliales bacterium
CTTAAGCCATACAATTTTGGATCCGCTGTTTCTTGCACCTGACTTGCTTGTTCTGTTAAAACTTCTTGTTTTTCTGATACTTCTGAAGATGCTTGCTCAAAGTGTTTTCCGATCTCTCCATTTGTAAAAACTAATTTTTTTATTTCAGAATTTTCTGTTTGTGTAGAAACGTCACAAGAAACCTTTCTATAACCAACAATTGCAGCTTCAGTATCACGAGGACACAGTGAAGCCAACAATGATGTTCTGAATCTTGGGCTAATTTCTTCTACTGTCATTAATTCTGACATTTTTTGACTATCTGATTGCTCCAAAGCAAGAAATCCTTCTTCAGCTCCCTGCACAGAACCAACTACTGCTGAAAGTAATAAAATACCACTAAAATAATGCTTCATAAAAATTCCTTTGGTTAGAAAATAATATATTTTTTAATTCAATCGTTGCGTAGTTTAACAAAAGAAGCCATAATTTAAAACAAAAAAGACGTTCTTAAAAAAACGTCTTTTTATATGCTCTTATTTTAGAAAATAAAATTTATTATCTAAATCCAGGAATATATCCTGATTTTAAAACTACAATTGTTGCAACAACTCCAACAGCCCCTGCTCCTGCTACATCATAACCAGTCCACATTTGCTGAGGAACCACAGGCACATGTTCACGTTGTGCATCATTAGAACTAGAAGGTTTAAGTTTTGAATTTTTTAATGTATTAATAGCAGTTATAAGAGCTTCTTCATTTAAATATGCTCCCGAAATACGTAGTTCTGCTCCACGATTAATAGATCCTAATACTCTCAATTCAGATGCCTTAGATGCTTGATTAATCAGCTCAGCCATTTTACCATTTCCTTCATCTATCACAGCAGCTTTTCCGGCTTTTTCACCATTACTAAAAGCCTTTTCTACTTTTTGTTTTACAGCTGTTTTTAATTCTACGTTATTTGAAAAAAAGGTGTAACATTGATCCAACCTTTCCATAGGTTCAGGAGCACCTAAAAACTGTGCCGCTTCATTCATTTTTTTTATAACATTTTTTTCCTGCTTATCTTTTTCATCACTTACATATTTCGCAAGTGTTGCTACAGACAAACCACATTCAGATGATGATCCTTCATAAATGAAGACCTCATCTCCATGATCCTGACTAAGAAATGCTTCAGGATCAGCTGTAACAGGAACAAGAGGAAGATCTCCTAATGATTCATCTGAATATCCAGAATGTGCAGATGCAGGACGCTCTGAGAGGGAACCTTGTAATGCATTTTGATGTTCACAAGCGTATACATAAGAAGAAATAACACATAATAACAATACAAAATAACGTTTCATAAAAAACTCCTTTAAAAAAAACAATGCTTCAACTTTAAAAAAATCTATCAAAAAGAATTTAGAAAGTAAATCGATAAGAATTAAACAAAGTAAAGCAATCAAGAAAAAGCATAATGAGCAAGATATCCTGTTCCAAAAAATAGTACTGCAACTCCGGCATAACCAAGCAAAGGATATTTAAAGAGCATGTAACGCATATAATTTTGTTCTGCTTTACATTCATCATCTGAATTTACTATTTCACGAGCAATATCAATAAAAACTGATTGAGGTGTATTAAGAGAATCTCGTTGTCGTAAAATACGACAAAAACGCCCTATCAAATTATCGATCTCTTCTTTTTGTGTATATAAAGGTTTTTTTCTTGCTGAATCGGAATCATCAAAAAAAAATTCTGTTTTTTCATCTGATTCTTCACACTGCGCTGCATTAAAAAAGGGCATCGGCCCTTGATAAGAAAAAGGCTGAATCATGTTATTATAAAATAAAACAACTACTGATACGTTAATAAAAAATAGTTTCTTCATAACATCGCCTCTTAAATGATAAAAATAATTAATTAATTAAAAAATAATGCATCTTCGTCGTCATCATCTTCATCATTAAAAATATTTTCATCAAGTTCTTCATCTTCATAGAGATCATCATCTTCAGAATCAAGTGCATCATCTTCATCAGAAAAAGGGGATGGTCCATAAAATTGCATAACTGCATCTAAAATATCATTATAAATACCCACATAAAATTGAATATTGTCAGAAACAAATTCTGCAAGTACCGGCAAAAGATCTTCATTATCAGGCTGATGTGACACAATAACTAAAAAATCATCATTCCGTTGTAAAGGAATAATGGCATGGCGTAATAAAATATCTTGAGGAAATTCTGTTAAAAGTTCTCGTCTAAAAAGATTCCCAACTACATCAAAAGAAGGAACTTCATAATATTCAGAAAGAGCCGTTAAAAGCGCTTCTTTAGCGACAATTCCTTCAGAAAGTAAAAATATATCAAATGATTCTTTTGAATTTCCATGAAACCCTACACAGAGTGACTCAGCTTCTTTTTTAGAAATTACTTTATTCTTAACAAAAATATCACATAAACGCTTTTCAAAATTTTTAGCCATGCTCTGAACCTTTAGCTGAGTTTAAGTCCTACAAAAAATCCTGCTGCAAAAGGAGAAATTACTTTAATATTTACTTTTATCCATGCAAATGATGCCTGAAAAAGATCTTGAAATGCTTCTTTTGTTGGGCTAATTCCCATTAATGCTTGAAGATAATCCCAATCAATAAGAGCCAATTTAAAATGATCCAAAAGACCAATTAAAACTATTCCACCAATCAAAATCATCATAACTGATTTAAAATAACGTTTAAAAAGAAATCCTGAAACCAGACCTGCCAGAATAAGTCCACCGATTTCCATCCAATTAATATTTTGAAAATCCATTTCTTTAATAACTGCTTTAAAATCTAAATTTTTTAAATTTTCCCAAAATTTTGAAGGTACTGGATTACTAGGAACAACAACCATAACAACTCCTTGAATTCTATAAATACTTATCATCTTTATACACATTTTTTAGTGTAAAGCTGTTTCATAATAAAAGGCAAGGAAATGTTCTTACAAGAAAAAAAATAAACAAAAAAAAAGAGGCGAATTTCTTCGCCTCCTCACTAAACTTAAAAACTAGCTTACAAGCCCTCTAAGAGCTTTACCAGGTTTAAATTTAGGAACTTTTTTGCTTGGAATTTGCATTTTTTGCCCAGTAGCTGGGTTAATTCCAACTCTTGTTTTACGTCTGATTACTTGGAATGTTCCAAAACCAGTAAGTACAACAGGTTTGTTGTGTTTTAACGCGCTACCAACACTTGATACAAAAGCTTCCAAACATTCTTTACATGTTGCTTTAGGTAGCTTAGTAATTTTCGCCATGCTTTCAACTAACATTGCTTTATTCATAACAAATTTCCTTCACGAACTGCTTAGTCAAATTTTTTGTCTTTACCTTTAGCAAACAACAACTAGTACTAAGTCAGTAAACTATTAATATATACAACTTTGTCAAGCTTAATTTTCAACAATTTTTTAAGATTTTTAAAAAAAGCCCTAAAATAAAGGATTTCAGACCTTTTTTAAATTTCTAAAAATTATTGGATTTTTAAAAAAACAGAAAATTTTAAACTTTCTATCCGATACAATAAGTTGGTGCCGAGAGCCGGACTCGAACCGGCACAGGTATAATACCCGAAGGATTTTAAGTCCTTTGCGTCTACCTATTCCGCCATCCCGGCACATAACTTTCAATGATCTTTTTATAACATTACCAAAAAAATAAACTTTTTACTACTTCATTTTTGGAGGCGGCACCCGGAATCGAACCGGGGATCAAGGTTTTGCAGACCCATGCCTTACCGCTTGGCTATGCCGCCACTCTTTATTTACTTAATTCGTGCGCTTCAAGTAGTTTCTTTAAGTCTTCTGTGCTTATAACATCTACACCTTCAGGGTGAGCTTCTAATACAGGATTAGGTAACTCTAAATACTCAGCTTTTGCTGGTCCTGTAACGGGAAATTTATCCTTATACCACCCAGCCATACCGGCTGCATAATCCCACACATGTTCAAAGCCATCTTTTTTTAATTTCTTCACAACATAGGTACTTGCGGTACAAGCATAGTTTGAACAATACACAACTATCTGAGTTGTTTTAGGATACGGAACAACATAATCCTTCACCTTCATCATATCCACTTGAATCGATCCTGGAATATGACAATCATCATATGACTCTTTATCAAGAACATTGATAACTAAAAGGTCAGGTTTCTTTGTATCCTTTTTTCCAAAATCAAAACATCCTGAAAGAAATGTAAGTCCTGACAAAAGAAAAAATACTTTAAAACTGTTTTTCAAATAACATAAATTTACCATCCAAAAACTCCTTCGAGCTCTTTAATGAGCCTTAAATGTAGCATAAAACAATAATTCTGCCAACTTTCATTACAATTTTTTCTTTATTTAACAAATTGCATCCAACGTGACCAACGAATTCGAGTCCAAAAATCAAAAGGGTGAAACAAAAGATCAAAGATCATCCATGACTCATGTGAATCAACAGAAAACAATCTAAATACTATTTTTCCATGAATATGTTTTCTATCAAGTGTTCCAAATCCTCGGGAATCATGGCTGCCTAATCTATTATCACCCATCACCCAATATTCATCTTTATCATCACCATTTTTTTTACTTTTTAAATGAACATCAAAAATATCTGAAAGTGATGCCCCAATCTGAGCTGTGCGCGGATGTATAACTCCAGGGACTCCTAATTGTTGCAACTGTTTTTGAACACGCTTTACCATCTGACCATCCATTCTATAAAATGGTTGATCATAAAAAGATATTTGTGGATCATAACTACGAGGAGATTCCTTTATATCATGATAAATTAAAGGATATTTATTCACATACGGCTCATCAAATAATTCATTATTAATAAAAATTAAAGGATGTCCTTGCTCATCTAATTTTCCTTGAATATGTTCACCAGGAAGACCGATAACTCGTTTTGTCCAATTTTCAGGACCAAAAATATATTCTTCAAATAATCTCTTAAATCTATTGTCTGAATATTTAAATGTTGGTTCATTTGCAGCAATAATATCACCACGTTGTGGATCAGCATAAAATGTATAACTAAATTTATCTGAAATAAAACTTTCTCCAATAAGCAACGTTGTTTCCATAGAGCCACTAGGCACTTTATAAAGCCCATATCCCCATGTTCTAATAATAAATGCAATGGGAATAATAACGATAAATGACTGTGCATAATCAGCAAAAACAGATTTATTTGGCCTGTTCCACCATGTAATAAAACTACGTATCTTCTTCATAAAACTCCTAAACTAATACTGAAAGTGGATTAACATGTTTACCAAAAGCATACACTTCAAAATGAAGATGTGAAGCATCTTGTCCTGATTTTCTTACCAAACCAGTATCTCCTACTTTACCAATCACTTGTCCTCGTTTAACTTTTTGGCCTACTTTAACTAACCGTTTGTCTAAATGTGCATAACGTGTTTTATATTTTTTATTGTGGGCTACAATAATACAATTTCCATAACCATTATTCCAATAAGATTCTAAAACTATTCCTGTTGCTGCCGCTGTCACAAGGGTTCCTTTGTGTGCAGCCATATCAATACCATAATGAAATTTCCACCCCCTATTGCGTAATCTTCGTGGACCAAATAAAGAACTTAACCAAAAATTTTTTCTATCAATCGGCCACGAAAAATCAAAATCATATACTCCTTTTTTCTTATCAATATTTAAAATTCCTTTACCCGCAGGAATGCCAACAAATTCGGCGCATCCCTTTTTTAGTCTTTTTTTTATTATTTTTTTAGACTGTTTACGTTGAGGCATTACTGCCTTTTCTAGTTCTTGCACATAAATCATTTTGTATACTTCATCATACAAACCATGTTGACGCGCATAGCGTAAAGATTGATCATCCAAATAATCAGGATCTCTATTAATAACAAAAAAGTGATCCTCTAAAGAATCACTTGAAACCACCGCATCTGGATTAATCCACTTTATTTTTTCAACGCGTTCTTTTTTTTTTTGATCCGACTGCGTATTGTGTTCTCCTTCGTATGCCTGATCGGTTAAAATCTTTTTGAGCGCATTAGTGTACACTCTATAATCTTCTTTTAAATCTAAAAGTTCTAATGAAGCTTTTTTTAATGTATATGATTGAAAACATAAAAATAAAGACCCCAACATCCCCACGCATGTTACCACAATTAAAAGAGCATGCCATATTTTTTCATGTTTTTTAGAAAAGAGAAAAAAAATCTTTCGTATCATTATCACACCTGTTTACATATCTCTTCTTTGACCCATCCTACTGTTGATGAACTTTTCACTTTATACCATGAATTTTTAGAATCTAAAAGAATTAGTTGCTCGGCAACATCTATATTCCCCACAGAATGATATTCTTCATGCGGCCCTGCAAACAGATTGCTTTTCTTGATAACAATGACGTATTCACGTGATCGCAACCATGAAACAGCTGCCAATGAAGCTGATGACCATATAACACACATTCCTAAAAATAATCGTAAAAACCGAGATGTTTTATTTTTATAAATCCAACAGATACATACTAAAAACCAAAAAAATAAAAACATCATTTGCGCCCAAAAAATACTGAAAAAACTTGCATACTTATATAATTTCCGCATTGTTTCATCTTTTTGTGGATTATTATTTAAATGTGCTCTTGCAGAATCTATTCCTTCAAATATCTGTTCTAACATATTAAATTGTGCACCTTTTAAAGCCCGTTTAAAATGTATAACAGCATCTACATAATTTTCTTCATACATAAAACATACGCCAATATTATACCAGACAAGAGAACCTTTTGTTGCCAGTCCTTCATATTCGTTCCGCGCATCTTGATACTGTTGTTCTTGAAATAATTTATTTGCTCTATAAAATTGCTCTGCTTGTGCGTCCGCATGCAGATGACATGAAAAAATAAGTGTTACTAAAAGAATTATAGATTTCATATACGTTTTTCCAATTCATTAAGCCAGTGAGCTGCTTGATTAAAAATTCCATCTTTATTATTTTCAATACGATGAGAAGAAAAAGCTGTTTCAGCAAGTTGGGCAAAAAGCAATCGCCATTGTATAATTTCTTTTTCAGTAAATCCTAGCCCCCGCACTGTTTCTTCTATTAATGTTTCTGAAACTTCTACTCGTTTAATTTTAAGACGATGTGCAAAAAGTGTAATAAACATATGATACAATTGGCCTACATAATTACCTTTACGTGCATGCATAAATGTTGTTCGTGCAGTACTAAATGCCTTATTGTACAAAATGATCGGTGCATTTTTTTCTAAAAAATCATCTCTTCTTTTTTTAAGACTTAAGAGCAAAAAACTCAACAAAGGAATACTGGCTAGCAAAAAAAACCAAAGCCATGAAAATACACGTTCAGAACTCGTACGCCATTGACCATGAGTTATAATAGAAAGTTTTTTTATAACGTTATGAGATTCACTCGTCTGTTGAGGTTGATCAAGTATTGTTTTTTTTGCTTCTCCCTTTTTGATAGTAAGTTCCACTGTGTTTGAAGCAACTGTTTGATATGCATGTGTTTCATTATTAAAAAAAGTAAATTTTTGAGACTCAACCGTATACGTACCCGGTTCTATTCCTTGAACCACATATTCAAAATTCTTACCTCCTTCAATCAATGAACTATTTGAAGTATAATATGTCAGCCCTTCTGGTAATACAAGATCGATATGTTTTAATTGCGCAAGATTTCCAACACCTTTTACTGTTACTGTTGCAACAATTCCCTCTCCTTCTGTTGCTGTTACATTATTTAATGAAAGCTTACATTCCGTAAAAACACCTACCCCATGAACCGCTGGACTATGATGTGGTAATGGATTAACAGTAACTTTAACTGCATTTGAATAAATCATTTCTTCTTGACGCCCTCCAAATCCCAATCTTCCAAAAAAATCATTTCTCTGTGTGGCATGGTTAGAATAAACACTTTGTAGTGCAGGAATTAAAAGTTCTCCTTCTTTATCGGGATATAATTCAGCTTTCCATTCTAAATATAAATATTTTTCACCATTTATAATACTCTTTCCCCCTACTGGCCCTACTAATCCCTCTGTTGAAAAATTTTGAAAAGAAGGTTTTTCTATTTTTTCAAGACGAATTGCTTGATTTTCATAATAAAAACGAACAGTACATTCAATTTTTTCCCCAACAAATACCGATTCTTTATTTAATTTAACAACAGAAAATGCTTCTTTTTGTTCTGAATCTGCTGAATTTTCTTGCAGAGAAACAGTAATCGTAACTGGTTTAGATTCTATTATTTTACCATCAACCTCTATCTGTGCAGGCCCAACAGTAAAAGCCCCTTCTTCATCAATTTTAACGATAGTTGCATATTCTTTTTGAACAGTTGTTACTCCATTAATCATACTAACTTGATTGCTTGTTTGTGTTCTACTATTTTTAAATTGATCAATCCCTTGAACACGTGGTTCTGCTAAGTGTTGAGAATCCCCCGTAACAATTGTTCTGATAATAAAAGGAGTTCCCACAATAACATTTTTTACGTTCTTACCTTGCACATTTGTAACGCGCAAAGCTATCGATTGCTCTGCACATACTGTTCCTATTAATGTACTTACCAGTACTAATCTACCAATTTTTTTGACCATGATGATGCGGCATCCCCTGATTTACGGTTTGTTTAAATAACTTTTTTGAAACTTTTTCATCTTCTGCATCAATATACTTAAGAAGTTTATATTCAGGAGCATTTTTATCTGCTTCTGTTTCTTCATTATCTTGTACTTCTTGTGCATGCAAAACTTCTTGTTTTGCTTTTTGCATTTTACCGCGCATTTTATTATCATTATTTTTTTGATCATCATTTATCTGTGAGGAATCTTTATGCTTTTCATTCTTGTTCCCCTGCTTGCTCTGATCCCTGTTTGCCTCGGACTTTTCATTGCTGCTCTTGCTCCGCTCTTGGTCCTCGCTCCTTTGCTTGTCGGACTGACCTTGTTCCTTTTTGTCATCCATTTCTCGTTTAGAATCTTGTTCTCTCTGCCTGGACTTATCTTGCTCAGTATTTTTTTGCTGACTACCTTGCCCTTCCTCTTTCCCTTTTTGCTCTTCATCGCTTTGTTTAAGGGAATCATCTTCGTTACGTGTATCGGAGCTTCTTTCTTGGTCTTCAGACTTGTTTCCCCCCTCTGATTCTTTTTGTTCTGAATTTTTTTGATCAGAGTTTTGTTTTTCGTTACTTTGATCTTTTTTTTGCTCATTATTTTGTTGCTGATCTTGCTGATCTTCTTTATCGTTTTTTTGATCTTCTTGTTTGTCTTTTTTTTCAGTATCTTTGTTTTCTTGAGTATCTTTGTTTTCTTTTTTTTGATCCTGATTCTTATTTTGATCTTTTTTATTATTTTTATCTTGTTTATTATTCTGCTGATCTTTGTTCTGTTCTTGTTGTTTTAAAAGTTCTTCAACTACTTTTTTGTTATGCAATGCTTTTTCATTTTCAGGGTTTAATTCTAATGTTTTTGCATAATTATCTAATGATTCTTGCAACTTCTGTTCTTTAAAACAAGCATTACCCGCATTATAATATGCTTGTTCTTGCAGTTCCCTGTTATCATTCAAAAAAAGTGCTGCTTGTGAAAAATAGGCACGTGCTTGTGAATATTCATTTAAACGATATGCCGCATCCCCCGCATTAAAAAGAAGCTGCCCATTTTCAGGATCATTAACTAATTGTTCTTTATACACATCTTGAGCTTGTTTAAAATTTCCTTGTTTATATTCAGATGCTGCTTTATACGAATCAAAAAAGGTTAACGAAGTTGTGGGGATAAGGAAGATACTTAAACCAATAAATAAATAACGCTTACAAAATAAAATACCATCGACGTCATTGCCAGCGTAGTGTGACAATCCAGGATAATTAAAATTTTTATTCATATAATTTTTTAAGACTTTTTTTTG
>JAIPGS010000063.1 GCA_021735725.1 Candidatus Babeliales bacterium
AACGTCGCATAATGGACTTAGCTATGTCAAGTCAGATTCCGCTATGCCATGATGCGAAAACTTGGCATAGCGCGTGTTATGCGGTGTAAATGCTCTCCAAGCATTGTAACGTAACGTTTAAGGACTTACAGGCACACGCGACGCCAGCCCCATGGACTGCCGGAGTGTGCGACTGCTAAGGACTTAAAAAGTGGTTAACTGCACGGAATGTTTTACAGGAATAAAACTTCGTTTTGTTCCGTGAGGGGGTAAGCTGTAGGGGGCGAGGTACGCCCCCTTAAGATAGAGTTTAAAGCCGTGAGACATTTCAGGCATGGCGGAGTTTATAAACTTCAATAATCGTTCGCAGGATTCAATCTAGCACACTTCCAGAGTAATATCTTTTTGTATTTGAGGGCGCGCGCGTAGCGCAGGCGTCTTTATATCGCGCGGGCACATTCTAATAGCCCGTTATATGCCCCATTTTGGGAAAAAGGTACTTTTTCGAGCTGAGAAATGGGCATATAAATAATTATTTTCTATTTAAAATAAAAGGTTTCTTTTGACACTATTAGTTTAAATACGTGATATTGTATTCTTATTTTTTCTCCATTTTCAACATAAAAGGTATATGATTCTGTTTTTTCTTTTTTTCTTTCTTCTACATTAAAAATATATTTATTATCCACGTTACCACAGTATTTAATTTTTATAATACTTGTTTCTTTTTTCCCATTATTAACAAAAGATATAGGTGTTAAAACTGCTTGTCCAATTAATTTTTTAAGCTTTAAATTTTTTATCTTGACTATTTCAATATTGTTTGCTAATACCTGTATACTGAGGCACAATAAAATTATTATTATTTTTTTCATAGCTTGTTCTATATTTAGATTTATATTTATATTATAATATTTATTTTTTAATGTTTATTTGATTGCTATCACCGACAATATTATTATTACCTTTAATGTATATGCCTTTTTCTTTTCTTTTTTCTGAAAGTCTATACACTTCCGATGCTATTACAAAATTAGTTTTTGTTTTATCTTCATTTGTGATAATAACTTTTGTCAAGATGTTTCTTTTTATATAATCGTTTATTGCCTGTCTACTTACGTTTAAAATTTTTGCGGCATCTGCTTGCCGTATCAAGTCTCCGTGTAACGTTTTCGCTTCAAGATATGTCATTTTTATCCTCGTTGTTGTTTATTTTTATATTATATC
Organism: Candidatus Babeliales bacterium; assembly: GCA_021735725.1. Lineage (GTDB taxonomy): Bacteria > Babelota > Babeliae > Babelales > CAIQNR01 > JAIPGS01. The sequence continues at coordinate 1,207 of JAIPGS010000063.1, forward strand.
ATTATTTCTTTCAAAAAAAAGCATTAAAAAAATTCCTTTTTTTCTTGACTTTACATTTGTCAAGTGATATTATGTTTTTATTCTGCTTGACTTTTGTCAAGTAAAAATTTTTAACTTTTTTAACAAAAGGGGTCAAGTATGAAACGTTTTATACTTCCAATGTCCGATATGCATATCGAGGAAATCCTAACTCGCGACATCAAAAATTCCAACAAAGATGTTGTCGGACAAAAAACGCTTGCTAAACTCGAATACCTTGGCGGGTTTGTCATGCTCGAAGTTGATAAAGGTTATGCAGATGCAAATCTCAAGGTCGGTATGATTGGCGAGGCTTCCGTTAGCATGGAACCTGCTATGTCCGGTAAAACTATCACCATGAAAGACGGAAATTCTTTTGGTATTGTTGATACTGGTTTTGACAATTTCAAACTCGTAGGATTCACACCTAAAAAGAATTAAAGGATTCCGGCAATGCAAAAAAACATTGAAGACTATGATGCAGTATTGCCGATAATTACAGAACCCGGCTTGTCTATTGACCGCTTAACAATGTTGATATACTCGCCGGGTTTTTCTTGTTATGAAGCAGACGAAAATTATCGTGATGCAAATGGAGTTAGGACACGAGACATGATTAACGCTTTTCACAAAGTTATTGAAAAGATTTTTAAAGGTTCTGATTTAGAGCCTGAAAAAATAGAATACTCCATGCAAACCAAACTTTATTTGTATCACTATAGAATTTGCGATGTTGATATTCAATTTTGTACTAAAATGCCTAAAACTAAACGTATTGACGATGAGGGTTATATTGAGGTTTGGGGCGACGATGACAATAAAGACAAAGGCTATATGTATGAATATTATTGTAATGATTATAATATTCGAGTTGAATATAATCCCAACAAAGCCGACATTTCGAAACTTAACTCTCTTTTAGATTGGATTGGAAACAATTTTTATGCTCACTATAAATGTTCTAAGTTTATAAAAATTTCTCGTATTGACTTTGCTTTTGATTATCCTGAGGCTCTCAATCCATGTCTTTTTAATTTTAAGCTCTCCCGTAAATGGAATAATACAGGTTCAGCACAAAACGGAGTTGAAACTGTATATTTTGGAGCACAAAAAAGCAAATTTCATCTTGTTGTTTACAACAAAAAAGAGGAGTATGAAAAGAAGCAGAATATTTATTATTCCGGTGCTTATTTATGGCGTGTTGAACTCCGTTGTCATCATACATGGTTTATTCACGAATTGCCTGAAATAGGTTTACGGGTAATGCCTCGCATTGAAATTTTTAATACTGGTCGCATGGATTCAGACTGGCAGTATAATTTAATGCTTGAAAATGCTATGCAATGGGGCATTAAAACGGTTCTTTCAAAGCTTCCAAGAACGACTAGAGACCGCTATTTAGCCAAGTATCGCAATTCTTCTTGTCCTATTGTTCATCCTGGCGATTTGTACTTGCAAAACTTCCGTGGATTGTGGGATATTGAAAGAGATAAGATTTTAAAAACTTTTGGATTCGAGCCGGAACAGTTTTGTTCTCGGGCTGTCTCGGATTCTAAACTTTAACAAAGGGGTTTGTTATGAGTGAAAAAAGAAATAACAAAATTATTATTCAGGTTTCTAATGAGGAGTTAAAACAACTAGAACGAGCTGCCGAATCAGATATGCGCACTCTTTCAAATTTTGTTTTTAGATATGCAATGGTTCGAGCTCGTAAGGTTTGCACTTGTCTTGATATCAACAAAAAAAAATAGGTTTGTTATGAAATTTGAAATTTTATCATTCAGGAAAGAGAACGGCAGAATCACAGCTATTTATCGCAACCAAAAAACAGGCGGAACTTTTATAGTTCAGCCGAATGATAACAAAAAGCGTTCCAGGAAAAGCGCTGCAGCTTAAAAAATGTTATCAAAAAGTTATACTGCAAATTTAGATCAGAAAGTTTAATGATAACAAACGATAACAAAAAGGGGGTTGAGTTATGGTTAAGAAAAAAGACAGGAACGAAAGCACAACTGTAATTCTTCGGGAATTCAATTGTGAGTTGATTGAGAAGTTAAAAAAGTTTACCAATGAGAAAACGGCCAGCAAGGCAATCATGCTTGTATGTGCTCGATACTTATCAATTGAAAAGCTTGCTGATGAACAGCGAGAAAAAATTGATAATTTGGAATCTGATTTATCTGAAATTAAATCTTTAATCAGAGACCATTATATAGCCAGTGAATCTATTAAAAGATTTATAGGAATCAAAGGTGATTAAAATGCAAAATAATATTAATGAAATTTATTCGAACATACTGGAAAGTATCCGCTTAAAGATTGTTTCTGACTTTGGTTCTGTGTCTGCATTTTGCCGGGAAAAAGGCTTTAGACCGGAAGTGCTTTCTAGGGTGTTTAACGGTGCTCAAAATCTTAGCTTAACTCACTATATAAGAATACTGGTAAGCCTCGGTGTATTGACACCCGATGTCAATATTAATTTTGATGCAAATTTGACCGTAATTGACTATTTGAAAATTGACCATAATTCAATTAGTCAAAGTTTTTTAACAATGATTTTAATAGGGTAGGGGCAATATGATTATTATTATTTCAATGATAATACTTGTTAATGTTTTTTTGATTCATTTTTTTGTTCTTGAAAAGACAGCAGAATGTTCAAGTAATTCCATGTTTTTATATATCGTTATTTACGTTGTTTTAGCTTTGTTATATTTCGTTTGGCAATATATAAAACGTCGGTGGCAAGGAGAGTAATATTGGAACCTGATTGGAATTTAGGCTTTAATTTTTCACTTTTAGGAATAGTTCGGCTTGGTTTTGGTTGTGCTTTTTTTGTTTGGGTCATGGCGCGCGTGATACGAGCAATAATAGCAATATTTCAATCAAGAAATGGTCGAATTCGTATAGAAAAGTAAAACAAACAAAGGGAGTATTAAAAATGCTCAAGAAAGTAAAAACTGTTGTAATCGGCTCTTGTGAGTGGGTTTGTCGTAAAGCTAAGAAATTGGCTGTTTGGGTTGTTGGTGGAACTGCTTTACTGGTTGGCTCTGATGCAAGTGCCGCTCTCGCCGATTTTGTATCTACGGATGCAACATCTGGTGAACCATCCATTGATGCTTCTGTGATTACTAACTTCATGAAAGATGCAGTAGTTGCCGCCTATGGTAGCTGGATAACTCTTGCCATGATTTTTGTAATCGTGAGCATTGTACTCTGGATTCTTTTCAAGAAGAAATAAGGAACTCCGGCTATGTGGAAACCGTTAATAACTATATTAATAGCGCTTTTGGCGGTTTCCGCTTTTTCTGCTGATATGGACACAATACAAACATCCATAGATAATATTTACAATGCAACTCGTTTAATGTATTTAATCCAAGGTTTAATGCTTGGTTTTTTTTGTTGGTGGACAACTCGTTTAAATTAGGGGGTAATTATGAAAAAGCTTTTTATATTTTTAATACTGTTTGTTTTTGTTTTAAAGTCTTATTGTGGAACAGTCACTCACACTTTTTCTGCTGACACTGGGGTTCCCCCTCATGACCCTAATTATATTTCTTATGTCTCTTTGCCTATGCAACCTGGCGCTTAGTTATTTCTTATACTGGTAATGGTAATACTATTGAGTTTAGTAATGGCGCTCCAACCGGAAATTTAACTGACCGATATTGGAAATATTTTACTGTTGGTCAAGAAATAGGAATAGATATTTTTTCTTCCACTGCTTATTTTTTGTGGGGTTGGGGTACTCCTAACGGTTCTATTACTATTGAGATTACAGGCGATAATATTGTAACTGTTGACCCTAACGATATAGATGGTGATGGAATACCCAACGGTGAAGACAATGATGTAGACGGTGATGGTATTTTAAACGGTGATGACCCTGATGTAGATGGTGACGGCACACCTAACGGTGAAGATAACGATGTAGATGGCGATGGCGTTACGAATGGCAATGATGATGATATTGATGGTGATGGCTATACTAATGGTAATGATGACGATATTGATGGTGATGGCTTTGACAATCAAACCGATGAAGACACTGACGGTGATGGCATCCTTAATGGTGATGGCGATCTTGATATAGATGGTGATGGTATCGAAAATAATTTAGACCCTGATATGGATGGTGACGGAATACCTAATGACCAAGATACCGATGATGATGGTGATGGTATTAATGACGATGTTGATACTGATGATGATGGTGATGGTGTTGATGATGATTCTACTATTGACCATGACGACGATGTTCCTGCAATTAATGCTTTAAAGGAAGTAGTTATTAATAATCATACTGACTTAACCAATATGTTACAAGGTTTTGAAGCAACCGTTGAGGCTGGCTTTGCTGATGTTCATAATGACCTTGAAAATGTTCAGGTTAATTTAGACAATATTACAACCTTATTGACTCAAATAAAGAATAATACTGCTGAATTAAATGGTGGTTCAACATTTAATCAGGACGGCAGTTTAGATTTACCGGATATAGCTTTTGATGATAATTTCGGAGAATTTACAGAAGCATATACAGATGAACAAAAGAAAGATAAAGCTACTATTTCTCAATTTGCTTTTTTAAATGAAAAGCTTGGTAATTTGCTTGCAGTTCAGCCTGGAGAAACGCAAAAATTTGAGGTTACTTTGGTTGGTGTTGCTCCCGGTTTTACTGAAAATCCTTATATAATTATTTCTCAAGATTCTGCCACTTCTCCTTATATTCAGTTTTCACGCATGTGTTTTTCTATTGTTCTTTATATTGTCGGCTTGTTTTGGTGGACACATATTATAATGGGTTATTTTGCTTGAGGTGTTATTATGTTTGATTGGATTGGTGATTTTTTTGTAGCTTTAGGACAGATGCTTTATAATATTATAGAGTGGTTTTTAAATCTTCCTTTAAAGCTTATTAATTTTCTAATTGATGTTTGGTATTGGTTACGTGAGGAAACCCTTAAATCGCTTGGTAATCTTTTATGGGATTCTTTTTCTGCATTAGCTTCTCTTTCTCCTTATCCAATAAATGTTGACCAGTATCAATTAGAGTATTTTTATGTTAATGCTAATATATTTTTTCCTGTTGATGATATGATTGTTTTAGCTGTTTTCTTACTTGAAACTTGGATTATGGTTAGAGTTGCTAAATATTCAGTTTGGCTTGCATTAATTTTCTTTAGACCTCGTAAGCCTAATTTAAGTCTTTTAAATAGTGGGGAATAATAATGTCAGTTAATTTAATTTCAGGTTTACAAGGTTCAGGAAAGAGTTTTTTTTGCACACGTCATATCACAGACCAGCTTGTGGAAACTGACCGTCATATTTATACAAATGTTGCTATCCATCCCGATCAGATTGCAAAGATTGTTTTACAGGAGCGTTATCAAAAAACAGGAGGTTTTTTTTATGGTGAAAATATTAATAAGATTTTATCTCGAATTCATATTTTTAGGGCTTTTACTTGCCGTTCTGATTATTTGCGCTTTAAAAAGATAAATCCTCTTTACTGCTCTTTGCACTTAATAAGAGATAGGGAATACGATAATTCTAAATCAGGTAATCAAAAGCTTGTCTTTCATCTTTCAGACATTTTTGAGTTTTGGGATATATCATATTCTAATTGTCTTTTTTATTTTGATGAGAGTTACCAGTTTTTTAAGAGCTCTGATGGTGCTAAACGTGATAAAGATACAAAAGAGCGCAGGGAGCGTTTACAGACTTATATTTTGCATCATAGACACTTTGATGATGATGTTTATATTATTAGTCATAAAGAAGAGTATTTAGATAAAAATATTCTTTTTGGTACTCGTTATGTAGTTCGCAATATGCGTAATTACCCTATTATTCCTGAGGAAGTTCTTTCCAAATATTGGTGGCTTCGTTTAGTTGGTTCTATGACCCGTCCTTATCAGTTTTTCAGGGCTTATGTTTTTGTGGGTGACGAAAAGAAATATTTATCAACTCGTGATGTCTGGCCAAGTGGTCGAATTTTCCGTTGTTATGATTCTAAGGCTCCAGCGGAAACACTTGGTAAGGTTATTACTCATAATCAGGAATCCGCAGAATCCGGTGATTATGGGCGCTCTTATTTTAAAGAACTCCGCTATTGGTTTCGTGATAATTGGACACAATTATTACTTGCTGGTTTTGTTGTCTATAGTGTTTGTAGTGTTTTATGGTTTCTTTTTCGTTATGATGTAACGCCTGAAATGGCTTCAAAAGTTACTGGCTCTAAAAACAAAAAGAATGTTTCTCTTGCTTCTAATGTTAATTCTACATCCACAAAAGGGCAGGGGGGTACTGAACCCGAAAAAGTTAAAAAAGTAACTGCTGTTAGTCCATCAGCAATATATTTTTCAGATAATACTTGTATAAGAAAAGGGGGTAAATATGAAATTCAGGGCGTTATGTGTGACGTTTTGTCTGTGTCTTCTGACTATGTTATGTTTGGGGTCAGAGACAAAAAGTTTAAAGTCTCAACAAGGCTTCTTTCTCGAATGTAATGAATTGGAGCTTTGGAAAGTAGCACAAGAATTATCAATATATTTTGATAAGAATGTTATAGTTTATAAAGATTGCAAAAACCAAAAAATATCTTGTAATCTTCGTGAATTGAATCTCGAAAAAGCTTTGAATATAATTTCTTGGATGTCCGGTATTGAATGGTATGAAAAGGACGGTTTTTATTATATTGGCGGTAATAAAGATTACATTGAGGTTTTAGACAATACCGGTATTGATAAAGGTTCTTTAAATGTTTTTGGTCCTCAGGTTAAAACTTGTGAGGATAAAATTATTCTTTCCGGTTCTGAACGTGATGTAAAGCGTATACGTAAAGCTATCGAAGCTTTGCAAAAGCGTTCAGCTGTAAATATTCGAATTTGGGGTTATGAAATAGCTGATTCCGCAGGTTTGAAGCTTGGTTTTGATATTGAACAGGCAATAAAATATTCTGCTTCTTGGGATGCTTTAATGCAGTATGAATTTAATCCGGTTCAAGTTCTTGTCATGAGCATTGAAGCTTCTTTTGAACGTGATGCAAATAGGGACGATATGAAACAAATTTTAAATACTTGTCTTACTTGTATTTCAGGTAAGAAACAAAAAATTGTAGTAGGGGAGGCGGTAGACCGTCAAACTTATGCTGTTTCTGGGAATAGTGAAGCAACTTATGTTTCAGGATATTCCACCTTACAAACTGGCTTTACTCTCAATCTTAAGCCATATAAATATAATGACAAGTGGCTTTTTAATGTTAGTATTGAAAACTCTTTAGAACAAAGTGAATTACGCCGTAATAATATTAGTCTTGAAAATACTGTTATTGCTTCTAAAGAACCTGCTTTAATAGGTCGGATTATTAAGGATTACGAGACTGTTTCTTATGAGAAAGGAATTCCTTTTTTGTGTGATATTCCTTGGATTGGTTACTTATTTAGAGTTACTGAGGAAAAGAAAGTTCAGCGTAATGTATTGTTTTTTATGGAAGTAATAGATTCAGAATATTTATTGCCGCCTGAATCTGCAAGAGAAGCGCATTTGCTTACTGGTGCATCTGACATGAGAAATTTTTTAAATTCTCTCCCTGATATGATAAAAAATAGCTTAAAAAATAAATCTAAAAAGTGAGGTGTGAAAATGGCTAGACCTATTGCTGGTGTTGCTCCTAAAAGTGAAATGTTTAATTGCAAATTGACTGAATTTGAAAATAATGAATTAACTAGAATTATAGAAGAAACAGGCATAAAAAAATCTGACCTTTTCAGGTTGTCTTTAAAGATAATTTTTCAATGTGATATTATTGCTCGTTCTTTGTCTTATAAAAGAGTTGAGGAATTAATAAAGAACGGAAAAATCAATTTTGATAGTTTGCACTCTGTTAGAGAGCATCATTCTAAACTTTTTATGTTTGAATTTGATAAACTTATAAAAAAATAGCATATACCCCCTGCTATTTTTTCGGGAGCTGGTTTTTACTGGTTCCCGTTTTTTTATCATTTGATAACATTATCTTTTCTGATCCGGGAATGCTGCAAGTCATTTTGATAACAAAATTGTTTTCCTGGTTTTTGCCAGGTAAAGCTTTTTGATATCATTTTTCCTGAAGGTTTCTTTTCATGGGATTGCATCGAGAAATTTTTTATTATCATTTAATTGTTTTATTTTCTTGAACATGTTTGATAACATTTTATTCACCGGTCCAGCTGCCGGCCGAAAGATTTTGTTATCATAATCAGCTGCTGCAGATATTCCTGGGAAAGCTTTTTATTATCGTTTTGCCTCAAAATATAGGGGTGTCAGAGTATGCAAAAGTTATTTTGTGGCTCTTAAAATGGCTTAAAATGCAAATTTTTTTCGTGTTTTTGTCGTTTTTGGCTATTTTTGCCTTTTTTCTGCATTGAGCCATTTAAAGCGATTCTAAGGGCCTGTTCTTGTTGCCGTGATTATTGTCCCGTCTTTATCCTTAACCCTTTCTCATTGCCTAACCAAACGTCGCATAATGGACTTAGCTATGTCAAGTCAGATTCCGCTATGCCATGATGCGAAAACTTGGCATAGCGCGTGTTATGCGGTGTAAATGCTCTCCAAGCATTGTAACGTAACGTTTAAGGACTTACAGGCACACGC
>JAIPGS010000032.1 GCA_021735725.1 Candidatus Babeliales bacterium
CCCTCTCATAAAAAAACAAACTAACTCTGACGTGATTGCGAACGTAGTGTGGCAATCCAGGAATCTTAAAAGCCCATCCCAATAGACTTAATACCTACAAAAAGTATATATAAAACATATGAAAAACAAAAATTTTGTATTTTTATGAAATTAACCTGGATTGCCACACTACGTTCGCAATGACGTCAGAGTTAGTTTAATTCATAAATGCAAGATAATTGAAAGAAAACTTTTTACACTAATCCATAATACAAAAATTCCTGAAGACACGCATTAGCACATAAAGCAGCTGCAACATCGTCAAGTATAATACCCCATGCTCCTGGCAATTTTTCTATATATTTAATACCCAGTGGTTTTGAAATATCAAAAAACCGGAAAAGACAAAATCCTAATAATAATGTTTTGTAATTTATAGGAACAAACCAAAAAGTTACAAGCATCCCGACAACTTCATCTATTACTATTTCTGAAGGATCTTTTTCATCAAATAATGGTAACGCTCTTTGAATGTTTTTAAAAGAACCTACTATAATTCCAATCGTTGAACCAAAATAAATATTTTTTATTTCATTCATATTTATATCAACCGAAAAAAATTGAAAAATATTTATTAATAAATGAATAAAGAACATATAAAAAATTACAAAAATTAGCGCTACCAACGAAGCAACTGTCCCCGATGCAGGCAAATTACCAATTCTTCCCAAGGTAACTGTCCATTTTGTTTCTAATCTTTTATTCATTATCACCCAATAAAAAATTATAAAGCATAATTATCGCACCAAAAGAAATCGCAATATCAGCAATATTAAAAATAGGGAAAGAATAAGATCCATAATGTAAATGGATAAAATCTGTTACTGGTCCAAAAGAAAGACGGTCAACAAAATTACTAAATCCCCCTGCAATAAGGAGTGTTTCTCCCGTTACAGAATAACATTGTTTTTGACGTTCAAAAGTGTAACGTGCAAGAAAAAATAAAATAACTGCAATGGCAACGGGAATTAACATATGACCAAAAGGTAATTTTTGAAATAAACCCCATGATATTCCATAATTGTAATGTAATTGTAAGGATAAAAAAGGAAAAATTTTCACAGGCGCATTTCCTAAATAACCACCTCCAACAAACATTTTAGATAATCTATCTATAAAAAATATTTCCCAAAAAAGTGGAGATCGATACCATATATCATTTGAATAACAACTCATCGGATTTCAGCTCCTTGTTTTGTAACTTCTTTTTCTACTAATTTGTACACTCCATCAAGATCATCTTTTGAAAGTGTTTGTTTATCATCACGAACCACAAAACGCATGGTCACTGATTTTTTATCGTTCCAATCAGCTTTTTTAAAAATGTCTCGCAATTGTACGTCATAAATGCGTTTATCAGCTGCGGCAATAGTTTTTGAAAGATCTGCAACAGTTACTGCAACTGGTACCATCATACTTATATCTAATTTAGTTGCTTGATATTTTGAAAGTGGTTTATAACATTTTTCTTCTTTTGCACGATAACGTAAAGAATCTACATCTAGTTCAAAAGCTATAATGTCCCCACTTCCAAGACGCGCAGTAATACGTTTTGCAACAACCCCATACTGCCCAATCACTCTGCCATTAACAGATACATTTGCTGTTTGATAACGGCTTGCCCATAAAGGATGATTTTCAGTTTTTTTCCATTCTACGTTCACATCTAATGCCAAAAACAATCTCTGAAGAACCGTTTTTAATTCATAAAAATCAACTGATTTTTTATGATAAAATAATCCTGCAATAACTTTTTTTTCTTGTACTTTGCTCTTTTCAACAGACCATACTGAACCTGATTCAAAAAAACGTAATTCATCATAATTTGCCATTGAATCAGCTACATTAGAAAGCAAGTGTGGAATTAATGAATCAACCATTATTTCGCGTTGTTCAGAAAGTGGATTAGCAAGATGTAATCCATTTTTTATTTTCCAATTAATTTTTTTTAAAAACTCATTATCTGCAACCGCATAATTTTCAACTTCTTGCATTCCACCATCAAATGCCAAAAAGTTTTTTATTAAAAAATGTAAAGCTACATGTGGTTGCAATATAGCTGATGAACTGAATTTTGGAAGGTGTAATGGAATATTTTTATATCCATATAAACGCGCAACTTCTTCTACAATATCTTCTTGAAGTGTAATATCTTTTGTGCTTCTGAATGTTGGAACACTAACAGAATATATGCCTTCTGATTCAGTAACATCCATTCCAAGAGATGTTAAAGCTTTTATAATAAATTCTTTTTTCAGTTCAACACCTAATCGTTTTGCAATAAAACCATGTTCAACTTTTAGAATTAAAGATTGAGTTTCTGCGCCAACCGAAATAATTTTTGGAGCATGTTCACACTTTAATCCTGCATTTTTTAATAGTTTTATAAAACACTGAATGCCTTTTACATTCTGATTAGGATCTAATGTTTTTTCAAAACGAGAAGATGCTTCTGTTCGTGTTTTATTACGAGCAGCAGAAAGACGAATTGCTGTTGCATCAAAGTTAGCTGATTCAATAAGTAATGATGTTGTTTTTGGAGTTACTCCACTATCAAGGCCACCTTTAATTCCAGCAAGAGCAAGTGGACGATCCCCATCAGTAATAACAAGATCTTTTTCTGTAAGTTCAAGTTTGACACCATCAAGTAAGATAAGCTTTTCACCCTTTTTTGCACATCGCGGTTCAATAGTTTTACTTGTAATAAAGTCAGCATCAAAAGCATGAATCGGTTGCCCTGTGTCAAACATTGCATAATTTGTTGCATCTACAAGAAAATCGATCGGACGAGTATCAACTCGTAATAATCTGATTGCCATCCATAACATTGAATCTCTTTGTTCAACGTCAGAAACATATAATGCAGAAAAACGTTTACATATTTTTGGAGCACTATTAATTATAGAAAATGGCTGATCTTTTGTAGCTATAAATTTTTGATTTACTTTTTCAAAAGAAAAAGAAGCCAAAAATTCTGATTCTGGTAATAATTCAACACCCAGCATTGCCGAAAACTCGCGAGCAAATCCCCGGTGCCCCCACAAATCAGGACGATTCGTAACTGATTTATTATCTACTTCTAAAATATAATCTTCTTTTTCTATAGATTTTTTCCATTCTCCTGCACTCTCTTTTTCTTCGCAATAAAAAGCAGGAAGCAATCCTTCCTTATCTCCACACACATCAAGCATTGAAGCCCATGTGCCATCTTTTTTAATTAAGTAATAAAGACCTTTTTTCACATCTGTTCTGAAACTTAATTCAATATTTTTTTTCCATTCTTTACATTCAACAGTTACTCCTGAATCAGAAAAATCAATGACTTTTCCCAATGCAAAAGCATCAAGATTAAGCTCTGTTTTTTCAAATCCCTCAATTTCTGCAGTTGTAGCATTAAACTGCTCAACCAGATGATCAATATTATATTTTTTCCAGTCTGCTTTTAAATGGTCAAATATCCACCGTAAAGAAAGTTTCATTGTATTACCTTTTCAGAAAGATTAGAAGGCCCTTATCCTTAAATAATAAGGGTACTCAAAAAAGCATTATTCTGCAATTTTGATCTTTTTTTTGATTTCTTGTATTAAAAAAATAAAAATGTTAAGAATTATAATGAAAAATATGTATTAATTTAAAAAATACTAAAAGGAATTTACAATGAAGCATAATTTACTCTTGTTTTTGCTCCTTTCTTTCAATACACTCTTTTCTTTTCAAGCGGAAGAATCTCCTCCTTCATATTCAAGAACCCTCGACCTTTATAGAGGATCCCACATGAGTGAAAGCAGCGTCGATGATATGAACATTCAACAGTTAGTCGCCGCTGTACAAGCATTCCAGCCATCGATGTCTGAGAGTGATAAAAACGACACTTATAATTTTGGAAACTTTAGGTTCTCCTCCCATGAATCAGGCCAATCATCAGTCACACAAGAAACAAGTACGCCATCAGTCATAATTTCTGTACAACCAAGCAACAATTCTTCATATCGTGCTCCTCAGCAAAATTCCCGACGATCATGCCTTCCTTGTTGTTCTTCTGATTCAAACTGCTGCAGAATACGAAAAGAAACTATAGCATTCACTATAGGCGAACACCATCAAGAAATTACAACAGTACGTCCTTATGCATCAAAAATTGAACGCGCCTGCTCTGAAAATTCAGCAAAACTATGCTGCTGCGTACATCCACAAAACAATCAACCAGTTTGTGGAAATTCTGCCTGTGGACAATGTTGCTGTATTATATGTTGTTGCCCTGTATCTACAACTCTTGTTACGCTTTCTGCCGTTCCATGTTTAATATCATGCACAACATGTTCTATATTGGAGTTAGCATACGCCGCAGTTGCATACCCTCTTAATATGATACGTGGAACAGAGTAAAATAAAAATATAAAGATACAGATTGCATTGTTTATCAAAAAAATATATCTTTTTGAAGATTATAAAGTTTTTAACATCAAATTAAAAATCATCAAAAAATTATAAGGAACAACTTGATGAACAAAAACATACCTTTTTTACTTTTATGTAGTTTATTTATTCAAACGAATAAAGCAGCAGAAAGCAAGAATAACAATCAAGAAATATTTATTGCTCCTGTTTTTTATACTGCTCCTGGACCTGAAAATAAAAAAGAATCTGAAATTCGAATGAATGCATTATCATTACAAATACAAAGAAAAACCGAACAAACACAAGAACCAACTGGCCCTGATTTATTTGAACAACTTGCACGTGAAAACGAATATAATATCATTGTTCAACAACCTAGACGTAATGCATTTTTTAACAAACAAAATTTTCCTATCACTTCAAACATAGCACAAAAATATAAAGCTCATGCCCGTCGTGTTGCTTGCCTTGAAGGACAGGAAGTAGGGATGTATCAACCTACTGAGCTTATTTTACAGCTTTCTCCATGCACCCTTACCTATCTTGCAATTGTAGCAATTCCATATTCTCTTTCTTATGTAGCTTGTGGAATTCAAGAAGGCATTCAAACTCTCTGTTGTAAATAATAGAATAAGCATATAAAGAGAGAATAAGAGGATTTTTTAATAAAATTTATTATCCTCAAAAATCCCCATTCACCTTTTTAACTAAAAATGATACTCTAAAAGAGTTAAGTTAGTTACTCTGTTCATTACAAGGACAAAACATTATGGGAAATATTCTTTTATATTACAAATACGTGTCTATCGATCAACCAGAAGCTATTCAAAAATGGCAACTGGAATTGTGCAAAAATCTCGGCTTAACTGGCCGCATTATCATCGCAACAGAAGGTATTAATGGTACAGTTGCGGGCTCTTTAGAAGCAACCAATGCTTATATCGATGCAATGAAAGAACATCCTCTTTTTGGTGGCATTGACTTTAAAACAGCCCCAGGAAATGAAAAATATTTTCCACGTATACGAGTTGTAGTTAAAGATGAAATTGTCCGACTTGATGAAGATACTCAAAAAGTAACGGTTAAAGATGGCGGAACCCATTTAACTCCAGAACAAGTACATGAACTACTTAATAATAAGCCTGATGATCTTGTAATTCTTGATACCCGTAATGATTACGAATCTCGTATTGGTGTTTTTAGAGATGCATTAACGCCTCACATTAAAACATTCAGAGAATTTCCTGAATATATCAATAAAAATTTGGATACCTTTAAAGACAAAAAAGTTTTAATGTATTGCACCGGCGGAGTCCGTTGTGAACGAGCAACAGCTGTTCTTCAACAAAAAGGTGTTGCCAAAGAAATTTATCAAGTTGAAGGTGGTATTCATCGATATGTTGAAAAATATCCTGATGGCCATTTCCGTGGATCAAATTATGTATTTGACGGAAGAATAGCGGCTAGAATTAATGACGATATTTTAAGTGAATGTGACCTTTGCGGTGTTCCTTCTGACTTTTATACAAATTGTTTAAATGCAGAATGCAATAAACAATATTTAAGTTGTCAGCCCTGTCTTGAAAAAACAAATGAAACATGCTCTTCAGAATGTTTCACATTGGTACAAGAAAAAAAAGTAACAGTACGAGTTAAACTTTTACGGACTCATTTAGAAATTAAGAAATAAAGACCATAAAAACAGACTTTATAAAATAAATATTACGATATTAAAAAATAAAATTTACAGGACGTCATTGCGAACGAAGTGTGGCAATCTAGGTTGATTCAAGTCCCCGTCCTCTAATTATGAATAAAATTTAAATTATCCTTGATTGCCGCACTTCGTTCGCAATGACGTCCTAGAAGAAGTTTAATTTAATATTATAATAAATAACTCAAAAAAGAGAGTAGCATGAACATTCAACAAAACGTCCCACTTAAAGAAAAAAACTGGTTCAAAACTGGTGGATCTGCGCAATTTTATTGTGAACCAACAACCGATCAAGAATTTAAAAAAGCTCTTGAATATGCCCAAACAAATAATTTAGAACTTTTTATTTTGGGAGATGGTGCAAATGTTTTAATTAGTGATGATGGATTTGATGGACTTGTTATTCATCCACAATTAAAAACTATTACCCATTCAGAAAATGTGGTTACCGCCGGAGCCGGTGTTTTAATGGCAGAACTTATTGAATATTGCTTAAATAATAATTTAAGTGGGCTTGAAGAATTCAGTAATATTCCAGGAAGCATTGGCGGAGCTGTTTATATTAACTTACATTACTTTCAATTTTTTTTAGCCGATTTTTTAGTTTCGGCAACATTAATAGAAAAAGCAACCGGAAACAGTATAACTGTTGATAAAGATTGGTTTGAATATGGATATGATGATTCCCGTTTAATGAAACATGATTATTATGTACTTAATGCAACATTTTTACTAAAAAATGTATCTGACATTGAAGTTGCTTATGCTCAAGGACGACGCGTTGAAATAGCGCGACACAGAATGTCACGATACCCCAATGGGCATACCTGCGGTTCTTTTTTTAGAAATTTTCATGATGATGAAGTAACTGTTACATCTCATGGTAAAAAAGTAATTTGGGTTGCTTACTACCTTGATAAAATTGGAGTTAAAGGAGTCCTGAAATCTGGCGATGCTATTGTTTCTTATCAACATGCCAATATGCTGGTAAATCAAGGAAATGCAACATCAAATGACCTCATTTCATTAGCCAAAAACATGCAAGAGCTGGTAAAAAAAGAATTTAATATTATTCCACAACCAGAATGTTTACTTATTGGCTTTAAAAATTACCCCCTCATTAAATAAAGTTATAATTAATAAACTCTTGAATAAGACTTACTAGATAAAGTACACTTAACAATAGATAAGTTATTATTGTATTCAAAATTAAATGGAAAATTCTCTAAAAAAATGAGGTTATTATGAAAAAAAAACTCTTTGTAATCATACTTTTAAGTATAGCTGCAACACAAATTAGTGCTATTCCTAAAGTATTTGAATTAGCCGACCCAGAAGAAAGAACTGAACGATGGAATCATAGATTTGATCGTTATAAAGCTAATGTTATAACTGCTATTAATGATTCTATTTTTAAAGACAGAGAGCCTGCAAAAACTGTTTATCAATCACAAGATGGATCTGGAAAGCTAAAAAAAATAACTCTTTTTGGGTTATTGAATAAAGCACAAGCAGCTCAAAATGAAGAGGAATTAGAAGCAGTTGATTACCATTATCAAAATACACTTTACCTTATTCATTTGCATGATTAAAGACACTCCTATAAAAAGAAGTATATTAACCTTAAATAAGCCTCACTCTTTAGTTACAATAAAAAATTCTTGCATTACACTTACTAGACAAAGTATGCTTAATAATAGATAGATTATTTAAATAAAGAATTCTAAAAAAAATGGAGAGTCGCATGAAAAAACAACTTCTAATAATTGCACTTTTAAGTATAAGCATGATGCATAGTAATGCAGAAAATAATACAGTTAATAAAGGATTTGAAAAAGCAGATCCACAAAAAAATACTGACCGATACCATCCTGATTTTTTAACTTACAAACAGAATGTTATACAACATATAAGAAAAGCTTTTACTGATCATAAAGAAAAAGTCGATGTTATCTATGTAGTAGAAGATATTAATGGTCATCCAACAAATACAACACTTCATAGATTATTTATTGATATAGTACATTCAAAAGATGAAAAAACATTAAAAGAAAAAGATATTCATTACCAAAACACACTTTATCTTATTCATTTGAATGATTAAACCGAATACTACAGAAAAAGTATAAATTTTCTTTTTTATCTTAGACCTTATCAGAAAAATAATATCGGCCTAAAAAGTTGATTACTATAACTCAACTAGACTGAGTTTTTACATATTTATTATATTTTTCAGATAAGCCTTTAGGCTTAAACAAGCTTCACTCTTTAGCTACAATAAAAAACTCTTGAATAAGACTTACTAGAGAGAGTATACTAAAAAATAGATAGATTATTAACATGAATTCTAGACTAAATAAAGAATTCTAAAAAAAGGAGGTTGTCATGAAAAAACAACTATTATTATTTGCTCTTTTAAGTGTAGCTGCAACACACATTAATGCTTCACGTAGAGTGTTTAAATTAGCAGATCCAGAAGGAAGAACAGAACGATACAATGAAAATTTTAATACTTATAAAAATAATGTTATAGAAGCTATTAACAATTCTATTGAAGTAGATCATGAACCTGCAGATACTATTTATAAGGCAAAAGATTTAAATTATAATCCAAAAGATACAAGTCTTAATAAATTACTTTCTGAAGCGCGAGTAGCTGCTGATGAAGGAACATTAGAAGCAGTAGATGTTCATTATCAAAATACACTTTATGTTATTCACCAGCATGACTAAATTTTAAATAACATGTAAAAATGGGGAATAATTATGAAGATCACTTTCTATAAAGTATCCACTTCTTAGATAAATTTTTATTTATTCCTCAGTGCATTGTTATTTAAGAAATAAGGTCTTTATAGCAATACGCTCTATCAGAAGGAACGTGTACGCTTTCTTTTGTGCCCTGTTTCCATGTTTGTTTTTCTATATTAAAGTGCATTGCTATTTCTTTATCTTTTATTAAAAATCTTTTTTTATTAAGAGCTTATCCGAAAAATCATATCATCCTAAAAAGCTGAATAGCTGCAGCAAATGAAAGTAACGATTCATAAGATATTTTTGTCTTGCTCCAGCAAATTTTCAATGAGCGATACCAAGAAAACCAACCAAAAGTT
>JAIPGS010000033.1 GCA_021735725.1 Candidatus Babeliales bacterium
TAAAATACTGACCCATCTTGATAATACGCTTATTTTTCCTGCCAAACATTTTGTAACAACTCAAGAAAAAAAAGATGCGGCAATAGAAAGTATTCAGGCGGAACTTGATGCATATTTACCAAAAATGGAAAAAGATATTTACCGAGAGCGTTTAAGGCAACGAGTAAGTCATGATATTGAAATGATTCAAGAAGTTGGTTATTGTTCTGGAATTGAAAATTATTCATCTCATTTTGATGGGAGAAAAAAAGGGCAATCTCCTTTTTGTTTATTTGATTTTTTTCCTAAAGATTTTTTATTTTTAGTGGATGAATCTCATATTGCACTTCCTCAAATGCGAGGTATGTATGCAGGGGATAAAGCGCGTAAAAAATCATTAATAGATTTTGGGTTCAGACTTCCAAGTGCTGCAGACAATAGACCTCTTCAGTTTGAAGAAACAGAAAAATTTTTTAAAGATACAGTTTTTATTTCTGCAACTCCAGGCCCTTATGAACTCGAACATTCTCAGCACCTTGTTGAACAAATTATTCGTCCAACAGGACTGGTTGATCCGCATATTGAAGTGGTTGGGAGAGTTGGGCAGATTGATCATTTAGTTGATCAGATAAAAACTATGCGAGACAAAGACAAACGAACTCTTGTGACTGTTTTAACAAAAAAATTAGCAGAAGAATTAGCCAGATATCTTGAAGAAAAACAGTTAAAAGTATGTTATTTACATAGCGATATTAAAACACCACAACGTTCAGAATTATTACAAAAATTACGATTAGGGGTTTTTGATTGTTTAGTTGGAGTTAATCTTTTGCGTGAAGGTCTTGATCTTCCAGAAGTTGCGCTTGTGGCAATTATGGATGCGGATATTGAAAGTTTTTTACGTGATAAAAGATCTCTTATTCAAACTATTGGGCGGGCTGCACGGAATGTTGATGCTAAAGTAATAATGTATGCAGATAAAATTACTCAATCAATGCGCAATGCAATTGATGAAACTGATCGTCGCCGTTCAATTCAAGAAGCATATAATAAAGAACGGGGGATCACGCCAGAAAGTGTACAACGTGAAGTTGTAAAAAGTATTACTCCTCTTCAAGATGCAATCAAAAAAGCCTCAAAAGGGTATAATAAAAAACAAAAACTGACTGTTCAAGAAATAGAAAGTAAAAAAGCAGATTTAGAGGTTTTGATGCGAAAAGCAGCAGAGGCTCTTGATTTTGAAAAAGCAATTCAATTACGAGAAGAATGGTTAAAATTGGGATAGGCTCATTTATATTTTTTTAAGGTTTAAAATTTTAAACTCTTATTTTTTAGGGTTTCCTGATGTTATAATAAAAAGGAATATAAAAGTTTGAGATGAAGATCTTTTAAAATGGGTATAAATGGGGTGGGTTATGTTCAATAATAAATTATTCAAAAAAGTCTTTTTATGTGTTGTATTTTTTACATCAATCGCTACTGTATTGGCAGATGTTGTAGTAATTTCTGGTCTTAAAGGGACTTATTCATGGCTGCCAGAAGAAAAGAAACAATATTCACCATTGCATGGAGTAATTATTGTTGAAAATGGGGATCTTGAAAAAATATATAATGATGCTCATAATGCATTATCTTCAGTCGCTCATTTAATGTTTCAGCAAATACCTGGAGAACCTCTTTCTATAACAAAAACAAAAGGTAATGCTAGCTTTGCTTTTGATGATAAATTATTACAAGCTTTTATAATGCATTGTGAGACAGAAAAACCTTTTTCAGAATT
This sequence comes from Candidatus Babeliales bacterium, assembly GCA_021735725.1. Lineage (GTDB taxonomy): Bacteria > Babelota > Babeliae > Babelales > CAIQNR01 > JAIPGS01. The sequence continues at coordinate 1,760 of JAIPGS010000033.1, forward strand.
AAGAAACGATGGAAAAACGTTATCAGCATTTGGGCTTGAATGGAAAAAAAAATATAGAGAAAAAGGTGGTAATGAGGCTAAGTTTAATGGGTTTTCAAATATATTAATAAAAGCCATAGATAGCTATCTGGAAAAGGATAATTCTTCACAAGCTAGAAGAGCTCTTAAGAACCTCTTTTTAGCTTTTGTATATTTAAAAAGTGAAACTCCTGTAGATCTTAAAAAGTTTTTGGTGCAATTTTTCTCTGAAGAAGAACAACAGGAACAGGCGTATAAAGAAAATATGAACTTTGATAATGTTTTTACGGCAAAAGATAAAGATGAATTAATATATTTGATAAATGCAGATATAGTCTCTTTAGATGTGCTTAATCAGCATAAAGAGGGGATTGTCAATTTACTTGTTGTGGTTTCATCAGGTCTTTATTCATTTTTAAAAATGCCTCAACGGAATGCTTTTTTTCAGAATAAATTGTTTACAAATTGTGTTGAATCGGTTGTGCAGACACTTGTAAACGTTATTTTGTATGATTTTAAAACTCAAAATCTTTCAGTTAGTTTACTTCCAAAAACCATAGTTCCACTACAAGGATTAAAACAATTTATAGAACAGTATAGTAAACCTCAGCAAGTAGTTATTACAAAAAAAGGTAATGAATCATATGCTCAAGCAACAGCAGTGGACTGGGAAGCATTGGTATCTCATATTTCTGGTGTGGATTATTATGAAAATAATTCGGAATTACGCGCTAAAAAAGAAAATTTGATAATTGTACTTTCTCATTTATTTGGCATTGATCCAGCGCCAGAAACATTAAATGAGATTGGTGAAAAACTATCTACAGATACAAGAAAAGTAATTTTCAGTGATATGGATGGTACATATGGAAATTTTACTTTAGAAATTAGAGAAAGAGATAATATCTTTAAAGTTGATGTTGAATTAAGTGAAAAACATGCATCATGTTCTCTGGGATCAGAGAAAGGAACATATTTAAAAGAGAATGGTTATGAAAATATTATGACCCTTTCAAAGGCATCTGAAATGCCAATTTTATCAATATTAAATTTTAAAGAGCTTGCAAAAAATAATAATGAATTTTTTCTTCTTGCAGAAAGTGCTAACCCTAATCTTGAGATATTAGAATTATTTCTTAAACATGGAGTAGATCTAAAATTTAATCTTGAAGATGATGAAGGGGGTGTTCCAAAAACTTTTTTTGATATGTTACTTAAAACAACCGATAATATTCAGCTTGTGCAACTTCTTTTAAAATATGGAGCAGTAATTAGTTCAACGGGAAGAGATAATGCTGTTATAAAAGGAAATAAAGAGATTGTTTTGTTATTATTAAAAAGGTCAAAAGAGGATCCAAGCGAGAATTATTTTAATGATACTTTACAACGCGCGCTTAGAATGGCTCTTCGATACAATAAAATAAATTTGTTTAAAGCTATTTATGCTGCATTTAATCCCATAGATAAAAAAAATCTTCTATTTTATATTGGTTCAACTATCTGGACATGTGAATGTTTGGATTTTTTAATAAAAGAAGGGGCAAACATAAATGATCAGAATGGAAAAGGAGAAACTTTTTTGATAAATTTTCTTAAACAAGGTTTCTTATTAAAAATAGATCGCGTTGAATTGCTTCTTAAGTTTGGTACAGATCTTTCTCTAAAAGACAATGATGGAAACACAGCTTTAGATATTGCAAACAGCAAGCTTCGTAAAGATCGTAAGATGCAAGAAATTGTAAATCTTCTTGAGGCGCATGCAAGAGTAAAGTAATAAAAAAGGTTGAGGCGGAGAGCTTTTAAAATGGGTATAAATGGGGTGGGTTATGTTCAATAATAAATTATTCAAAAAAGTCTTTTTATGTGTTGTATTTTTTACATCAATTGCTACTGTATTGGCAGATGTTGTAGTAATTTCTGGGTTAAGGGGAACCTATTCATGGGTACCTCTGGGGAAGAAAATATACTCACCTTTGCATGGGGTAGTAATGGTGGAATATGGAGAACTCAAAAAACTTTATCATCAAGATGGCGTTATCGGCGATGTTGCTCGTATGATGTTTCATGAACTTGATGAGAAAATACGAATAACTGCTCATAAAGGTAATCCTGTTTACGTTCTTGATTTTCATCTTCTAAAAGGTTTTATTGAACATTTAGATACAGAAAAACCTTTTGCGCAATTACGGAATAATGGAAAAGTATTATCTTCTTTTGCTCTTGATTGGAAAGAAAAATTTATACAATCAGGAGGTAAAAAGGATAATTTTAATGGAGAATCAAATAGATTTATAAAAGCTTTAGATGCGGTTTTAACAGAAAGTAATGATAAAGAAAAAGATAAAACATTATTACGGAATATGTTTTTGGCTTTTTCCTATTTAAGAAGTGAAACTAATGAAGATCTTAAAAAATTTTTAGCACAATTTTTTTCTGAAGAAGAGCAAGGTCAAGTGGATTATATAAAAAATATGAATTTTAATAATCTTTTTATACAAGAAGATAAAAATACACTGATAACTTTATTAAATGAAAAAATAATGTCTGAAGTAGATTTTGAAGACAAGAAAGAAAGTATTGTTTATGTAGTTGCTTTTCTTTCTTCTGGTTTGTATGAATTTTTAAAAATGCCACAATTAGATGCTTCGTATCAACGAAAATTTTTTGCAAATTGTGGAGAAGCAGTGCTTCAGACATTGGTAAATATTATTTTATATGATTTAAAAAAACAAGAGCTTTCATTTGATTTGTTGCCAGAATCAATACACCCCGTAGACGAATTTAAGAAATTTATACAGATTTATAACAAACCACAAAAAGCAATTATTGTAGATGGTGAAAAAAGATCATATGCAGCTGCCACAAAAGAAATGTGGACGGATCTTATTTCTGAGGTCCCCTCTGTAGAATATCATCAAGGTATTTGTGAATTTCTTACAAAAAAAAGTAATTATATTCATTTATTTGCTTATCTTTTTGGAATATCACCCGTTCCACAAAAATTGAGTGAAATTGGACAAAAATTATCTCAAGCCGATAGGAAAATAGTTTTGAGTGATATGGAAAGCGAATATGGGAAATTTTCCTTAGAGTTGATTACAAGGGGGCGTACATTGAAAGTGACTAGTTTATTAGAAGAAAGACATGCATCTTGTAAGTTAGGTGCTGAAGAAAAAACAGGTCTTGCAACATATGGTTATAAAAATTTAATGAATTATGCAAAAACAAGGGGAGTATCTCTTTCACAGATACTTGATTTAAAAGAATTGGCAAAAAATAATAAGGAAGTTTTGCTTCTTTTAACTGATCCTCATGCTGATATTGATCTGTTGAAGTTGTTGATTGATAATGGCGTAAATCTTGAATATGCTTTTAATCAAGACAGAAGGGCCCCGTGGAAAAGAAGAACTTTTTTAGATCAAGTAGTGGAAAAAAGTGACAATGTCGCAGTTGTAAAATTACTGCTAGAAAAGCATGTAAAAATTAACTCTTGGACTCTAAAAAGGGCTATTAAAAAAGGCAATAAAGAAATCGTCACATTATTATTAAATTATTCCCGTGAAGGTTTTGGATTAGACCTTCCTTTTGAGGATATTTTGATTGATGCGCTTGAGGAAGCTTTAAAATGTTATAATGAGGAACTTTTTAATAGTTTATGCCACATTTATAATGTAGAAAAACAAAAATTATTCTTTTTATTATACGGAATTGATTGGGGGAAAGACCAAAATATTTTTGACATTTTGATACGCAGTGGGGCAGATTTAAATGCACAAAATGAAGAAAGTGATACGATTTTAATGCAGAAAGTACATGGTTTTTTTGTTGATAAAGAAGCAGTTGAAATGGTCCTTAAAGCTGGAGCAGATGTAAAGATTAAAAATAAAGAAAATGAAACAGCTTTAGAAATAGTTACACGAAAGTATCAGGAAAAAAAAGGTGACGAGTATTTAGAGATTGATGAATATTTAGAGATTATTAATCTTATCAAAAATGCGTCATTAAGAGAAAAATAGATTTTCTCTCATTGTACATATATAAAGTATGATTATTTTGCTGTGTTCAGTAGGGTAATCATATTTTTCTTTTCTATCAAAAATTTTTTTCTTTTGTTAAAATCTTTTTTTAAAGAGATAGATTTTTTTAAAAAAGGTTTTAAAAGTGAAAAAAAATCAGATAATAGTTCTTGTGGTTGCCATTATTGGGGTAACCTATAAATTTTTACAAGGGGAAAAAGTGTCATTAGGATTAGAGCGAAACAAAACAGGATATCAAGTTGTTCAAAATATAAATGATGTGTTTCAGGTATATCCTGCAACGGTTAATGAGGTAATTGCTCGTTCACAAAAGGTTCAAAAAGAATTAAAGAACGATGTTGATGTAATTATTGCGGCAACAGAAAAAACAAAAGAAAATCAATTACGTGCGCTTGATCAGGCTGTAAGTGGAATTGGTTTTTATATCGGAGTTCTTGAACTTGTTCATATGGTTCATCCAGATAAAGATGTGCGTGAAGCCGCAACAGCGGAATATCAAGTTCTTAATGCGGTGTATATTGAATCTATTGCAGGGAACAAAGAGTTATATGAATCATTAAAAGCGTATAATACTTGTGCTGATAGATCGACATTTACACAAGAAGAGATTTTATTTTTAGATGAACTTCTTGATGATTATAAACGGGCAGGGATGGATCTTCCAGAAGCAGAACGTGCAGTAGTTATGAATTTGAAAAAACGCTTATCAGAACTTTCAACACAATTTGAAGTGAATATTGCTCAAGACTGTTCAACAATTACAGCAACGCAAGAACAACTTGCAGGGGTTCCTGAAGATTTTATTAAAGGGCTTGCAAAAGATGATGCTGGATTATTTATTTTAAAAATGGATTATCCAACACAAGATGCAATTATGCGTTATTGCTCTGTACAAGATACACGTAAACGTTTTTATAAAACAAATAATAATAAAGCATATCCACAAAATGTGTCTGTTCTTAATGAAATTGTGAATCTACGTGATCAACTTGCAAAAGCGCTCGGTTTTAAAAGTTATGCAGAATTGGATCTTGCAGATCAAATGATTAAAACTCCTGAACGTGCTTGGAAGTTACAACGAGACTTACTTCCTGTTACAAAAGCAAAAGCAGATAAAGAAATTAAACACTTTTTGAGTGATCTTCCTGAAGGTGTGGCATTAACAAAAGAGGGAAAAGTGTTTCCGTGGGATTTGGGTTATATCACTAACTACTTTAAGAAAAAACATTATGATGTTGATGAACTTGTTATTGCAGAATATTTTCCAATGCAACAAACAGTTGATGGTCTTTTTAAGATTTATCAAAAGTTCTTTAATTTGGAATTTAAAACAATAAATAATCCAGAAGCGTGGCATAAAGATGTTCAACTTGTAGAAATTAAACGTAAAAATGGAACATTGCTGGGATATGTATTTATGGATATGTTTCCACGTGATAATAAATTTAATCATGCAGCTAAATTTTCAGCTCTTCCTGCTCGTAAAAGTGCTGATGGCCTTTATACTCCAGCAGTGTGTACTGTTGTATGTAACTTTACAGAGCCAACTGCTAATAAGCCATCATTGCTTAAGTATGATGAAGTAAATGTATTTTTTCATGAATTTGGACATGCGCTTCATTATTTACTTGGTGGTACCGACTTGGCTTCGCAAGCGGGAACAAATGTTAAAAGTGATTTTCTTGAATTACCGTCTCAAATGCTTGAAAATTGGATGGAAGATAAAGCAATATTAAAAATGCTTTCAAAACATTATAAAACTAATGAACCACTTTCTGATGAACTTATTGATAAAAAACTTTCTTTATTAAAACTTTCAACAGGGATTTTTGAATCTCGCCAAATATGGCTTGGAATGGTTGCCCTTGAAATTTTTGAATCGGGTGAAAATAAAGATTCAGATGCGATTGTTAAAAAGTATGCACAAGAAACATTTGATTATATGGTATTTGATAATGAAGGGCATTTTCAATATTCATTTGGGCACTTAACGGGATATGGTGCAAAATATTACGGATACTTGTGGTCCCGTGTTATTGCATGTGATATTTTTGCAGAAATCGAAAAAGAGGGATTACTTAATCCAGAAGCAGGTGCACGGTATTCAGCTGCACTACTTGAACCAGGGGGAAGTAAAAATCCTAATGATATGGTCCATGAATATTTGGGCCGCGAACCAAATCAAAAAGCATTTTTAGAAAAATCAGGATTTTAATTTATAACGCATATTCATAATATTGAAGGGGCTCGTCTTTACGGGCCTCAATTTCTTCTTGTGAAAGGCGGTGTATTCCTGGATAGGTAAGGTAAAAACCTTGACGCTCATAAAACATACAAGCATTTTTATTTTCAGCAATTACAGATAAGACAACATAATTAATGCCTTCTTTTTGTAAGTTTTTTATTATGGCTTGTATAAGTTTTTTACCCACACCGTCTCTTTGGTGGGCTTTATCAACTGCAAGGTGCTGTAACATTCTATTTTTTTCTCCAGCTACCCATTCGTATCCACGTGCAAACAAATTAACATGATGTTTATAGGTTGCAAATCCAACAACATGTTCATCTTTTTTTGCAACAAGAGTTGTATATGTGTTTAGATCAAAAATATCATGCAATGTTCCTTGTAGAGAATGACCAATAACATATTTTTTGCTAAGATCTTGCTCTAAAATTGCGCGAATTCCTTCTTTATCAGATTCTTCTACTTTTGTAATTTCACAACTAAAAGTATTATTGAGTAAGCATGTTAAAAAAAGTACAAAATACAATTTTATAGATATAGGTTTCATTTAAAGTATCCTCCATTAAAAGGTTTTTTGTTTTATTTATTGTTAATTTTTTAAAAAAGAGCCATCTGAATTAAAGGTATTTATTTTTTAGTGAACCATTTATAGAGTCCATACGCACCGGCAACACATGCAGAATATTTTAAAACTTTTTGGGCGGTGTTTTTAAGATGCTGAATTCTTAGTTCTTCTTGTTGTCTTCGTTCTTCTTGTCTTCGTTCTTCTTGTCTGAGTCTTAGAATATCAATTGAAGAATACATAATTCTATCTTCACGTAGTTTTTTTCCATTATCAAGAAAATCTTTTTGTTGTTTGGTATAAAGATCATATATTTTAACTGTGTTGTCTCTTGGAATAGTAATTACATAACGGGCATCAGGACTAACCTCAGCCGAATTGACCGCGTCGCCATGT
>JAIPGS010000034.1 GCA_021735725.1 Candidatus Babeliales bacterium
AAATTTCAAAATTTTACTCCAAGCCACTTCATTGATATACTCTTTTTTCATGATATCACCGATTATTGAGGTTGAATGCTTTTTTCGGTGATATCATACCCTAAATTTTCATAAATTCAAAAACTCAACAGAACCTAATTACATTGCTAAATCATACTATTCTTGAAAATAAGAAAACAGTTAATAATCTTGAAGCTAAACACAAGGAATCTCTTAATGCGTTGCAGGCAAAATTAAATGAAAAAGATGCATTTTGTAACAGAGTTGCGTCTTTGGCATTTTTGGGTGGATTTTTAGCTAGTTTTATTTTGCCCCGGTCATGTGATTGTGTTAACCAAGAATCTACGGAACTTTAAAAAAATAGTTTTCATTAATTTATAAAAATAAGCTTAAATAAAGAGAGGTAGCATATTTATTATGCGCCTCTCTTTATTTAAGAGAGCTTATTGGAGGCCTTTTTACAGGGGGAGGCAATGATGGTATACTTAAAGGAGTAAAGAGGTAAATACTCTTAATGGAGCTTAAAAATATATGAATTTTATTATAAAGGATGTTATTATGAAAAAAATAATACTTTTATCTTTTGTTTTTGTTTCGGGACTTTTTGCTGCACCGGACTATCGTGCTCTCAAGGGGAACTCTGAATTTTTAGATAATTATTCCGAAGAAGCTGACGTTTTTATTGGGAATGCTTCTGGGTATAATAATACTGGTATTAAAGTAGGTGAACTTCGTCATAAATTAGATGAAAAGAGTACCCATCATCATTATCATGGCCATTCAGGATGGTCATTGGTAGCTGCTGGATCAGGAGGAATGGTACTTGGGATTGCAGCAACGGTAGGAATTACTTATATTGCATGTCACTATGGATATGAACGTATTCTTAAACCAGATGTTTCTAAATTTTTAACAATGGTTGAAAAATTTGGATCTGTATTGGCTACAATTACCAAAAAATAAAGAAAAAAGTTCTCTTTAAAGCTTTCTGGCCAAAACTACTCAATTGCTTTATAATGATATAAAGCTTTGTGTCGATATATCCATATGATAGGCTAGGTATGTTTTATCTTAAAAACTTTTCTGTTTCAGTAGAAAATAAACAGGTTGTTTCAGATCTTTTTTTAAGGATACAGTCAGGAACAATTCATGTTTGTATGGGGCCCAATGGTTCTGGTAAAAGTTCTTTAGCTTTAGCTATTGCAGGGCATCCTTTTTATAAAATACAATCAGGGACTGTTATTTTTGATGAAAAAGATATCACATCTTTGTCTGCTGATAAACGGGCAAAAGCCGGCATTTTTTTAAGTCAGCAATATCCTCAATCTCTTCCAGGAGTAACTGTTTATTCATTATTAACAGAAAGTTATCGGGCGCTTCATCCTCAGGCTGATCAAGCGGATCTTCCCAAAAAAATAGCTGCCGCACGGTCTTTATTAAAATTAGATGAATCTTTTTTATGGCGAAATACCAATGAAGGATTTTCTGGAGGAGAAAAAAAGCGATGTGAAATGTTGCAATTATTAGTGCTGCAACCACGCATAGCTTTTTTGGATGAAATTGATTCAGGATTAGATGTAGATGCTTTAAAGTGTGTGGGGAAGGCGTTATCTTGGTTTATGAAAGTAAATCCACACTCTTCTCTTTTTATTATTACTCATTATCAAACTATTTTAGATTTTCTAGAACCTGATGTTGTACATGTTATGAATAAGGGAAAACTGGTGCTTTCTGGTGAAGCACTCTTAATTAAAAAAATTCAGGAGTCTGGTTATGACCAGTTTGCAAAGTAGTGCAAAAAAAATAACTCCGCAAAAAGGTTTAAATATTCAAGTGGTAAAAGATCTTTCACATGAAAAAGGTGAACCTCAATGGATGCTTGATTTTCGTTTGAAAGCGCTCGAAATATTTGAAAAAAAACCGATGCAAACATGGGGCCCTGATCTTTCCGATTTAAATATTCAAGACATTTATTATTATATAAAATCACTGGATACACAACGTTCATGGTCTGATGTTCCAGATAGGGTAAAAGAAACTTTTGCCGCACTTGGCATTATTGAAGCTGAACAACATATTTTGGCAGGAGTTGGGGCACAATATGAATCAGAAATGATTTATAAAAATTTACATCAAGAATGGAAAGATAAAGGTGTTATTTTTTCTGATATAGAAACAGCGCTGAAAGAGCATCCTGATCTGGTCAAAAAATATTTTGCGACAGTTATTCCTGCTCATGATAATAAATTTGCGGCATTAAATTCTGCTGTGTGGAGTGGTGGAAGTTTTTTATATGTACCAAAAGATGTTCATATTGATATGCCAATTCAGGCATATTTCAGAATTGATCAACCACAAATGGGTCAATTTGAAAGAACATTAATTATTGCTGAACCAGGAAGTTCAGTTCATTATGTTGAAGGATGCAGCGCTCCTGTGTATCGATCAAATTCACTTCATAGTGCTGTGGTAGAAATTATTGCATTAGAAGGTTCAAAGGTGCGTTACACCACTATTCAAAATTGGTCTTCTAATGTTTACAATTTGGTAACAAAACGTGCAGTTGCGTATAAAGATGCAACAGTTGAATGGGTTGACGGAAACTTTGGAAGTAGAGTTACCATGAAATATCCATGTATCATCCTAAAAGAGCCTGGGGCAAAAGGAAATATTATTTCTATAGCTGTAGCAGGAAAAGGGCAAATTCAAGATTCTGGGGCAAAAATTATTCATATGGCTCCGCGCACTAGCTCAAATGTTATTGCAAAATCGATTAGTAAATCTGGTGGACGTTCAAATTATCGGGGGCTTTTAAAAGTTGTTAAAGGTGCGCACGGAGTTAAGGCACGTGTGCAATGTGATGCATTACTTCTTGATTCTGCTTCTCGTTCTGATACGTATCCAACAGTGTACGTGAATGAACAGATGGTTGATGTGGGGCATGAAGCTTCTGTAAGTAAAATAAGTGATGAACAGCTTTTTTATTTAATGAGTCGTGGTTTTTCTGCACAAGAAGCAAGTGCAATGATTGTAAATGGGTTTATTGATGTGTTTGTTAAAGAACTTCCTATGGAATATGCGGTAGAAATTAACCGATTAATTCAGCATGAAATGGAAGGTTCAATTGGTTAAAGAAATTGTTATAAAAAAAAATGAACAGCTTACTTTGCATCTTAAAGCTGATGATTCTTTTACAGAACTTCATATTTATATCGAAGAAAATGCACATCTGATTCAAACATTATTATTTACCGGTCAACAAAAATATACTTTTATTCAAAAAATATATTTGCAAGGGCGTGGAGCAACAGCAAAAGTTCAAGGTGCTGTAATTGCAGGAGAATCTGAACAATACACTATTAGTACAGAACAAATTCATACAGCTCCAGACACGCAGAGTGAAGTTCATTTTTATGGAATTATTGGTAAAGATGCATCATGTTCATATAATGGTTTAATAACACTTAAAGAAGGTTCTTTACGTGCTGTTGCGGATCAACAAAATAAAGTGCTTTTATTGCATGAGACAGCAAAAGCATTTTCGGTTCCAAGTATTCAAGCTTTGCATGATGATGTTTCATGTGGCCATGGAGCAGCAATTTCTTATCTGGATAAAGAACATCTTTTTTTTCTTATGGGGCGTGGAATTTCTGAAAAACAAGCCGAGAAAATTTTAATAAAAGGTTTTTTACCTTCATTTGCTTCAGATATTTAATATTTTAGAATCTCTTTTTAGTACAATTTTTTGACTATTAAATTGATATTTTTTAAAAATAGATAGATTATAATTCATAAAAACAAGAGAGAATTTTATAAAAAGTTCTCTCTTGTTTTTATAATGGTAGTTACTTAAAGTATCAGATTATATACCCACTATTTTTTATTTTATACTAATGTTGTTCTTCTAATAGATTTATAAATATCATCAGGGCATATTTTAGCAAAAGACATTAAGCAAACAATATCTGAAACTTTTTGAAATTGATCGTATCGTTTTATAATAGCTTGGCATGTTTGGCGGAATTTTTTTGCGGAACCTTTTTTCTGAAGTTCTGGTAATTTTCCCATTATTTCTTGAATATCAGACAATGTCAGTGCATCTTTTTTATCTAAAATTTTTGTAATATCTTTTTCAAGTTGGTATGAACTCATACATTTTAATTCTGAAAATGCTTGATCAGCTCTTTGTTCAGCTGCTGCATATCCAGCAGAGACAGGATTTTTTGTTTTTTCTTTGTATTTTCTTAATAATTCCATTTTTTTATCTTTATCTGCAGAATCTGCAGAAGGAAATATTTTAATAAGGTTTTTAATTGTAGTTTGTTGTTCTGCAGTTTTATTATATTGTTCTAAGTAATTATCAAAGTTTTCAGAAGTAACAAGATAAAGAGCAGTTTTTATATGTGCAGGAGTTTCTTCTTTTTCTAAATACTCAAAAGTAGTACGAGGGCTTGTTATTGCTTGTCTTAAAAGTATTTTATAAAAATCTTCACTTTTTTCTTTTTTTGGTTGTTCTTGTTGTAGTTGAGTAGAAGGTTCTAAAAATTGTTCTTCATCATATGTATAAGGATTAATTGGTTTAAAAACGGCATTTTTAGCTTCTGTTTTGATGCGTATAATAGAGTTTTTTAACTTGTCTTTATTTTCTTGATCTACTTGATCTTCTTCATGTAATTTACGTAAAATTTGTAATAAATGTAATACATGCTGTTTTTCTTCTCTGTCTTCTGGGCTAGGCATGTGCATTTTAAAAGTATCAATCATGAGTGTGGTAAGGGAGTGTGTTATTTGCGCGCTGTAAGGAATGTTTGTTTTCCATTGTTTATCTAAAACATCTAAAATAGTAGGAATGAATGTTTTTTTTATTGTTTGTATAATTTTATCATTAAAATTTACAGAATGTTGAAGTGCTAATTTTTCAAAAATTTTGATAATAAAAATGTTTTCAAATACAATCTCCCTCCCTTTTTTTATTTCTGTTGCATAAATAAATCCGAAAATAACGGTAAAATATTGTTCAATCACTGCATTATTCTTAGTTGCTATTGTAGAACCGTAATGTTCCGTAAGAAGATCTATGACTTTATCACGTTTTTCTTCTGTTATTTCATCAGGAACTTGTGCAAATAATAGTTTTAAAAAAGCATCGATTCTTTGAGGGTGTGTTACTTTGTGATTATTTAAAGGAGTATGAATAAGACCGAATGCAGTTTCTCTTTGTTGTATTATTTCAAGTTTATTTAGTTCTTGTGCTTTTTTGAGTATTTCTTGTTCATTTTTTTCAGCTTGTTCATATGTTTCTTTTTCTTTTTGTTTTTTTAATAGTTTTGCTTCTTTTTTTTGTATTTTTCTTAAGCGTGCTTCTTCTGCATCTTTTTCTGCTTGTTTTTTTAGTTGTGTTATTCGTGTTTTTTCTTCACCAATAGTTTTAATCGCTTGTATCTTTTTAGAGAGTTCATCACAACGCGATGTATGTGTTTCCATATTTTGTGTTGCTGTTTTTAATGTATTAAAAAAGGGTTGAGCTGAAGATTCAAATAATTCTTTAAGGCGAGTTTTACGAGCTTTTTGTTCGGCTCGTTGTGCTTTATAATGTTGTTGTGTACGTTCAGTATTTTTTTCTATTCCCGCAATACGTTGTTCATATTCATGTAATTTTTGAGATGCTGTTTTTAATGTTTTTAAAAGTGGTTGCGCAAAAGAATCACATTGAGATTGTAAAGATGCTTTAATAAGTTGGGTTAATGCATTAATCTGGGAATCTTTTTTTGTAAGAACTTTATTGTGTCTTATTTCTTGTCCAATGCGTCGTCCATCTAAAATATCAACTGTGTGTTTAAGTATATTATTTTCTGTTGATAAATTTTGAATGTGCCCATGTAAAGGATTTACGGGCTGTGGATTGATAAGAGAATGAAACATGTGCAGTGTTGCAGGGTCTCCAGCAGCAAGATTTTGGGCCACAGATGCAGCCGTAATAATTGAATTCTGTCCTGCCATATATGTTAAAATTTTATTTATATTGCATAGTGTATAAGGTGCTGCAGGATTTCCTGATTCTTCTACTAATAAAAAGTTAATATTATCAAGTCCCATTGTTGCTGTCGGATTAAATGATTCAATAAAGCTGTACATGGGAGTTCCAACTGCTCGCTCACCCATAACTAAAATTAAAGGTAACTGATATGGTCTTTTTTTAAGATACAATGATTCTAGTGAATCAGTATTATGTATTCCTCTGATTGGAAGATGTATATTAAAAGGATATGCAATAAAATTTTTTTCAGATTGAAAACTTGGCAAATAGATGAATGATCCATCAAAAGGAGGAATAGATTCTGATCGTGTATCGATTGGTCGATATAAACTATCAACAACTATCTGTTCTGATAAATGAGCTGTTGTATCTTGCAATGCTGCTTGGCTTGCAAAAAGAGATGTTGTAAAGAGTAATGTTAAAAATAACCCTTTTAATTGATGTTTATTTATTTTTTTCATATTGCTAACCTCGCATTTGATAATTTAATTTATTAACTTATATATTATATTCTAACAGTAAATAAATTAATGTCAAATAGGGAGCTCTTTAACCAATTTTTGTAGGAAGATAGGCGTGTAGCTTATCCTAAAAATCATAGTGTCTTAAAAAGTTGATTAATATAACTCAACTAGACGGAATTTTCACGTCTTTATCATTTGTAAATTACACATAAAATAAGCTTATTTTTTATTTTAGAAAAAACTTCCATATACCATCAAGAATAAGCTTATTATATCAAACTTAAGCTAAAGTATTACCAGGTTGCATTTTATTTAAGAAAATCGGAAGTGTTAAATTCTGATTTTAAAATTTTAAGAATTGTTTGTTTATAATCTGGTTCTGTATGAAATGTGATTAAAAGATGTTGGAATACATCTTTATATACTTTTTGAGCGTCACCAGAAGAGGTAGATATTTCTCTTAATAAGTCATGGGATATCGTTGTGATTAATTGATGCATTCTTGCTTGTGCGGCACCTTGTTCTTCTGCATTAAGATACGGTATGGCTAAACAAAGACCATGAATAGTATTTATTGACTCTTTATTTCTTTGATGCGCTATTCCAAGGGTATATATGTCAAAAAGATTTTTTTTATTCTTTACTAAAAGACTAATATTAGCTTCTGTTGGATTAGTATGAAGTTTTACAATCTCATTCAGTAAAGCAGCATAAATAGGTTTTGTTGTTGTTGAAGTATTTTGTAGTTTCTTAAAAATATCTTCTTCAAGTGGTGCTGATGCTCCTGGTAGATAGCATGAAATTTCATGAGGTTTGAGTATGTGTGAAATTTGACTTAAAACTTGCGCAGTTTTTTTTAATTTTTGGGTTTGTGCGTAAACATCTCTATTGAACGTTTCTAATGATTTTTTTAATGTTGCGCATTCTTGAGAAATTTCTTCTTTGTATTGTTCCAGTCCCGGGATAATATCACATGATTTTTGCAATGTTAATGCTTGTTTGTACAAGGAAAACTGATTATCGCCTTCTTGCAAAGAAGTATTTTTAAGTCGTTCAATTTCTGCAGGCACTTCTTTTTTGATAAGATAATATGCTCTTTCTAAGACGCGTTTTTTTTCAGTAAAATAAGGGCATTCTGTTTGAGTTTCTGTTTGTAGTTTTTGGATAAGAGGGAGTATTTTGAAGAGATAATTAAAATTTTCTCCCCAATACACTGATCCTTGGGATACAAGTTCTATTATTTGTTCGAATGCTTTTTTTTCAGAAATACTTTGATTATTAAGTTCTAAAAGTGTTGGTGCAAAAAATTTATCAATATATCCTTTTGTTTGTTTGTAACAAGATTCTGTTTTTTTATCAAATCGATCAGAAGTATTAATAAGATAATTAGTAATTTCACTTTGACCTATGGCAAGTATGGTTTGATACTTTAAAATATCATTAAAAGGGAAAATATCATGATGTTTATTTATACTCTTGATAAGATTGTTATTAATAGAAAAAAGAATTTCGGCAAGTTCTTGAGAAAAGTTTGTTTTATAAAGCTTTATAATTGATTGAGTTTGAGTTGTAAGATCTTTAATAATTTCTGGCTTAGGTTTTATTGATATACAAATCTCTGTATTTTTTAAAATTTCATGACAAAGGGGGACAATAATAGTGTCTCGTGATTCTTCAAGTGATTGATAATTAATAAGATTATTTTTATTAATTGTGTATTGTGCGTTAATAATTTCATAGCCTTTTTGCTGATCGGATGTATCAAGAGAACGTAATAATTTGAATCCTTCTATTGTAGGTAACACAAAATCTGGAAGTGTATCTTTAAATGGTTTTAAAACATCTAATGCTTTGTCGTAGTCACGTGTAATTTTTGAACATGTACTATATCGGCCGCAATATATTTGAGCACACATATTGGCACATTCTTGTTCTTGTTTTTCTGTTTCGAGTATAAGAAGAGCATGTTGACAAGGACAAATGCTCATTTCTTTACAAAAATCAGTATTTGTTTGGTGTAAAGTTCGGATATCAAAAATTGCTGGATGATTTTGTTCCAAAAACAATGTAGCAATTCCTTTGACTCCCGTAACTTTTAATGCTTGATCGTGAGATTCAGAAAGTGTTTTGAAAGATTCTAAAGCAGATATAAAATATTTTTTTGCTTCTTCATGTTCCCCTTTTTCTTTTTTTATTTTTCCTATTTCTTGTGCAAGAAAAGATCCTTCTTTGCAAGCGACA
>JAIPGS010000035.1 GCA_021735725.1 Candidatus Babeliales bacterium
GTAATTTTGAGGCGATTGATCAATTTGAACAGCAACTTAAAGCAACAAAACTCTTTAGCAATATCCCTGAATTACAATCTATCGAATTCTCAATACCTCTTACGCTTAACAATCAAGGGAGTGGTTCATGATCATTTTTGAATCTTTAAAGGATTCTCTTGCAACTATTCAAAAAACCGATTTTTATAAATATATTGCCATAATAGGAGGATCTATTCTTGTCCTTCTTTGTGTTATATTTTATTATTATCATATTACAACAAGTGATTTACTTAAAAAAATTAATTCAATTAATGCTAAAAGAAAAGACACTCAACTCGTATTAAAAAGATTAAAAAAAGTAGAGCAACAAAGCCAAGAAGTGAATGAGCTTCTTGAAAAAGAACCAAATTTTAAAATTAAAAATTTTTTTGATACAGCAATCCAACAACATAAATTAGAAAACAAATTGAAAATTGCTGCTGCTGATATTTCTTCTGAAATAATTCATAAAAAATATACCGAAAGAAAATTAACTGCACAATTTAAACAAATTAGCACGCAAGAACTTTGTGAATTTTTACAAACAATAGAACAAAAAGCACGAATTTATACAAAAGAACTTATAATCACAAAGACAAAAGGGGCGTCTCTTGATGTAATGTTAACAATAGCAACACTGACTCCACAAAGAGAAAGTAAGGACAAAACACGATAGGGATTAAATTTATGAATAAAAAATATTGTTATTTTCTACTATACGGCTCGCTTATATCTACCTTTCAAGTTTTATTAAATGCAACACAACTGCATGATAAAACCACAGTAAAAAACATTTTAAATACAAAAATAAAAGAAGAAAATAATACAAAAGAAAAGATGGTGTGGTTTAGGTATAACGATGTCCCTCTTGCAACTATTGTTAATGAACTTGCAACACAACTCAATATTAATATCATGCTTCCTTCAGGAGCCAACGCATTAACGACAAAGGTAACTTTTGAATTTTCTCATAAAATTTCTCTTCATAAAGCGTGGCAATATGTTATTACTTTATTAAAAATTTCAGGATTCACCATTATTCCTCGAGTAGGATTTAGTACTATTGTTAAAAACGATGCCAATACAAACAAAGAGTCTCTTCCTCTGTTCGTTAATACCCCAACCGCATCATTACCTAAAACTGATTTAAAAATTCGTTATCTACGTTATTTAAGCAATATTCAAGTTCCGGGTGGTCAATCAACCGGTGGCTATGGAGGAGGGGCCGGACAAAATCCTCTTGAAACTATTTTAAAGGATATTTTATCTGCAGACGCTCAACTCATTTTTGAACCACAACTTAATGCAATGGTTCTCACTGACTATGCAACCAATATCAAGTCTGTAATGGAAATTGTAGACCAACTCGATTCTTCATCTATAGTACAAGATATGCAAATATTTCGACTTGAACATACTTCAGCAACATATGTTAAAGCTTTATTTGATCAGCTCATAGGAACTCAACAAGCGGGAAGCGGGGGGCAAGCACAGGTTCCAAACAACTCAGGATTTTTTGCACAAACTACAAAAATTATTCCCATCATCAGAACCAATTCTCTTGTTTTTCTTGGAAAAAAAGATGCCCTTACTCGTATTCTTACTTTTATCAAAGAACATGTTGATACGCCCCACGAAGAGGGAAAATCACTTTTACATGTTTATGATTTAAAATATCTTAAAGCTGATGATTTTGCAACAACATTAAGAACAATTGTACAAGGATCTGATGCCTCAAGCGGAGGATCTAGTGGATATGGATCAGGAACAAACCAATCTTCAAGCAGCACAGGAAGCCAAACAAAATTATATTTTGAAGGTGTTATTATTGCGGCAGAAACATCTGCTCCTGGAACTGGAGCCTCTGGAGGAGATGGAACTGTTCAACAAGGATCTCAAGGAGGAAATAGACTTATTATTGCCGCCCTTGAACGAGACTGGATAAGACTTGAAAAGCTTATTAAAGAACTTGACCAACCTCGTCTTCAAGTTGCTATTCAAGGACTAATTGTTGATCTAATAACAACAAGAGCAAAATCTCTTGCATCTCAAATAAGAAATCATTCTTCCTTGTTTTTTAAAGATGATATCAATATGCAAGCCGCTCATATAGCGAACACATATCAAACTCCAGGAACACCTTCAAACGCATTACAATCAAACCTTCTTGCAGGAGTTGGAACCCTTACAAGTGGAAATACCGTTATTTCTGTAACAGATCCTGGAATAAATGGAATTTGGCTTATAACCCAAATGTTACAATCATCTTCTGATAACAAAATTCTTTCTCAACCTTACTTAACCACCACAAATCATAAACAAGTAAGTTTTACAAGTTCAGAAACACGGTATGTACAATCAACAGCAGAAGCAACATCAACTACAGGAACAACCATTAATTATGGACCAAAAGAAGCTTCTTTAATTGTAAATGTTTTACCAACCATCAGTGAAAATGGAATTATTAACCTAGGGTTATCTATTACTGTTGATGAATTTACAGGTAATGCTAAATCAGGAGCAGCATCAGAAGGCGATACGGCAAATAGAAAAATAACTACAAATGCTAATATTTATTCCGGAGATATTTTAGTCATCGGAGGACTTTCTAAAACAACAACTATTGTTGAAAAAACTGGAACACCTGGTCTTGATAAAGTCCCTTTTATAAAACATTTTGTGAGTAGCAATGAACAAACCGTCACAACAAGTGAATTAATGATCTTTTTACGAGCAGAAGTTATTTATACTTCTCATCAAGACTCCAACAAATTTACCCGCTACAAATCAGAAGAAGCTCTTGATCTTTTAGGGCTAACAGACAATAGAAATGATAATTTGTCTCAATTACGTGATCCTATTACTCATTGGTTTTTTGGAAATGAAAAAAAACAAATTGCTGAAGCTATGCAAAATTACCAGAACAATATTGAAGCTAATTTTAATAAAATTCCGGCTCCTCTTTTTAAAGACAAAAAGAATGATATAAAACCTATTAAAATCACAGCGCCCCTTCATTCTATGCCAGAAATTCAAGAAAATATACAAAGTTTTTCACAAGAAGAGAGCCCTGAAAAGAAAAGTCCTGAAAAACTTGAAAAACTTTCTGAATCTGCTGAAGAAAAACAAGCAGAAAAAGAACTTAAAAAACTTTTTCATTTTAATGCAGAAGTTGTTTCTGAAAAAATAAATAAGGAAATAGAAAAGAAAACAAAAGAATTAAAAATTATAGAAAAAAAACCTATTTCTTCAGCTAAAAAAACCCCCCTTGCAGAAGAAGCAAAAGCCCAAAAAGAATTACAAGCACTTTTTCAATACAAAGAAAAGAAAGATCTGTTATTAACTTAATCTAATAATGACATTGTTAAAATATCTTCAATCGCAAGTAATCGATTATATTTAGCCATATGTTCTGACCGATTACATCCGCCTGTTTTAATTTGACCGGCACTTGTTGCTACAGCAAGATCAGCAATAAAAGTATCAGATGTTTCTCCTGAGCGATGAGAAATAATAGGATTTACGTTGGCCTGATTACATAATGCAATAACTTGCAATGTTTCAGTCAATGTTCCAATTTGATTAGGTTTAATAATAACAGCATTTGCAAGTTCTTGATCAAGGCCTTCTATTATTCGTTCAATATTTCCTACAAAAAGATTATCTCCAATAATTTGAATTTCTCCTGCATAGATTCTGGATAAAACCTTCCAACCATCTTTATCAGCAGTTGCAAACCCATCTTCAATAGAATATAATTTATAATCTTTAACAAGCATATCATAAAACTCAAGAAGTTGTTCTTGTGTTTTATGCCCCTTATTCCATGCATACAGATGTGCAGTAGGGTCATAAAGTTTATCTGCTGCAACATCAATTGCAATATTAAAAAGATCTGCTTGCCCCGCTTGCTCAAGAGCTTCCATAATCAAATCAAAAGGTTCTTTTTCATCTTTAAAGACAGAGACAAATCCACCCTTATCTCCCAGTGTTGTTTGATATCCTTTTTTTTCTAAAATTTCTTTTAATTTAGTAGTTGTTTCTATAGCAGCTTCTAACGCATTACGAAAATACGGAGCTCCTATTGGAGCTATCATAATTTCTTGAATAGGAAAATTATTACCCGAATGAGTACCTCCGCTAATAACATTAAAAAGAGGAAAGGGAAGAGAAACAGATTGGGCTCCATAAAGCCCTGCAACACATTCAAACAACTCTATCTGATCAACTGCCGCTTGAGCTCTGCACCCAGCAAGACTTGCAGCTAATGTTGCGTTTGAACCAAGTTTTCGTTTATCAGGAGAATCGTCAAGTTCTTTAATTATCGTATCGATTGTCATAACGTCAGGCTCTTGACCTACAAGAGCCGGCCCAATTATTGTATCAATATTATGAATAGCTTTTAAAACGCCTTTACCATCCAAACGATGTGGATCACAATCACGTAATTCAAAGGCCTCGCCTTCCCCTCGTGACATACCAGAAGGAACTGATGCAGACACAAAAGAGTCATCTTCAAGATACATTTGACACAACACAGTTGGAAATCCCCGAGAATCAAAAATCTCTTTTCCAATAACTCTTGTAATTTTCACACTTATTTCCTTTTTATTCAAACGCTCTTTAATAACGATTACAAAAAAGAAACATACCATGATCACAAAAATATTGTAAATGCTCTTACTTCTTGTCTTTCTTAACAATGGCAATGCCGCACTCTTTAAGATTTTTAGGATCTGCTGGAGTTGGAGCTTGCATCATTGGATCATAACCACGTTGGTTTTTAGGAAATGCAATTACTTCACGAATAGAAGATGATCCAGTAAGAATCATCAACATTCTATCAATCCCCAAAGCTATTCCTCCATGAGGCGGAAATCCATATTCAAGTGCTTCTAATAAAAATCCAAATTTATCGTCAGTTTCTTCTTTGGTTAATCCAAGAAGTTCAAATATTTTTGCTTGTTTTTCTCTGTTATGAATTCGAATTGAACCTCCTCCAAGTTCCATCCCATTACACACAATGTCATATGCTTGAGCTTTCATTTCTTCAGGCTTAAGCGTTTGCCATCCTTCCTGAGGGGTTGTGAAAGGGTGATGCATAGAATTGAAGGATTTTGTTTCTTCATCATATTCAAACAATGGAAAATCAACAATCCAACATAAATTTATAATATGAGGATTTATCATTTTTAAAGACTCTGCCATTGCGCAACGGAAACGACCAAGTGTTTCCCATGCCGCTTTGTAAGGGCCTGCTATAAAAAACAACGTATCTGTTTTTTTAAGATCTTTAAATTGTTTTGAAGCTTGTTCAAAAAAATCTGCCGGTAAAAATTTTGCAACAGGAGATTCTAATATTCCATCTTTTGACCAACGAACATATAACAATCCTTTTGATCCAAGTTCTTGAGCCTTGTTTACCCAGCCATCAAGTTCAGAGCGTGTGAACTCTTTATCTTCAACGCGAATCGCTCCAACTTTACCACCCTTATCTAAAACTGCTTTTAAAAATGAAAGCTCTGTGCCTGCAAATAAATGTGATACTTCATGAATAATCATTCCGTAACGCAAATCAGGTTTATCCGATCCATACACCCCAAAAGCTTGATCATAGGTTAATGTCGGAAATGGCAATGTAATGTCAATATTAAAAACTTTTTTAAAGACATGAACAAACATTTGTTCTATAACTGCACGAACATCATCTTGCTCCACAAAAGACATTTCAACATCTAATTGTGTAAATTCTGGTTGACGATCTGCACGTAAATCTTCATCACGAAAACAACGAGCAACTTGGAAATAACGTTCCATTCCGCCAGCCATTAATAATTGTTTATAAATTTGAGGAGACTGAGGAAGTGCGTAAAAACTTCCTTGATTAATTCTACTCGGAACTAAAAATTCTCGAGCTCCTTCAGGAGTATTTTTTGTTAAAATAGGAGTTTCAATTTCAAAAAATCCTTTTGTTAAAAAAAATTCACGCATTGCAAAAGTAACCATACTTCTCATTGCAAGACGCTGTTGCATAGAAAATTTTCTTAAATCTAAATATCTATATCGTAAACGAAGCTCTTCTTCTATTACCTCAGATTCATCAAGAGGGAATGGTAATGTTTTTGATTCATTCAAAATGGTAAGTTTTTCAACCTGAATTTCCCATTTTCCTGTTGGCATCTTTTCATTAACCGTTTCTTTTGCTCTATTAACAACTTTTCCTGTTACAGAAAGAACAAATTCCGACCGTAACGAATGAGCCTGAGCATGAACATCTTTATTAAAGTCAGGATTAAAAACGATTTGCATAAGTCCTGTTCTATCACGTAAATCAATAAAAATAAGCCCGCCATGATCTCGACGTCGAGCAACCCACCCATTTAAGGTTACTTCTTTGCCTAATAATTTTTCATCAACTAATCCGCACTCAATTGTTCTTTTCCATGAAATCATCCGTATTACCTTCTTATCTTTCCCTATAAGGATCTATTTATTTAAGAATCCTTAGTGTACCATATTTAAAAAACAAAAAAAGGGAAGCATTTACGCTTCCCTTTTTTTGTAAATTTTAAGATTAAAAACTATATTCTAATGCTGTACCTATTTGAAATGAACTATTATCACCAAGAGTTGGTAAAGAATTTGTTTCACTTACACCGGCCTGTGCATTTTTTACAAGACTCGCAACTTGACTTGAAAGCGCTGTCCCTTTTAAATCAGTATAAAATTGACCAGGGAAAAAGAATGCAACATCTGTTTTAAATTTTACATCTTTAAAAAGTTGTAAACTCATTGATGTATTTAATTCAACACCCAAAGAACTACTTGCATTTTCTGTTGTTGATCCAAATTTAAATGCTGACTGATCTTGCCATCCAGCAAGAATATTTGAAGTTATATTTAATTTTCTTTTTGAAGATTCTGGTGCATAAGTAGCCCCGAATCCTACATATTTAATATCAGAAAATCCATCAATTCCTGGGATATAGTTTGCACTTTCTGCTAAAGGAGTAGGGCGAACTAATGAATTGAGCAAAAGAAGACTTTTAACACGTTTTCCATAATATTGTTCTTGGAAAGAAACAAAACCATTATAATCTCTTTCTGAACCAGTTTTTTGCGTATTAGGATTTACGTCTCCAGAAGCATATCCACCTTCTAAAGAAACTTTAAAATCTCTTTTGTAAAGATATACAGAAGCATCTGCAACAAACATTGAACCTTTGTATAAATTTTTATACGCATCACGGAAACGAGTTGCTGAATTGTATTTTCCAGTTGCTCCAATTTGAGCACTGTTCATTGTTGAACTAATTCCACTTGTTGGACGGTAAGTACTTGTGTCTCCTGTATATGCCAATTTGGTTGTTAAACCAACTTCATTATAAATATGACTATATACTTGTTCAATTGCACCAGTTGTTGAATTTGTTTGGAAAGTCACTTTGTTTCTGTCCCATGCATAAACATCTTGGTGCCCTTTGTTAAATGCACCTTCAAAGCCTAATTCAAATCGACCATATTCAAGTTCGCCACCAAATCCAAATGTTGCCATCTTGCTTTTTGCATCGCCTTCATCATCTATTTTTTGTAAAGCGTTGTAATTAAAAACAGTATATGGTTCAAGTGAAAACTTCATATGTTTTTCTTCATTTTCAAATAAAATTATTTGAAGATTACTTATAAAGTTTGCATCAACTGCTCCGTATCCTCGAGAAAATGAAGTAACATATCCACCATTACGAATTAATTGATCGTATGATTGAGTTGTTGTTTCTGAAAGACTTGTTGATTTGTTTTGAGAAAGAGATCCATATAAATTATATTTAATACTTTCAGTCCATACATTCCCTGCAAGTTTCATTCCAGGCGCATACATATCAACTGTGCTATTACTATAAAAACCTAAAGATTTTGCATTTACTGCAAACGCATCACCAAAAGCAATTCCACGCCCTACTTGAAAACCAAATGACCCAACAGTAACTGTTTGATTCCCTATTGAACGGCCGCAAAGATCATCTAAGTTTAATTTTAACCATGCTTCACGAACATATAAAATTCGCGGCTCAAGATCATGAGAGTGACTTCCAATAAATGGTTCTTGTAATTTAATACTTTCAGTTGTTGTTTTATTTTGTTTTGAATTTCCCCATACAGATTTAGAACGCAATGAAACCTGAGACTCAACTCCTTCACTGTGCAAAAAATTTAATGTCCAATCAAAACTTGTTCTAAAAGTAAACGACTTATCAACCTTACCCAAATATCCCTGAGCAACGTCATTTAATAACGCTGTATTAGATCCAAAACCAAAACCATGAGAAATTTTTCCCGAAGTAGTTAAAGCAAACCCCGCATCTTTATCTTCAAAAATAATTTTCTTTGCTGCTACCTTAAAATTAGACAACAACAAAACAAGCATAAACACTATGCCTTTTCTTTCAAAATTCATACAACTCCTTTAGTTGCAAGAGGATTAATAAATATATAACACTACCCAGTAGTGCTATTGCTTCAAAACACATTCATTAATACTTCTCTTTTTTTTTATGACACACACAGAAAAGCGCGATCAGTGCACCTATTGTACGATTATCGAATATTTTGTCAACTTGTCGTGATAAATTTAAAAGCTGCAGTATACTGTTAGCAAGCAGATTCGTTAAAAGAAAGGAATGTATTGTGATAAAAAAAAATCTACTTT
>JAIPGS010000036.1 GCA_021735725.1 Candidatus Babeliales bacterium
GCGTCTTCTCGGTCAGCTAAGTTGCGGGTTATTGAAAAAAAATAAGCTTTAATTGTTTGACAAAATTCATAACAATGTTTACATTTAATCCCATGAGGTAGTTAACTCTCTGAAAAAAAAAGGTTTTTAGAAACATTGCTAAGGATTCAAGAATGAAAATTACAGAAGTAAAAGTTTATCCAGCAAGAGGAAAAAGTGGTCGATTGAAAGCATACGCAACGGTAGTCTTTGACAGTGTATTTATTGTGCGCGATCTAAAAGTGATTGAAGGGGACAAGGGACTGTTTGTTTCTATGCCATCTCGCAGAAGAAAAGATGGTTCGTTCCGTGATATCGCTCATCCGCTCAATGCTGAAACTCGTCAACATATTGAAGAACATGTGGTTGCTGAATATAACAAAGTCGATTTTGATACAGTTGACAGAGTTGGATCAGCAGATGATATTGTTGAATCTTATGAAGAACCAGCAGACGAATAAAAAAGAGTAGTAAGAATATAAATTTTTGGGGCGTGGCCAAGTGGTAAGGCACCGGTTTTTGGTACCGGCATTCGGAGGTTCGAATCCTTCCGCCCCAGCCAAATAAAAATATCAGTCATATTTGAACTGGTATTTTTTTTTATATAAAAAAGAAAGATTATCATGAATAAATTACTGTTAGGTTCATCTTCAAAATCTCGTCAAATGCTTTTGAATGAAGCGTTAATTCCATTCATAATGATTGGCCATACAGCTGATGAAGACAAGGTGGATAAGTCATTACCATTTAAAGAATTATTACAAGCTATTGCTCGATATAAAATGGATCATGTTGAACTTCCTTTAGGCAAAGAGGGGGATTCTATTTTTGTATTAACTGCAGATTCTATGGGGATGGACGGTAATGGTGTTGTTCATGGAAAGCCAAAAGATAAGGAAGATGCTATTCACAAAATAAAAGCATTAGAAAAAGAATCTGTAACAGGAACAGCATTTTGTCTGGATAAAAAAATATTTAAAGATGGTTTGTGGCAGAAGAGTGAGCGTATTGAAAAGTATGTTGAAGCGCGTTATAAATTTACTGTTTCAGATGCATGGTTAGAAAGATATTTAGAACATTCATGGGCAATGATAGCTTCTGGAGCGATAGCAATTGAATTGTATGGTAATCAGTTTTTAGAATACGTTGATGGTTCTTATTCAACAATTGTTGGGCTACCAATGTATGAATTAAGAGAAGCTTTAGAAGAGATAGGTTTTTATTAAAGAATGAGAATTCTTTTTGATGATTCAATTATATTTTTTAAAGAGAAAATTTGTTAAGGGGATAGAATTATCCCCTTATATATATAAATTAATTTGATCTAATTAGAAGCCGTTTTTTTAGAAGGTTTCCAACATTTTAGTAATTCTTGGAATAGCACTTCTTGAGCATTTTCTTTTGGGGCGCGATCAAGTTTTGATGTTGCTTTTTCCACGCTAAATTGTACTGTTGCTGTGTCACATTCTGTTGTATCAATATGATCAATAGCCGGCATCAATTTTCTTTCAACCACACGTTTCATAATTTGTTCATTGAGTGCTTCATGAAGCTGTGATTCAAGAAGTCCTAAAAAATCAATAACATTATATTGCATTTCATGAGCCATTGATGGATCAACAGAATGATTATTTATTTTTTGAAGTTCATGTTTTAAACCATTATTAAGAGCTGATTCAATAAGAGGCTTAAATTTTTCAGGCTCTTGTTCTATAAACCACTGAATTAAATAAAGAAGCTCATATGAAAGGCTTAATTGGTTACTTTCATCATTCATTTAAAGTCCTCCTTGTGTAAAAAAGTTTTTATCCCTTCTTTTACTATACGGGATGTTGGGGAATAAAAAGAATAATACGTTATGTTTTTTTTAAAGATCTTTTTATCAGATGAGTTATTGCTCTTTTTAATCTTCATCGTCATACTTAATTTCCCAATTTTTTTCTAATGATTCTGATTCTTTTGTATTTTGAAGTACATTGTTTTGTTTTAATTTTGCAAGTTGTAAAGCTGTTTGACGAGCTTCTTTTTGATGTATTTCTTGTTCTTTTACAAGATCTTTACTTGTTTCATCAAACATAGTATTCATATTTTTTTGCATTTTTTGGATTTGTTTTTGCAATTTGAGTACCATTTGGACCCCTGCAAGATTAATACCAAGTTTATGTGTTAAATGAATAACTTCTTCTAGTCTATTTACATCTTCTTCGGAAAAAAGACGGGTATTTCCATCAGAACGTTTGGGCGCAATAAGACCCTCCCGTTCATATAAACGAATTGTTTGTTGGTGGATAGAAAACATCTTAGCCACGGCAGAAATAGAAAAAAAACCTTTTTTGCGTTTCATAATTTTCCCAAAATCATTAATCTATTAGGTCGCTTTTACTACAAATTTTTTTTGTTTAATGCGATTTTTTCTTAGTCTATCATAAAAAAGAGAACAAATCATGTACAAAACGATTTATACGTGTGAAAATAAAAAAGAAAATAAAGGGGAATTAGTTGGTAAATGGATGGGTAATAAAGGGTAATAAATGAAGTATATCACTATTTTAAGCTTATTTTTTATGTTTTTTGAAAGTTCAATAGTTCATGCACAAAGAATTAAGACAGTTTCTGTTGAGCTTATCGAAGAAAAATATAATGGAAAATTTTTCTCTTATCGTATTGATGTGATTAATGGAGTTAAAAAAGAACAATGGATTATTTCAGGAAAAGCCACTGATCGTGATACCTATGAGTCTGAACTTTTATTTCAAAAGTTGGAAGAAGAAAAAAATAAGCGTGAAAAAGAGTATCAAGAAAGGATTACTCGATTTGAGCTTCAGCAACAACAACGAGTTGCGCTTTCTAAAAAATTACTTAAAAAGGAAATTAATGCTGTTCAGCATAAGTTTGATCAGTTTAAAAAATATGATTTAAATGAATATTATGCCTTTAATTCTCAAACTATAGCCAGTGAAATTGATTTTTTAAATATTCCTGCACAATGTATTATTCCTGCTAAAACATATTTACAAAAAGATGATGATGATTTTTTAGTGGAAAAAGCAGAAGAGTATTCAGAGACTCTTCAGATTTATTTTAATAAACTTACATGCTTATTTGATGATTCTGTTAAAAAAGCTATCGACCAATGTGAAGATACTCAAAAATTAAAAGATTTGCTTGTAATTGTATCATAATAATTTTTCAAATTTTAATTGAATTAAGCCTTGAAGTGGGTCTTTTGAAACAATCTGTTGATAAATAGAAGCTATTTTATGTATTATTAAAAATAGTAAATGGTTGAGTAAGATTATTTTAGTTTAAACTATGGAGGTAGTTAAAAATGGTCACAAATAAAAAAAGATTATTAGTATTGTTATTAGGAATAGGATCTATTGGATCTTTATGTGCGATGGATTATGATTTTGCATATGAAGCATCAGAATATGAAGAACCACTAGCAGATAATGCATATGAAGCGCCAGTCAGTAGCGGGCACGGAGCGGCTGCAGCAACGGCAGGTCCAGCAGCTGCGGCGGCAGCAGTAGTAGAAGTGGTAGAGTTTTTAGATGAACCAAAAATATTAGGATTGGATTCTGATTTAACATTCTTGAGTGTGCATTGCGGCGGACATCCAATGGCTCATTTAGATACTGCTATTTCTAGTGTTGATTTTCCTAAGTATGTAAAACTTTTAGAGGGTCTTCACAAACATTTTTCAGAGGTTGTGATAATAACGCGAGGGATTAAGTCAGAAACAGAAGAATTTTTAAGAGCAAAAAACTTATTAAGACCAGGATTAATTGATCGTGTCTATGGAGCAAGAGATCAAGATGAATTAGGACAAAGTGGTACAACATATTGGCCTGCCCGTAAAGTTACTTTTTTAGAAGAATTAATGCAAGAAAAAAATATAAAAAGTAAAGCAAGTATGTATTTTTATGATGATGAGAAAGCAAATGTTGAGATGGCAGGGCAAAAAGGTTTTGTTAATGCATATCAAGCTTATGCCGATAATCCAAGAAATAGAGAGCTTCCATACAAAAGATTTAGAAGAGGAAATGGAGTTGCTTTATTACAAGATATTTTAGAAGATATGGAAACTAATTGTGCAATTTGTATGGCTCCTTTATCTGAAAATGAACGTTTTGGAAATACAGCTTGTTGTAAGAAAGATCTTTTACATAAAAACTGTTTAGAGGAATGGACAATGCATAAACGGAGCGCAGAGTGTCCATTGTGTAGAGGGATGTATACAACAAGTACAGATTATCATCTTGGATCTCGTCATTATCCTGCTTATCATGGACGTGAGGGATATGAAGAACCAGTTGATTATGCAGAACCAGTAGCAGCATCGGTGGCAGGCTCAGCGCCAGTTTATGGATATACAGAGATAGTTGATGATTTTGCAGATGTAGTACAAGCATATGAAGAACCAGTTGATTATGCAGAACCAGTAGCAGCATCATTAATTAATGTTAGACCTGATGAGCCCTCGCAAGGTAACTGGCATGATGGGCGTTCAGGAGAAAATTATGAAGACCCATTAGATAATCCATATGAAGAACCATTAAATGATTTTGATTATGCAGCACCAGTAGCAACATCGGCGGCAGTGCAAGCACACTCTTATGAAGAACCAGTTGCTGATTTGTTTGGATCTTATGAAGTGGAAGAAGATAACCTTTATGAAGAAGTACCAGTAGCAGCATCGGCGGCAGTACAAGCACAAGTTCCAGTAGCAGAAGTTGATAGTAATGTGAACGAAGGAGCAGAAGCTGCAAGTGGTGCATATGAAAATATCGCTGATGTTCCTGATGAATATCAAAGAACAATAAGCTATACTCCTGAAGAACAAGCTTTTTTCGATTCAATTAGATCAAGAAGGAATGCTGCGAACAAAGAACGTGATCGGAAACGTGCAGAAGATGAATTAACACAGGCAAGAGGTCGTAAAGCTCCTGTTGCATTACCTCGTCCTGATAGAAGGTTAGTTGTTCCTGCAGCGGCAGGAGAGGATTCTGATTTGAATAGAGCGCTTGAGTTTTCAAGACAGGACCAACAAAGACTTGAACAACAAGCTCAACGTGAAGAAGAAGAGATTCAAGAAGCTATTCAAAGGTCTTTAGAAGACACTGTGAGAAGAAGTAGCGGAAGAACTCATTCTCGAACTTTAGGATCTGTAAATCCTAATAGTGGTTTGTAAGATACATAAATAGTATATTCTTGTCATGGAATAATAATAAAAAAAGGTGTTCTTTTAAAAGGACACCTTTTTTATTTAAAATTATTTAAAACGAAAGAAAATTTTATTTTGTTTTATACATTAAATTTAATGTTTAAACAATCCCCATCTTGTACAAGGTAATCTCTGCCTTCTGTTTTAAGTTTTCCATGAGTTTTGAGTGCAGATTCTGATCGTAGTTCTTTTATATCATTATAATTAAAAACTTCTGCGCAAATAAAACCACGTTCTAAATCAGAATGAATTTCCCCAGCTGCTTGGCGAACTGTTATGCCTTTTTTTATTGGCCATGCATGTGCTTCTTTTGGTCCAACAGTAAAGAATGTTATTAAACCAAGTTCTTGATATGCTTTTTTAATAACAGTTTCTAAACCTTTAGTTTGCATTCCAAGCATTTCCATCATTTCAGCAACTTGTTCGTCATCTAATTGTGTCAGTTCATATTCAGTTTGTGCGCACACAGGAATAACACTGTCTTGTCCAAAAGTGTTAACTAATGTTTTATAATGTTCATTGTTTTTATAGGCATCTTCCATAAAATCGTTTTCTGCCATATTTGCAACCATTAAAAACTTTTTACCAGAAAATAGTTCAAGGTGTGGTAATTGATGTTCAAGTAATAATGCACGAACAGCTTTTACATTTTGATAATTAAGAAGATCTAAAATTTTGAGAAGAAGAACTTGTTCATCTTCGAGTTCTTTTTTTTCTTTTGGTTTGTTTTGAACAGCTCTGAACATGCTGCCAAGTTTTGCTTGTCGCTTTTCTATTGATTCCATATCTTTTAAAATAAGTTCTGAAATAATAGTATCATAATGATCAAGAGGATCAACTGCATCACCAAAACAACGCATCACGTGTAAAATTAAATCAACTTCTCTGATATGGCTTAAAAACTGATTTCCTAGCCCTTCACCCTTAGATGCTCCCTTAACAAGACCTGCAATATCAACAAAAGACACAGTTGCCGGAATGAGTTTTTGTGAACCATAGATAGATGCCATGTCGTTTAAACGTGGGTCTGGAACTTCGGTTATAGCTTGATGGGGATCAATGGTACAAAAAGGGTAGTTTTCTGCGGGAACTTGTGATTTTGTAAGTGCGTTAAATAAGGTTGATTTTCCTACGTTGGGAAGGCCAACAAGGCCAGCTTTAATACTCATACTATTATTCTTTACAGTTAATTATTGTTTTTAGTGAAAGTATAAGAATAACTGAAAAATGAAAAAAAGAGAACAGGTTTCTTGGTTTAAGCTCAATGGGTGAATTAATTGACAAATTGATAAAAAAATAGTACGCTTAAAGGGTTGGGTGATGATAGAGGGGCACTATAATAGAAAAATGGAGTATGGTTATGAAAAAATTAATAATAATGGGATGCTTGGTTTTTAAGGCAGCATATGCTATTGATGAACACTTAGAAAAAGCATTACAACAATCGCGGCAAGAGATGGGACGTTACGGAATTGGTTTGTCTCACGAAGATGAATTAAGCCAAGCATTAAAAAATTCTCTTATGCAAAGCACTCTTGAAGATGATCAAGCTTTGCAAAAAGTTTTGAATGATTCTTTGCATGTACCATCAACTTTACCTCAGCATGTTGATCATCATGATGCAGAGTTGGAACGTATATTGCGATTAAGTGCGCAAGAAGCTTTTCAAAAAGAAGAACAAGAAAAAGCTGATAAAAAAAGAGTTGCGCAAAAAAAACAACAAATGGAACGCGATGAAAAATTAGCGAACAAAATACAAGCAGATTTATATGCTCAAAAGCTGCAAATGGAACGTGATGAAAAGTTAGCACAACGCATTCAAGCAGGAAAATCTGTTGCTTCTTCTGCTTCATTGGTGCTCCGTAGTCCTCATAATACAAAAGGAAAAGGACGCGCTCTGTCTACAAAAAGCGATGATGAAAATTTTGAAGAGTTGTTACAAAAAACACAAAGAGAATCTTTGATGGGTGCTTTTAAGGGTGCATCTTTTATAGATGATGGTGTTGCAACAGAAATAACATTAGGTAAAAGCACAAAAGTATGGAAAGGGGCTTTTCTTAAGTTTCCACACAATAATAATGCGATACTTAAGCAACTTATTGTTCCAACGCAAACAAAGGCAACATGCGGAGCTCATTCAGTGAGTAATGCCGTAAGAATTATATATGCATTACGTGAAAAAGAATTTCCTCGTGAAGCTCTTGAAAATGAATGTTCTCATGATAAAAATATATGGTTAGAGCCACTTGCATTGCATAATGTATGGGTTCGATATGGAAAAGTACCAGTTAAAAAAGACACAATGTTGCCAATTAAAGCCGTATTTGTGGATAAAAATGCAAAAAATCTTTTTAATGTAAGTGCAGGTCTTGAACAAGTAGCAAGTATTAAAAAAGTAGCGAAAGATTTAAGAGAGACTCAAGGAAGTTTTATTCGTGTTTTTTTTATTTTTACAGGATCACGTCCTGATGAAAAAATAAAGAGTAATAATAAAGATAAGATTTTTTCTGATCCCTTGGGGCACTGGTACACCCTGGTGCTATATCAACAGATTGATGCAATAACGGGAGAAAAAGTGCGTGAATATGTAGTTGCAGATTCTTTAGGAAACATGAATCGATTAGCAGATGATACTGTTCATTTAATTATCAATATCATTGAATGTGGTATGAATTCTTAAGCCATCAACAAAACTCTTGGCTTTTTAAATTTGTTTTTGTAGGATCATAAAGAGTGTAATGAAATTATTGTCCATGGTAACTTATAAGGAGAGCATTATGGATGCTATGTGTAAAGCAAAAATTGGTAAAGCATTATGGTTTGTAACAGGTTTAACAGCGTTGTCTGTTGGTCTTGGAGCAGTAGGAGTTAATGTTCTTGGAATGCTTCATATGGAAAGTTTACAAACTGTTTTGCGTTATTTTGTTGGTGTTGCTGGGCTTGCAAGCATTGTTATGTTTTTTATGGAATGCGCACGCGGCAAATGCTAATTTTTTAGTATTAAGATTATAAAAAGGTTCAGATTAATTTCTGGACCTTTTTTTTGTGGAATAAGCTTATAGAGTATCTATTTGTAAATTATTATTGATTGAGGAAGTACTTTTTTGTTATCCTTAAAATAGGTTAAAAATAATCTAATAAAATGAGTACAGGTTATAAAAATGGAGAATGTATTATGGATCGTTATAAAAAAATAGTTTTATGTCTTTTTTTAAGTGTTTTTTCTGCTCAAGCAGGTTGGTTCAATGATACAAAAAATTGGATAAAGAAAACTGAACAAAAAATTGAAAATATTGTGACTGATTCGGTAAAAAAAGTAAGAAGTGTTTTTATTTCTGATACAAAAAAACCTACTCCATCATTAGTTTTACCCATAAAAAAAGTTCCACCAGTAG
>JAIPGS010000037.1 GCA_021735725.1 Candidatus Babeliales bacterium
AAGGGATGTCATGATCACCAGTACCGCGTTTTTTGCACCTGTTAATGAAATCTCTCCTTCAAGCCCAAGTGATTGTTCAATATGAAGATATGCAAGCTTTTTTCCAGAAAGAGAACCCTGTCTGCCTTCACTTGCTTCTATTACAGTACTGTGCGTCATTAACGATTTCCTTTTGAATTTTTTATAACATGGTATAATTTAGTACATAGTTTACAAGAGAGAACTCATGTTTACAACCAAATTACTTTATCAAAAACAGAGGGATTCAGAATGACAATAAAAAAACAATCAAAAGGAACTTTGGAAGTTATTTGTGGCTCAATGTTTTCAGGTAAATCTGAAGAATTAATCCGTCAATTAAAACGAAGTAAAATTGCACAAAAAGAAACTATTGCGTTTAAACATTCTTTAGATAACAGAGCCGCGATTGAATACGTTGTTTCACATAATGACAACAGAATTCCAGCTTTTCCAATTCAAGATCCTCAGGAAATTTTACAATTATTAACTCCTGATATTAAAGTTATCGGAATTGATGAAGCACAATTTTTTTCACATGAACTTATAGATGTTGTTCTTGAACTTGTTGAAAATGGAAAACATGTTATTATCGCTGGTTTAAATTTAGATTTTAGAGCTGTACCATTTGGTCCTATGCCAACATTAATGGCACTTGCTGATAATGTTACAAAATTAAGTGCAGTATGTATTGTGTGCGGCGATGAAGCTTACTTTAGTCAACGCCTTGTTAACGGAAAACCTGCAAAATATAATGATCCTCTTATTAAAGTTGGTGCTCAAGAATCATATCAGGCTCGCTGCAGAGACTGTTATAGCATTGACAAGAAATCAGTATGGCAAAGCAGTCTATAAGTTTTAGATGCACTAATTGTTCTCAATCAGCTCCTCGATGGCTTGGCTGCTGTCCAGGTTGTAATGA
Organism: Candidatus Babeliales bacterium; assembly: GCA_021735725.1. Lineage (GTDB taxonomy): Bacteria > Babelota > Babeliae > Babelales > CAIQNR01 > JAIPGS01. The sequence goes on from JAIPGS010000037.1 coordinate 941, forward strand.
ATGGAACAGTTTTGTAGAAGAAACGTCTGCTACACATTTTACATCAGGTAGTTTGGGAACTACAAAAAAAGGTGTTCATCGTTCAGAATCCCTCATTGAAATGAGAACCCTTGAAAGCATTCAAACTACACAGTCTCACAGAATGCTTACTCATATTTCTGAATGGGATAATGTTATTGGAGGTGGTATCATGCCAGGTTCCTTACTTGTTTTAACTGGTGATCCTGGAATTGGAAAATCAACATTATTGTTACACGTTGCAAATGAACTTGCCCAAAAACATTCTGTTTTTTATTTTTCTTCAGAAGAATCACTGGAACAAGTAAAATCTCGTGCTACTCGAATTGGTACATTGCATGAAAAATTACTTTTTTCTGATCAAGCGCAGATTGAAGGAATTCTTGCAACCTGCCACAATCAAAAACCTGACGTTGTTATTATTGATTCTATTCAAAACTGTTTTTTTGCAGAAACTCATTCATATCCTGGAACAGTTGGCCAACTCAGAGAAACATCATTTGCATTAATGCGTTTAGCAAAAGAAAACAATATAGCAGTTATCATCACCTGCCATATTACCAAAGAAGGGCACATGGCTGGCCCTAAAACATTAGAACATATGGTTGACGGAGTTTTCTACCTTCAAGGTGAAGATCGTTTTAATACGCGAATTTTACGATCTGTTAAAAATAGATTCGGCCCTATCAATGAACTTGGGTTCTTTGCAATGTGCCAAACTGGCATGGAAGAAGTTCCCCACATTAATAAATTTTTGCTTGATGAAACATCTGAAGCTCCTGGATCTATTTTAGTTGGTTCACTTGAAGGGTCTCGTCCATTACTTTTAGAAATACAAGCACTTGTTGTTCCAACCAAATTTGGGATGCCTCAACGAGTGATCAGTGGAGTCGATCATAAACGAGTTGTTTTGATTGCCGCTATTTTGGAAAAATATCTGCACATAAAATTAAGCGCACACGACATTTTTGTAAAAATTAGTGGCGGCATGAAGCTTACCGAAAGCTCATCTGATTTAGGAATAGCCCTCGCACTTCTTTCAAGCTACTTTCAACAATCTTTAGGGCCAAAAGTAATGGCGCTTGGAGAAGTCAGCTTAACAGGAAATATTAAAGCAATTAATAATTGTGAAAGTTATGTAAAAGAAGCAGAAAAATTTGGAATAAATACCATTTTTGTTGCAGAAACCCAAACACTTAACAATAAGCATTTAAAAAAGCTCAAAAACATCTATCAGCTTTTGAGCTTTTTTAGCGAACCTGAAGTAAAAGATTAACCTTTTCACATTTTTCAGCTCATTTTCATAAAAATAAAACATATGAAGTTGCTAAAAAAATAGAGTCTGAGTAATCTTATTTTAATTAATATACCTTTTACTCTGGAGTATTTTTATGGAAACATCAGCAACAAAATCTTTTACACGCAGTGCATGGTTTTGGGCAGCTCTTGCTCTTTCCAGTAGTGCCGGTTCTTATTTTGCCTATACTTATGGGCCAGAAGCATTCAAGATTGTTAACTTAAATCTTAAAATGAACCGCTCGCAAGCCCTGAGTAAGGCTGCAGAACTTTCAAAAAAATATCAATGGGAACCCCTTGATTATAATGAAGCTCTTTCTTTTGAATCAGATGGCCAAACGCAGTTTTTTGTAGAACTAGATTTTGGTTATAAAAAATTTATTTCTATGATTCAGCAGAAATTGTATGAACCATACCTCTGGAAAGTTCGCCATTTTAAAGAAAAAGAAACACATGAAGCATTCACAACCTTTACTCCAGAAGGTACTCCCTACGAATTTTTACTTAAAATCCCTGAAGATAAAATTTTACCTAATCTTTCAAGCTCGGAAGCACAAAAGATTGCTGAAAGTGAAGCTAACCAAAACTGGAATATTGATTTTAATGTCTACAAATTTTTAGAAAAATCACAAACAGAAACTCCTCAAGGAAGAATAGATCATTCTTTTACATACCAACGTGAAGATGAAAAATTAGGAGAAGAAGGACGATACCGTGTAAAACTTTCTGTATGCGGAAACAAAGTTACAGAAGTTAACAGAATGGTTCACGTTCCAGAATCATTTAGTCGTCGCTATCAAGAAATGCGCGCAAGTAATACAAGCATTGCAACAGCTGGCCATATGTTCTATTTAATTTTTTATCTTCTTCTTGGTGGCCTTGTTGGCTGTTTTTTACTTATTCGTAAAAAACGTTTTTTAGCAAAACACGCATTTTATTGGGCATTATTTTTAGGACTCTTACAAACAGCTACACAAATAAATAGCTTCCCCCTTATGTGGATGTATTATAACACTGCAATGCCCATGTCATCTTTTACAATAAACTATATAACAAGCATTCTTTTTGGCTTCTTACAAAGATTCTTTATGTTATTTATAACCATTAGTGCTGCTGAAAGTTTAGGCCGATACGCATTTCCAAATCATGTACAGTTCTGGAAATTATGGCAAAATAATGCTCCTGCTTCACGCCACGTATTTGGACAAACGCTTGCAGGATATTTAGCTGCCCCAGCAAAAGTTGGATGGGCCATTGGAGTATTTTTATTTTTAACAACTGTTTTTGGATGGTTTTCACCAGCTTCCCCACTTGTTGATCCTAATATTTTAGCAACCTATCTTCCCTGGCTTGCTCCTTTTGCAAACGCCTTGGGTGCAGGATTTACTGAAGAATGCGCGTTCCGTGCCATTCCTCTTGCAGGTGCCGCACTTATTGGACGTAAAATTAAAAAAGAAAAACTTATTGTTGGCATTATGGTTATTGTACAAGCAGTTATTTTTGCAGCAGCACATGCAAACTACGCAATGCAACCATCTTATTTTAGAATTGTAGAAATGCTGCCGATGTCAATTTTATGGGGTGTTTTATATTTAATCTATGGCCTTCTTCCTGTTATTATTATGCATTGGCTTTATGATCTTATTTTAATGTCTATTCCGCTCTTTACTTCTGATGCTCCTGGCATGTGGAAGCATCAAGGAATTATTATTCTTCTTGGCCTTGCCCCCCTTCTTTATACCTTTTTACGTCGTTATGCTTTGGGGCACTGGTTTAATCTTCCAGAAAGTGCATTCAATAAAGGATGGACACCACCTCCATCAGCTTCTATAAATATTCCAAAAAAAGAATCTGTTCATTTCTTTAGACCTTCATCATTATTCACGCTTATTGTTTGTAGTCTTGGAATTTTAGGGGCAGGAATGTGGGTTAATTTTGAAAACTTTAAAAATCCATTTACCCCTGTTTATAATTCCCGTGAAAGTGCACTTAATCTTGCAAAAACTATTATGCAAGAAAAAGATGCAGAATTTACAAAAGGGGCACTTTTTATTGCAACAATACAACCACCAAATGATGTATATCAAAAATTTATGTGGAGAGAAAACAAAGATAAATATAATGCATTGATTGGAACTTATTTACCACAACCTGTTTGGATGGTTAGATGTGTTCATTTTATTGGTGAAATTTCTGCTCGAGCAGAAGAATATCAGATCTCTATTGATGGCGTTGAAATAAAACGTATTAGGCATAAATTCCCAGAAACCAAACCTGGTAAAACCCTTTCGCAACAAGAAGCAAAAGCTATTATAGATAATAATCTTAGCTCTTATGGAATCAAAAAAGAACTACTTAAAGAAGTTTCTACTGAATCAACACAGAAACCTGCCCGCCTTGATTGGACTTTTATTTTTGAAGATACCAGTATTACATTAAACACTGGGCAAGCGCGCATAAAATGTGTTGTTGCAGGAAACGAACTTGTTGATGCTGAAAAATATATTCATATCCCAGAAACATGGCAACGTGACTTCCAAGATAAAACAACAAATAATGGAATTGCTCTCCAACTTTGTATGCTTTTACTCACTATTTTTTGTATATTTGCAGGTGTATTTATCTTCCCACAATTTATGAATAATTTTTCTGCAAAACAGTTTCTTACTGTTTTTTCTGTTATTACAGGGACATCTCTTCTTTACAGCATTAACCAATTGCCTCAACTACAAGCAATGCTGAATACGGCTCAACCAGTAGCACAACAATTGTTTACCATGTATTCAGGCATTTTAATGCAAACTCTTTTAACATCCCTTTTTGGCACCCTTGTGATATGTATGGTTTTTTCATATCATCATACAAAACGGATTTTACAAACTCCCTTCACTCCACTTTATGGAATTGCTTCAGGATTTTTCTTATATGCTATTTTAACAGGTGTTTCGTATGCATTACCATCCTTCAATCCGTTAATTCCAAGTTATGATGCACTATCACACTATTCAGCTTTAATCAGTTTATTAACCTTTAATTGTGTTCGCTTTTTTAGGTACGCAAGTTTTGCATTACTTCTTGGAATTTTTGTTCAAACAGTTGCTCAACGATCTCAGTTAATAAGCACATTATTAGTATTTATATCAGGCTTTATGCTTCTTGGTTTTTTTGGAATAGAAGATATCGGAAACTTTATAACAATTGGCACATTCTTTAGCGTTGGATTGACCCTCTGTTTTCATTTTGTTTTTTCAAAAGATACAACACTCATTCCTATTTCGGTGGGAACCATTTTTGTAATCCATGCAATGCATGAAGGACTGCTTTACTCATTCTATCCATATGGACTTTTAATGCATGCAGTAACTACTCTTTTCTGTATTTTCTTAATCTATCTATGGAGACAACAACAAAAAGCTCTTTCATAGTAAATATTTTATTAGTATCTTAAAACAAGCTTAAAGAGTCCCGTTGATGAATAACATTTTCACAAATGGGACTCTTTAAGCTTATTAATTTTCTTGCGCTAAAAAATATTGATTTCACCCTCTCCAATTGCGTATACTAAAAAAAGAGGTAATGAATTTTTAAATGGAGATTTTCTATGAAACGTATATTTTTACTTATTATAATCACTTGTGGGATAAATAACTCATTAAGAGGAGCACAAGATGAATTGCCTCTTGCTTTTAATAAACAAGAATTAATGCAGTTTAAAATGCCCCTTAAAGATCTTTTAAAAATTATAAAAAAAGAATACTCAACATTATCCAAAATGGAAGAATTTTCATTTTCAAAAATTAAACAATCTCTTTTAAGTAAAAAAGAATTATCAGAAAACATAATCGATATTTTAGCGTTTATTATGGTTACTTTTTCACAACGGCACCATTCTTTACCGTTTCAAGTGTGTCCTTGCATGGCTTTAGAGTTCAGAGTCATTAATATATTTTATTCGCTTATTTTCTTTACCCGTATGATTGAAGAAAATAAACTTATACTTATTAATTATGTTTCTTTTGCAAGTGGGAAACTCTTACCAGACTATATTATGATTATGAGTTTAATAAAATTAGGTTTTTTAAATATTAATATTGCTTTAATTGACACTAAATACGACAAACAATATTCAGACAAAGAAAGTATTAAAATAAAAATAGAAGCTCTTAAACTACATCTAAAAACATTAGAAAGGTTTTCTTTAAAACAGGAAACACAAGGCCAAATAGCACGATTAGAAGATGAAGAAAGAATATTAAATTTAATGGAAAACTTTAAACTAAAACTCTCTACAATGGCTCAAGATTATCATAAAAAATATAATGTTCATTATTCAGGGTCTCTCTCTGTTAAATTTTGGGAAAGTGCCGATGCATATATTAATAATTTAGATCATTTTGCTAAGCATAAAGAAGTAAAGAGTGCCGACGAAAATCCACATATCATTTTCTTATCAGACTCAGCAGAAGTAAAAAGTGAACGTGATAGTATTATGCAAAACTTTGAAAAAATCATGCAAAAACCAAATCTACAGGGCGCAATAGTAAGTACTTTAGAAAAAGAAAATGATTTTCAAGCAACACCACCACAAGCATTAATAACCTTTGAATTTCAAAAAATAGTACAATCTGAGCATAATGAAATTAAAAAAGAAATTATTCTTAAAGTTGTAGACCCTGTTGTCTATTCTCAATAATATATACATAATTATATTCTTCCATAATCACAAAGTCAGCTTAAAGCCGTATCTTTGAAAGTTTTTCATTGACCCGGCTTCTCTCTTTTTTCTATGATTAATACATTATTATTACTTTCATAATTCCAAGTAGGGGGGAAGCATGAAACAGGTATTGAAACGGATTTTAGTATCCATTTTTTTTACTATACTTTTTTGTCCGCTTATAAAAGTATAAAAAAAGGGGAGCCTTAAGCTCCTCTTTTTTTTATACTTAATGTACAATCTCTTAAGGTTTAATTCCTCGTGCACGATCTCTTAACAATGTGACAACATTTTGTTTTTTTCCTGTTCTTTTACTGATTACATCTTGTGTAAATATTTTTTTTTGTTCTTCAATAAGATCATATGCTGCACGACATCTTACAATATCACACTCTTTAAGAGTTCCATTCTTTTGCTTTGTAGCAATTGTCATCAAATCTTTACATAATTGAAGATCATCTGTTGCACTAAATTTCTTATTAATCCATTCTGTAAGATCAGGTAATTTTTCTACAGATACTATAGTGCTAGCTAAAATATAAGCGAGTAAGTCATCTGAAGCACCGAGAAAAAGAAAGTGCAATGGAGTGATGGGAGTAGGCTCATCTTTCTCTAAAACATTAAAATCATAATGACATAAAGCATATAATTTCACCACTTTAACTGCATCATCTATACATGCCATAGAAAAAGGCGAAATCCAACGTATCGGAAAACCTGTGTTATGTCTCCTGTCGTGCTGAAATGTCTTATAAGGATCTGCTCCTAATTCTAAAAGCACTTTCGTTAATCGAACATTATTCACACTTCTTGTAAGTGGTAACTCCATAGTTTTCGTTTCACTCAAAAAATATCCATTAACATCCAATTTCCCCTTGTCAAACAAACGCAAAAAAGAACGTGCTGAATAATCACAACTTTTATCTGAACAATATTTATAAAAAACACGTAAATTGTTATTATTTGTTAAAGAAGGAAGCAATTTTTCTTCTTCTGATAAATCTTCTTCTTCATAATATATTTGTTCGTTTAAACTTTCAAAACTAACAAACTCTACTTCACAATCTGCTGCTGCATCACTCACTTCTATTTTTTCATTACTTTCACCACCGCTACTGGCAGAAGACATCAAAAAAGGATCTCTGCCTCCCCTTTCTAATGCAAAACCTTCTGTTTCCCACGCTTCCATTTCCTCATTACTTTCATCACCACTACCAGCAAAAGACATCAAAAAAGGATCTCTGTCTCCCCTTAACAATTGTGCTTGCCCTTGCTGTTCAAAACTTGGAGATGCAGATCTTTTTCTAGTAGGTTCTGAGGCTCCTTCAGCAGCCAACAAATACGTATCAAATAAGCTTAAACAAAATAATACCATTAATTTTTTATTCATTTTAAAATTCTCCATTTATGAATAACCGGACTTTTATATATTCTCTATTAGAATATCAAAAGTAAAAAAAATGTCAAATGCCCCTATAAATTTAAGCCTAAAATAGGAATCTATTTTTAGTTACTTAAATAAGAGCTTATCCGAAAAATAAAAATAAGTGAAAACTCCGTCTAGTTGGGTTATACTAACCCGTGTAAAAAAAACCTAAAACAGGAGTTTTCATGTTTAGTATATCAGATATTTTATGGAAAAAAATCAAAATAATTA
>JAIPGS010000038.1 GCA_021735725.1 Candidatus Babeliales bacterium
GGTTGAATGTTTTTTTTCAAAAATTAAGTATTTTCGGCGCGTATTTTCTCGTTTTGATAAATCTATAAGAAATTATGTATCATTTGTATCTTTTGTTGGAGCTTGTTTATGGTTACGTTAAAAACTCAACAGAACCTAAGGCCATAAAAAGCATTTTCATGAATAACTTTAATTGGATTTTGGTAAAGATAAATCTCTTTTAAATTTGTTAATTCTTTAAAAGCATAAGGATAAATTTCTATTATGAGGTTGTTGTTTAAATCAACACCTGTCGTTTTAGAAATATCTGGAATGCGAGATAATCCTTTAAAAGATGTTAAAGAAAGATGAAAAAAGTTTGTACGTTTTTCTTCAAGTCTTTGCATTCCTCCTGCATTGATTAAATTTTCAAAAGAAAAATCCCATTTTATTTTTTTTTCGGCCACTTGTTTAGTAATGTTGGGATACTCGTTTTCTAGTAGTTCAAGCGGTGCTCTGTCTGTGTAGTTATTAGCCCATAACACTGCAGCTTTCACTTCAAATCTATGGTAACAATTTGAAATTAATTGTTGTTGTGCAGGACTGATTGGCAAGTTTTTAACTATTTTTTGGTATCTTGTTTCGTCCTGATAATCATTAGGGTAAAGTGATTGTAATAGTTGATCAATTTTTTCTGCAGAGAGATCTTTTAATGTTGGAACAGTAATGAGAACGGGTTTTTGAGTAGCTTGATGAGTTCCCGTAAAAGCAATTGAGAGTAATAAAAATAAAATCTTTGTTTTCACTGTAATATTCTTTAAAATTTCTAATTTTTAATTATTGAAGTACTTAAAGATGATAACTAACAACTTTTTATTCGTCAAATTGGATGTGCTCGATAATGTTATTGGTAGGGTTTATTGAGCTTAAAGAGGTGGGGCGTTTAATAAATAAATATGTTAAAAAAAGAAACTTTCAATACATAAGAAAGTCTCTTGTAAATTTAAATTACTTTATTTTATAAATAAAAACACTTAAAAGAGCTGCAAAAAAACACCAAACAGAAGTAAACCATGTATAAAAGAAAATAATACTAATTAGGACAGATCCTAAAAGCAGCATTCCAAATTGTTTAAATTCAGTTTTTTTCATAATAAAAAATGGTACAATTGTTGCCATGCAGTACCATGCAATACTTACCCCCAAAAATATTTCAGGAACATTTACAAGGTATTCAATATGATTGCATGAAATTAAAGCAGTTGCTCCTTGATTGAACAAAATCCATCCAAGGCCACTAGAAACAGTAGCTCCTATTCCTAAAAAGCTTGCCATGCATCGTTTTCTTTTTTCATCTTCAACAAGTTGATACAGAGAATATGGTATCCAGATTGGCCAAATAATAAGTGCAAAAAATAAAAATCCATATCTTCCTATTTGGTTATATAAAAGGTGTTCTGGGTTTCCTTGAGTAATCCATACAACTCCTTCGCAAAGTTGCTGAATACCAAACATTAAAGGGATTACTTTGAGCGGAATATTTTTTTGCTGCTTAATACTTTGTAAAATATAAATACCAAACCCCGAAAGGCCTGCACCTGCTAAAAAGCTTGCTTGAGCACTAAAACACATGAGATCTCCTTTTTTATTTATAATTCTGGATTAAAGAGAGGGTTATAAAACAAAACAATAGCATTTGATGGATTTAATTCTTCTCTGGGCTCTTCTTCTGAATCACTTTCCATCAAAAAAGAATGAGGGTCTTTAAAGTATTTTAAAATAGGATTTTGATTTTTTAGAGGACAACTGAGTGCATGATCGTGAACTTTCCACTTGTATTTATCTTTTACGAGCACATTTGCACCTGCACGGAGTAAAATTTTAAAAGCTTTTTTGTCTCCCAAATAAGCAGCTTGCATAAGGGGAGTTGCGCCGTCTTGTTCTGGATAATCAACGGATGCTCCACGATTAAGAATATCAGTAAGAAATCTGTAATCTTTTGTAAGAAGAGCTGCAAAGAGCGGAGACCCTTCATAGTTGATTCTTTTATAGATAAACGGAACTCTGTGGTCAAAAGAAATAACTGATTGAAGCAGTCTTTCTTTCCATGTGTCTGTAATTACTTGTTTTGAAAGTAGAGTATTAATCAGCTCTGTGACTGCTTTTTCATTTACTTCTTTTATCGGTCGGCCGGCTTGAACTATTTTTATGGATAGAATGATGAGATAGAAAATCTTTTTCATGATCCCCTCGTTTTATTGTTACCCTGTCCCCTTTATGTTGTTGTAACCCAAAAGAGACAATTAAATCAATAAAATCCATAGGTTTAATACCAATTTCTGCTGCTTGGTGAAAGATGCATGTTGCAGGGGTCATACCGGGAAGCGAATTGATTTCAAGAACAATAACTCGTTCTTTTTTTGTAGGACTTATGTGTGCATTTTGATAAAAGCAATCAATGCGTGCATACCCAGTACATCCGGCTGCTTTGTATGCTTGTGCAATTGTTTCTTGAACAAGTTGAGTAGTTTCGGGTGATAACGGAGCAGGAGTTAAGTTTTGGCCCGCGCCAGGTAAAAATTTTTCTTCTAATGATAAAATAGCACCATTGGTTATTGCTTGGCTTGGAGGTAATACTTGTGGGTTTTCATTGCCAATTACACCGACTGTCAGTTCTGTTCCTTGAATATATTCTTCTATTAAAACTTCTTTTTTATCATTTTTAAAAAATGTTTTGATTGTTTTGATAAGTTCTTTTTCATTATTTACGCGTGAAACAAAGGTACTGCATCCATCATTGTGAGGTTTTACAATTAAAGGATAGTTGAATGCTTTTAAAGCAACCTTATAATCAATTTCCCATGTTTCTTTTGAAAGGAGCGTATTAAGAGGAGTTGCAATATTTTGTGCACGTAAAAATTGAGCTGTTTTATATTTGTCCATACATAATGCGCTTGCGGCAATCCCAGAACCATTGTAAGGAATTTTTAACATCTCAAGCATTCCTTGAACAGATCCATTTTCTCCAATTCCACCATGCAATGCTATAAAAATGAAATCAAACTTTTGGGGTAAATCATTCCATGCTATTTTTTCATTTTTATTAAGATCATGTTCAATCTCTTTTGTGCTATTGTGAACTAATAATCTTTGATTGAGAGGATATAATTCTTGTTCTTTATCAACAAAAAGTGGAGTAACTTCATATTTGTGTGGCGATAGTTTGTAGCAAACATTTCTTCCTGATTCGAGTGATATTTCTTTTTCATGAGTGGTTCCGCCAAGAAGAACTCCGATGCGTAATTTTTTTTCTTTCATAACAGTTTCTTCTTTTTTTGTTTCAATGTGTATTCCATACCCAGAAAGTTCTACCTTAATTAAATGATTAATTAAATCAGTATGGCTCATGCCAATTTCTGCAGCTTGATTAAATAAAAAGCTTGAAGGGGCCATTCCAGAAAGAGAATTTGGATCAACTACAACAACTGTTCCATCTTCTGTTACAAATCCATCAATACGAGCAATTGTTGTAAGTTCAAGGACACGGGCTGCTTGTAAACAGGTATCTTGAATGTTTTTTATTGTTTCTTCTGAAACACGAGCAGGAGTAAATTTTTGTGCGCGGCCAGGCATATATTTTTGTTGATAATCGTGAAACTCTGTTCCTGCTTCATGCACTACTTCTGTTGGGGGAAGTAAGAGTGGATTTTTATGTTCATCAAAAAGAACAATGCATGAATATTCCATCCCCTGTAATTTTTTTTCTATTAAAACAGGTTGTAATTGTCCTTCATGAATTGTTGCTGCATGAGTTAATGCAGCCAAAAGATCTTCTTTTTTATGGACAACAGAGATTCCTAAACTGGACCCTTCTTGATTGGGTTTAACAATTAAGGGGAATAAAAGATTCTCTTTTTTTAGAATGGCAAGGAGCGGCGAAATGTCTTTTTTGTAATAGATATATTCTTGTGGAGTCACATGTATCCCCGGAGCAACAGGAATATTATTCAAGGCCAGTACTTTTTTTTGTTGAATTTTGTCCATTCCAAAAGCACTTCCCAAAACTTTTGCACCAAGATAAGGGATTTTTAAAACTTCTAAAAAACCTTGTAATGTGCCATCTTCAGCATATCTTCCATGTGTTGCGATATACATAAAATCAATGTTTTTTTTAAGATAGTCCCAGGTTATTTTTTCGGCTTCATCTTTGAGCCGATGTAAAAAATCTGTAATTTTTCCACGATATAAAAAACGCCACGGTAAAATAAAAAGTTGATTGTCTATTGTCTGAAAAAGAGGAATAACATTATAAAGTTGTGTATCCAAATGATCACAAACTGTTCTTCCGGAATTAAATGATACTTCTTTTTCGATAGACATCCCGCCCATCAAAACACCAACGTTTATTTTTTTCATATAATGCTCCTTATCATTTTGTTAGTGTACTTAAACAGCTTTGAACACGCAAGAAACTTTATAAGTAAAGGGTTTTTTGATACACTTACTGTTCTCTTTAATACTACGAAAGGTAAAAGATGAAAAAATATATAAGCATTGTAACATTATTGTTATGTGTTGTTCCAAATCTGTTTTCTCAAGAAAGAGAAGATGCATCTATGAATGTGTCTATAAAAAACGGGGAATCTTCTTTACAGAAGGCTTTAGGGGGAGATGTTGTAGGCGGGCGAATACGATCAGTTTCGTTTGACGATGCAAGTTGTAATCCGAGATCGGTATCGTCTTTAAGTGGGAGCTTTAAAGAAACAAGAGGGTTTGGCGAAACTGTTGATCAAAATAAAAATCGCATAAAAAAGGAAGAACAGGCGGCTCTTTTATTGCAACAACAAAAAAAGTTTTTATCTCGAATAACGCCTTCTCCTGACTTTAAAGCATTAGCTTCCCCTTTGTTGCCTTCTCCTTCACCTTTAAGACAAAAAAAATTATCAAAGACAATTTTTGAATTTGAACTTGAAGATGGAGAAGAATCTGAAGATGGAGAAGAATCTGAAGATGGAGAAGAATCTGAAGACGGAGAAGAATTTGAAGAAAATGAAAGTGCTAAATAATGAATGAATCTAATTGTACTGTTCAAGAAAATAAAGATACAGAACAAACGTATATTTGGATAGACCTTGAAATGACGGGGTTGAATCCAAAAAAAGATGTTATTTTGGAAATTGTTTCTGTTGTAACCGATGGACAATTAAATATTATTGCACAAGGCCCAGAAATTATTATTTCACACCCAGAAAGAGTGCTTCAGGGGATGGATGATTGGTGTACTAAAACACATAAAAAATCAGGTTTGTGGGATAAAGTAAGGGCGTCAGATACATCTTTGGAAGAAGCAGAGCAGCAAACGCTTTCTTTTTTGCGTCAGTATTGTAATCCAAAAAAATCTCCTCTTGCTGGAAATTCTGTGTGGATGGACCGTGTTTTTATTATGAATTATATGTCTCGGTTATATGATTTTATGCATTATAGAACCATTGATGTGAGTACTATTAAAGAATTAATTAAAGCATGGTACCCAGACAAAACACGCACCTTTAAAAAGCGTAATTCTCATAGAGCACTTGATGATATTTTAGAATCAATTGATGAATTAAAGCATTATCGTGAACTAGTTTTTAAGTAAATTATTAATGTAAGGGGTTGGGAGTAAAATATATTTTACTTTTAATCTTTTGAGTATCAATAATTTTAAGTGCTTCTTGAATGGGGGCAAATGAATCAGCTTTTAAATAAATTTTTTGGATAAATATTTTTTTAATTTTTGAAACAGGGGGCGCAACTGGTCCCAGCACTGTCAGCCCTTCGCAATCAATGAGGAGGGAAGCAATTTTATTGGCTTCATCTTCTACAGTAATTTCTTTTGTATGTTTAATTTCAAGCTCTGCGAATCGCTTAAAAGGTGGATACCCAACAAGTTCTCGTTGTTCTTTTTCTTTATGATAAAATTTTAAATAATCAGATTCAGAAAGATAGTTAAAAAGAGTGTGAGGGGACATTGTTTGTAAAATAACATTACTTTCTGGATGTTGACGTCCTGCTCGCCCAGCAACTTGAATAAGTTGTTGCAGTGTTGTTTCTTGAGCATTATAAAAGGGAATATTTAAATTAATATCTGCCCAAATAATACCAACTAATGTTACATTGGGAAAATGATAGCCTTTAGTAATTGTTTGTGTTCCAACAAGAACATCAAGTTTCTGATTTTCAAATGCACGAATAGTATTGGACCATGTTTTTCTGTTAACTGTTACATCAAGATCTGCTCGCCCAACTCTAAGTTCAGGTAATAAAGTTTTGAGTATTGTTACAATTTGTTGTGTTCCAATTCCTTTATTTAAAAATTCACGATCTTTGCAAACAGGGCATCGTTCAGGATGACTTATTTGATAATTGCAGTAATGGCAGCGAAGCGATTGGTCTGCGTGTAATGTTAAGCTTACTGAGCATGAAGTGCAACAAAATACATGAGAGCATCCTTTGCATTGCACAAAAAAACTTACGCCTCTTCTATTTAAAAATAATAACGTTTGTTGTTTCTTTTTAATTTGATCTTTGAGGGCAGCAAGAAGTGGATCAGAAATCCAAAAATTTTTCCGTTGTTGCTTATTGTTTAAATGAACAATTTTTAATTTTGGAAAGGCTCCGGCAAATCTTTTTTTGAGTTGAAATAGCTTCCAGTCTCTTGTTTTTACATTATGAAGTGTAGAAATTGAAGGCGTTGCAGATCCTAAAACAATGGGAATGCCATGAATTTGTGCGCGCAATAAAGCAGCTTCTTTTGAATTTACTTTAGGATGTTTTTTTTCTTGGTATCCTACTTCATGTTCTTCATCAATAATAATTGCTCCCAAGTTTGGAAGAGGAAGTAATACAGGAAGATGTACTCCAATAATAAGTTGTGCTTTTTTTTGCATTAAATTACGCCACAGTTCCTTTTTGTGAGGGCCACTTGTGGCAGAATGAAAACTTAAAATAGGAACTGTTTGTGGCAGTTGTGCTCGTAAAATGGTTTCAAAATTAGTTGCAAGAGTTACTTCTGGCAATAATAAAAGCACTGATTTTTTTTGTTCAATACATTCTTGAATAATTTTTTTATAAACTTCTGTTTTTCCTGACCCAGTAACTCCATGAAGCACTGTGGGCTTGTATGCAGGATTTTTAATATATTGATTTATATAATCAACAGCGGATTGTTGTTCATTCGTAAGCATAATTATTTGATGATCACTTGCATCTTGTTGTTGCAGATCACAAATAATTTTTTCTTTTTGATGTGTGAATTGTTTAATTCGTGTGATAAACTGAACAACGTCAACATGGTGATAGGCAGCAAGTTTTTTAATAAAGGGGAAATAATAAGCATCATCTGGAAATGATTTTAATTCCACAGCTTCTCTAATTTCAAAATCTATATTTAGTTTTGTAAGTTGCACTTCAAGTACTATTGCAGGCACAATGGTATTTCTAAGCGGAACAGTTACAAGTGCCCCTTCAAAAGGAGCCTTGTCCCATTTTTCAGGAACTTTATATAAAAGAGGCTTCGGAAATCCAGTGAGAGTTTTTACAGAAATAAACATATGAAAAGTGTACTACAGTCTACAAAAAAAAATAGATTTTTATTGCATTGTTTTAATTCGGCATGCATTAATAAGAAATATAGTTTCATAAAAGAGAAAGGGGTTTTTATGAAAAATGTATGGATAGTTGGCATACTATTTTTATTTTCACAGTCTACATTATGTTGCACAGAGAGTTCTGGGATAAAAAAAGGAGTTGGTGAAGAAGTTGCTCATAATGCTTTTATAGGGGCAGTAGATCTCTTTAATCGCGGGGAAATAGTTCCCGATGATTGTTTTGGAGAAAGTATGGAACCAATGAATAATCAGCCTGCTTTATTTAAAAAAGATCAAAGTGGGAAAATAACTCCTATTGTTAATGGAACTTTAGATAAAAATTTTAGTTTAGAAAGAATTAGTTCCTCAACGTTGTATGAAAGAAGGCGATCTAAAAGCTTGAATAGTGAAAGCAATAAAAAAAGTTAAGATAAAAATTTAATTATTTTTAATATTCTTTTTAAGAAATCCATTATTATTAATGAGGGTAAATCCATTTTTTTTATAAAATGGCATAGCTTCAAAGGTAGAGTGTAGGCAGATGTATGATAGATGAGGATCAGTTTCTAAAAAATTTAAAAGTTTTGTTCCGATCCCTTGTTTTTGGCATTCTTTTTTTATAGAAATTAGATTAATATAAAGAGCAACTTTCTGCTCTTTTATTTCTGCTTTATTGAAAACAAGAACTCCTGTTGTTCTTGTATGGCTTATGGTGTTTCCAAAAGTAAGAACTGTTGTGGCTCTTAATCCATTTTTTTCGCCGGAATTTATTTTTATTTTTGCAATATTTGAACAACGTGGAAAATTTTCTGCAATCGTTTGTATGTCTTCTTCGGTTATATTTTCTTTGGTTATTTTTTCAATCTTTTGTTTAAAAGAAATAAGATGCTCACATTCTTTGGGAATATGACAAGCTTGTGCCTTTGGTTGTGTATAAAGCTTTGATAGTGCTGCTTTAATAAAATCCATCCCTTGAACTGATTGAAAAAAGAATAATGATATAATAGCTATGATTTTTTTCATAAT
>JAIPGS010000039.1 GCA_021735725.1 Candidatus Babeliales bacterium
CCGAAGATGTAAAAATTAAAAATGTTGAAAATAAATATTACCACATCATCTTACTGGTTCAAAATGAAGTTGGATATAAAAATTTATGTAAATTAATCTCATATTCTTTTCGTGAAGGTTTTTATTTTAAACCACGTATTGATTACCGAGCATTAAAACAATATTCAGATGGTCTTATCGTTTTAAGTGGTTGTTTGGGAGGGCACATCCCTCAGCTTTTTAAAAATGGTGAAGATGAAAAAGTTCATAAACTTGTTGATTGGTTTTTACGTATTTTTGGAAAAGATCGTTTTTATTTAGAAGTACAACCAGAAGATCAAGAAGAACAAAAAATTATTAATCAAAAACTTTTCCAACTTGCAAAAGACCGAGATTTAAATCTTGTTGCAACTGCTGATTGCCATTATGTAAATGCAGAAGACAGAGAAGCACACGAAGTGATGCTTTCTGTTCAAACTCATGGAAAAATAACTGACCCCAAAAGATATACTTTTGGAAATTGCCGTGTTCATTTAAGAACAACAGAACAAATGTTAGAGTCATTTAAAGAACATCCTGAAGCCGTCTGGAATACTGGAAAAATTGCTGACCGCTGTAACTTTGAATTTGAAATGGATACGCTTCATTTTCCAACTTTTGCTATTCCTGAAGGAGAAACAGAAGAATCTTTTTTTAGAAAAGAATGTCAAAAAGGATTGCAAAAATTAGCCGATAAAAAATTAATAGATACAGAAAAAATAACTGAATACCAAGATCGTTTAAATCTTGAAATGGACCTAATTATAAAAATGGGATATATCGGTTATTTCTTGGTTGTAGGAGATTTTATTCAGTGGGCAAAGCGTCAAAAAATTCCGGTTGGCCCTGGTCGAGGTTCTGCGGCAGGAGCACTTGTTGCATGGGCGCTCGAAATTACCAATATTGACCCCCTTAAATACAACCTTCTGTTTGAACGCTTTTTAAATCCAGAACGAGTATCTATGCCTGATATCGATATCGATTTTTGTATTGAAGGCCGAGAAAAAGTAATCGATTATGTTCGTGATAAATATGGACATGAAAATGTGTGCCAAATTATCACGTTTGGAACTATGATGGCAAAAGGTGTTTTAAAAGATGTTGCACGCGTTTTAAGCATTCCTTTTGAAGATGCAAATGCATTGACCAGTTTGATTCCTAATCAACTCAATATCACCCTTAAAGAAGCAAAAGAACAAGAACCACGTTTACAAGAAATGATCGATAATAATCCGCAAGTTGCGCACCTTTTTTCTATTGCAGAACGCCTTGAAGGATTAACACGTCATGCCTCAAAACATGCAGCTGGTGTAGTAATTTCACCTGAACCAATTGACACGGTACTTCCTATTTATATTCCATCAAAAACAACAGATATTGTTACTCAATATGCAATGACTGAACTTGAAAGTATTGGCTTTTTAAAAATGGATTTTTTGGGGCTTAAGACATTAACACTTATGGACCGTGCGTGCAAAATGATTCAAAAAAATCATAATGTAACCATCGATTTAGACCTTATTGCACTTGATGATCAAAAAACATTTCAACTCTTTTGCGCAGGAAAAACATCGGGTATCTTCCAATTTGAATCAAGCGGATTAAAAGAAGTAATTATGAAATTACAACCAGATAAATTTGAAGATATTATTGCGCTCAATGCGTTATATCGGCCTGGACCTCTTGGGTCTGGAATGATAGATGATTTTATTGAACGAAGACACGGACGTCAAAAAGTTACTTACGTACTTCCTCAACTTGAAAGTATTTTAGAAGAAACGTATGGAGTTATTGTTTATCAAGAACAGGTAATGAAAATTGCTTCAGCTGTTGCCGGCTATTCACTTGGTGAAGCTGATATTCTTCGTCGCGCAATGGGGAAGAAAAAAGTTGAAGTAATGGTTGAACAACAAAAGATTTTTGTTGAAAAAGCAACTTTGCTACAAGTTGATGCTAAAAAATCAACCGAATTATTTGACTTAATGGCCTATTTTGCTGGTTATGGTTTTAACAAATCACATGCGGCAGCATATGCTCTTCTTACGTATCAAACAGCTTATCTAAAAGCTCAATACCCTGCTGAATTTATGGCTGCACTTATTTCACTTGAATCTACTAATGCTGAAAAAATGGCTTTTTATCTTGAAGAAGCAAAATCAATGGATCTTGATATTTTACCACCAGATATTAATACTTCAGAAATTGAATTCAGTGTTGTTAATGGCAAACTTTTATTTGGACTTCAGGGAATTAAAAATGTTGGGCTTACTGCTTTAGAAAAAATCATTGAAAAGCGTGCAAAAAAACCATTTGAAGATATTTTAGAATTTTGTATGGAAGTTGATCTACGAACAGTAAATAAACGAGTTCTTGAACATTTAATTTGGGCCGGCGCTTTTGATAAATTTGCTGGCAATAGAGCTCAAAAAACAGAAGAACTTTCTGCTATTTTAGAAACAGCTATCGAAAAAAAACGAGCAAAAGAAACAGGCCAAATGGGGCTTTTTACTGCTCCACAAAAAAGTATCAATGGCATTGAAAAATTTATTTTCCAACCTCTTGCACCGTGGAGCGATAAAGTAAAATTAGAAAAAGAAAAAGAAGTTGTTGGATTTTATTTAAGTGCCCATCCACTTGATAGTTATAAAAAACAGCTTAAACGTTTTTCATTTCAATCATTTAGTGAATCTTTTGAAAATGCAAAAAAAATAAATAGCATGAGAGATGTTATTATTTCTGGGTGCGGGCTTGTTAAAAGCAAACGAACCATCAATACCAAAAAAGGTGATAAGATGGCATTTGTACATGTTGAAGATTATAATTCACAAGCTGAAATCGTGATATTTCCTTCAATCTTTAAAAAAGTAGAAACATGGTTACATGATTTTGATATATTTATTATTAAAGGAACTGTTGATATGAGCAGCGCCAATAAATGCAAAATTTTAGCCAATGAAATGGTACCTTTAGAATTGTTTTTTCAAGAATGGAAAGAACTGACAAATGTCACCCTTCATATCCCTCCAGCAACAGCGTTACCTAATTTAAAAGAAATAGAAATGTTATTACCTAAAGGCAAAGCGTCTTTGCATATTTCGTTTTTTGAAAATGGGAAAACATTAAAACTTAAAACTCCAAAAAAAGTTACTCTTGATGAGCATTTGATTGAGCAAATTGAAAAACATACAATTACCATTACACTCGAAGCATAATTATTTTTTTAAATACTCAATAGCATCTTTATGCCATACAACATTTAATGCTTTAAGCTTTGAAATAAAGTGTTGCAACTCTTTTTCATCACCCATTCGCAAAAAACTATCAATCGACTTTTCTAGATACAGTGTAATATATTTTTGTTCGGTATATTTATGAGTTAATGCAGCAAGTGTGAATGCCTGATAAAAATCAAATTTATCTGCATCTTTTAAAAATTCTTCTAATAATGTATAAAGTTTTAACCCTTTTTCTATTTTGCCTTTTTCAAGAAAAAGAAAACAGAGTTTTTTGCGATATAAGAACGTTTTTTCTTCCCACCCAAGGTCAATACCATAATGGATCAATTTTTCAACGTAGAAACTATTTTTGGGGCTTAATCGTACAAGATGCTCATAGATTAAAGCTGATTCACCTGGTTGTCCTGCTTTTTTATACAAATCAGCTGCTTCGATATATAAAATTTCTGCTTCTTGAATATTAAAGGGACTCAATAATTCTGCTTCTAATTTTTTAATAAACGCTGGATCATCAAGCGAATGTATTAAGAGACGGTACAAACCAAGTGCACGTTCTTTTTCTCCTCTTCCGACACATTCAGCTAATTTGAACCATGCAACATTGGCTACTTCTGATGATCCTTGCTCCATAGTTTTCCTTTATTTTCTTACTACTTATTACTTTTTTTTGGTCTTCTACACCATAATACATTAAACAAAAGAATTGAAGAGTTATATGAAAGGAACCTAAAAAAATTATTCCACTAATGTACAAATGACAGTTATATCATCTTTACTATTCAAAATACGAGCATATTTAACAAGATGCTCTGCTACCGTTTTTAAACTAGTAACACCAGAAAATTCATTTATTATATAAAGAACATCTTTATTTGTAAGTACATCCCATAATCCATCAGAAGCAATAACCATTTTATCTCCCGGCTGAACATGCACTTGATAAAGAGTTGGATCCGCGCTAACAATATTATTTGTATGCGCTAAAACATCACCCAAACTACGGGTCATTGCAAGACCACGACTAAATTCTGTCATTACATAATGACCTTCAATCCATCCGCCATTATCATAAATACGTTCAATTTCTTTTTCATCAGATAGTTTATGATCTTTTGTTGTAAATAAAATTTTATTATCTCTTACGTATAACAATCGAGAATCACCTATATTGCCAATAGTTAAAAGTCTCTCATCAAGTAATCCCACAATTGCTGTTGTACCACTCAATTGAGCTTTTCCATCTTTATCTAAATTTTTTTGCATTGTCTCGGCAGCAAGAGACAAACGACGAGTTTCTAGAAGACTTTGAAAAAAATTTTCTGAAACATATTCTGAAATATCTGCTCCATCTTTTCCATGCCCATCAAATACTCCAAAAAAACATTTTCCATCTTTTCCTTTAACCAAAGCCCTATCTTGATTTGGATAACAAGATTTTGCATTTAAACCTCGTATATTTTTCAATGTAGAAATTCCAAAACAAACTTTATAAGGAAACCGAGATTCTATTGAAACACAAGAAAAAAACATAATAAACAAAAAAGAAAATAATTTTTTCATAAAAATCCATATTAAAATACCAATTAAATTAATTGTATTACTATAACTTAAACACAAATAATTACAAAAAAAAATAAGCTTGATTTGAATGAATTGGTGCCGGGAGACGGAATCGAACCATCGACACTGTGCTCTTCAGGCACATGCTCTACCACTGAGCTACCCCGGCAAACTAAGAAAGACGTAGTGATAGATTACTGACATCAAATTTTTTGTCAACATATTTAGTATAAAATAAGGTAACAATTGCCATCTTTTTTAATCTTTGTTAGGCTGATATTGAATTATGTCAACCATCTTAAAGCGGTACAGATCAGAATTATGAAGACCTTAAAAACTGAAATTCAAACTATTCAAGAATCTTTCAAAAAAGCTCTTGAGTCTGTTTATTCCCTTGATGAACTTGAATCAATACGTGTTACTTATTTGGGCAGAAAAGGAACAATTGCGAACTTGATGCCCCACCTTGCACAACTTTCTTTAGAAGATAAACGTGAACTTGGGCCGCTTATAAATGAACTAAAAATGGTTACTGAGAAACTTTTTAATGAAAAAAAAGAAGATCTTTTTGATAAATCTTTGGAAGAGCAAGAAGCATCTTTTAAAGACTTTGATGTAACAGCTTATAAGCCGAATCAGCCTGAAGGAAGTCTTCATTTATACACACAAGCAACACAAGACATAATCTCTATTTTTTCCTCTATGGGATATAGTGTAGAAGATGGCCCAGAAGTGGAAACTGAATTTTACAATTTTGAAGCACTCAACATACCTGGTGATCATCCAGCCCGTGACATGCAGGACACCTTTTGGACAACATTGCCTAACACACTCTTAAGAACACATACTTCTCCTGTTCAAATACGAACAATGCAACAACAAACACCTCCCTTAAAAGTTATTGTTCCGGGCAGAGTGTATCGGCATGAAGCAACAGATGCATCACATGATTTTCAATTTCACCAATTTGAAGGAATGGTGATTGATAAAGATATTTCTTTATCGCATATGATTGCAACAATGAAACATTTTCTTGAAACCTTCTTTAAAAAAGAATTAAAAGTTCGCGCTCGACCAGGATATTTTCCTTTTGTAGAACCAGGAATAGAAATAGATATGTCATGCCCTTTCTGTAAAGATGGATGTTCTACCTGCAAAAAAACAAAATGGATTGAAATGGTTGGAGCAGGTCTTATTCATCCGCATGTACTTACATCTGGTGGCATTGATACAAAAATATATACCGGGTTTGCTTTTGGATTTGGCCTAACACGACTTATAATGATTAAATATGGCATTAGTGATATTAGACTTTTACACACTGCACACGTGGAGTTTTTGAAGCAATTTTAATTTAAAAAAATAATTAAGGGAGCAGTCAGTTATGGACATCAATAAAGTTATTATTCCTGCAGCAGGATTAGGAACTCGTTTTTTACCTTATTCAAAAAGTGTCCCCAAAGAAATGCTTCCTCTCTTAAACAAACCTGCAATACATTACATTGTTCAAGAAGCATTTGAATCTGGAATTAAACATCTTTCACTTGTTACAAATCGTTCAAAACATTCTATTGAAGATTATTTTGATACTTCTCCAGAACTTTCACATATCTTAAAAGATTTAGGAGAAAAAAATCTGTTGAATGATATTGAAAAAATTATCCGTTCTATTGATTTTACATCTGTGCGTCAACATGAAATGATGGGCCTTGGCCATGCTTTATGGCTTGCTCGGCACTCGATTGGAAAAGAATATTGCGGTGTTATGTTACCCGATGATATTATTTTTTCAAAACAACCCGCTCTTGCTCAACTCATTCGTATTGCTCGGCAAGAAAAAGCAAGTATTATTGCTGTTCAAGAAGTTCCAGCTGATTGTCTTTCATCGTACGGGGTTGTAACCATTAAAAAACAAATTACCCCTCATTTACTTCAAATTTCTAGCATCATTGAAAAACCTGATCAAAAAGATGCTCCTTCTAATTTAGCAGTAATTGGGCGCTATGTGTTATCTCATAAAATTTTTAATGCTCTTGACCAAATGACAACATATAGTGTTGGAGAAGAGCTACAATTATCTGATGCTATCAACAATATGATACAAAATAATGAAAAAGTATTTGCATATAAAGTACAGGGAATACGTTATGATATTGGGACTCCCATTGGCTGGATTAAAGCAGTCATTGGTTCAGCATTACAAGACCCACAGTATGGACCCCACATTCAACGTTTTATTGATGATTTAGGAACATCAGAATCATTTCTTTTTAATCAATCAAAAAATATTCAACATACAGTTTAAGTTTTTACAAAAAAATAATTGATTTATCAACGTTTTAGGCGCTTTTTTGACAAAGTGTAAAATTTTATTGCTATTAGAAATGTCCTTCTTCTATAATGAGTATTGTAGGGAATATTCAAATATTAACCATTCAAAAGAGGGACATATGAAAAGAGTTACATTTTTCACTCATTTATTCATTCTCTTGTTCGTGTGGCAATCAGCTTTATATACATGTCCAACAAGTTGGGGGCTTTTACAGCTCAATCAACAGACAAATCATGACGTGATAGGGGAAATGGAGGTTTCCAATCTTGATCAAAATGAAAACTTAACAGAAGATACTTTTGATTGTGACGATGACGATGATTACAATGACGATTATGAAGATGATGATTATGAATAAAGTATATACATTATTATTATTTTCTTTCTCATCTCTTCAATCATGTGATTATTGCATCTATACAGAAACTAAAAATGCAGAATCTGGAACAGTACAAGGTCATGCTCCTAAACAAGGCGATTGCAACTGTTCTTGCACTGCCCGTCGATATAATAATGGAGAATGTTCTGAATGTGGACATAAAGTTACAGAAGTATATGTAACTATCGATGAACAAGAAAATACTTACTAAAAAATATTACTCTTCACACGAGGATCCAGGCTTTTTTTAGAAAGGCTACTATTCATCGAGACTCTAAAATCGGTGGCAATTCAAAAGGGTAATCAGCAGGAACTGTATCTGAAGCATAAAGATTGATATTGTCTTTCTCATTTAATTCAATAATGATAAACTCTTTATTTTCTTTTCTTGCACTATTCCATTGATCAATAAGTTTAATGAATGCTTCTCTTGAACAGACAAATGTATCAGGAGTTTTTTCTTCATAATAAAGAGATTGGAATATCATAGTGTCATTTTCTTTTGTAAGTAATGAGCAGTTTCCTTCATATACTTTATAATAAGAATCATAAATCCAATCTTGAGTTTCTAGCTCATCAGTACAGGTATCAGTTAATACTTTGGATATTAAATGTGTTTCAGTAGATGTAGATTCTAAAGCATG
>JAIPGS010000001.1 GCA_021735725.1 Candidatus Babeliales bacterium
ATGCACCACAAGAACATGACAATCAAAAAAACACTCTTCTTTTAATTAATAATGATCATCCACTTCCTGTTGATATAATGTCTCCAGTAGTAGGAAAAAGAATCATTTCCTTATGCAAGAGCATGAAGCTAACATATCCTCACCACACTCATCTGATTGCCCATATTAATAGTGTCCAAAAAGAAAGTGATATGATAATTGTTTTAAAAGATGGATCAACCCACATTACAGATATATCACTTGCAAAAGAAATTAATACCGAACGCATAATAAGTAATGCACACACTAAACAATTACAAAAAACATTAAATCGACCGTTAAAAATAAGCCTTTCAAAAAATGAAATAACTCGTCGCAGTTATGAGAGTATTAAAAAATTGACAGAACAAGTTAAAGTAAGCTAAATCCATCTAAAATGTAAAACTGGCGATTATATAAAAGAAAAATGATACGTCTACAATTATTTTCTTGATCCACATAATTCTATTCCATTAAAACAAAAAAATATTCCATATTTCATCATTAAACATACTTAATGTTTTTATTAAATAATTACAAAAAATAGTAAAAATACTTATAGCAGACACTTTTCAAAAATAAAAAAAATTATGCTCATTATTCAGCCACTAAAAATTGACCAATAAAATAAAGTTAGTTAAGATCATAACGATAAAATTACACTCACCTAAAAAAAAGGACTTTGAAGATGAAACAATTTCTTTCATTATTCTTGTTGCTCAGTGCAATGCCATGCGCAATCGCAAAACACAAAACCACTGCCCCTAAACCACCAAGGAGAGACTTACAAAAAGAAGATATCAAAGTATTTGATTTTGAATTTAAAAATAAGTTCTACTCTGTTGGATCTGGGATTGGATTTTATTCTCTTTCGGACGTAACCCCCTTTGCTAACAGCGCTCAAACTTCTTTAAAACAAAAAGTTGTTCCGCATATTGCACTTTCTCTGGGATGGACATGGGATACTAAATCATCATTCAAAAAACATAATGTAAAACCTCTTTCTTTAGGTGTTGAATTTAAATATGCACATCGTAAAGAAGCTACACAAACAAACATGTCTAATTTAGCTACTAATGGTGCTAGCGTTGCTTTTGCAGTATTAAAACAAGATGTACAAAATTTTAGCATTACTCCTTATTTACAATACGAATGTTACAAAAATAGAAAAACAACATTTGCGCTTGTTGCGGGAATGCCAGTTAGTTTTAAACCCGTAAAAAAATTAAAATGGCATCAAACAGATGGGTCTTATACAGGATATAATCTAAAACCTAAAAAATTCCATGTATTCTTTACACTTGGTTCTGATTTTACCTACACAGCAAAAAAATATGATGTTATTTTTGGATACCGCTACGCTCGTGGCCATGTAAAATACCAAAACACGCTTTTTATGGACCAACCAGATACAGGTGCTGCAACAGTTTTCCAAACAACATATGCAACCTATAATAATGATTTTGAATACAGCAAACCAAAAGGTACGCTGCAAAGTCATACACTTTCATTATCAATTATTAAAAATTTTTAAAAAGGGAAAATTATGAAAATTAAACTATATCTTCCTCTTCTCCTTATTTTTGTTCAACAAAGCATTAATGGCTCACAATCAATATCTCACAATCCACTTTTATCTATAACCCAAGCCATAAACAATAATACTTTACAAGATGCTCATGCTGCCGTTCTTGCAACCCTATGGCAACAAGCAGGTATTGCCCCTATCTCTCAATTACTAACCATTTATCCAGCAACAACTATTTCTGCCACTTCATTGTTATCAAATGTAATAGCAGATTGTACATCGATTGGCACAAGTGCAGCAACAACCACTTCTATAGCAGCTCTGACAAGTAATAATATTTACTTTACCACAACTGAAGTTCGTGTTAATGCATCAGGGCTTCCGGTAGATGCATGGGGAGCAGCTGATACAGTATTCATAGCAACTGTCAGCAAAACTGACAATCCTATATATAATGGTATTAGTAACATAAATACGAGTACCTGGTCTTCAAGTGATGCAACTGTCGTAGCTTTGTATGTAACCTATTTAACTTCTTATAAAGCAAACGCTTCATCAGATAAAACTGCTCTTGCAGATTTTTACCCTCTTCTTAATATTGACACGCTTATAGATGCACTTATTGTTGATATAAATTCTTTTATTGCAGCTAGCTATGACTATACGAGCAGTGAAGTTTCAGATACAGCTTCTACTTTACTTACCAATGCAGGGTATTCATCTCCGACTCTATATTCTTAAAACTTTCTTAATAAAACATTAAAAAAAAGAACCTTTGGCATGTCACTTACAGACATACTAAAGGTTCTTTTTTTGTTATTTAAATACTTATAATAATTTACTTGCGAGTTCACTTAATCTGCTACGTTCACTACATTCAAGATAAACAGTTGCAAACAGATCTTGTCCTTTAAATTTATCACTGGCAACAACAAGACCATTACTACTAAAATCCATGTAAGGAGAATCAATTTGATAAGGATCCCCACATAACACAATTTTACTCCCTTGCCCTACACGGCTTACAATTGTTTTTGCTTCATGGGGGCTTAAATTTTGCACCTCATCAATCAAAATAAATTGATACGGAATAGAACGACCACGCATATAGGTAATAGCTTCTAATGCCAAACGATCCTGACTTACCAAATCTTCAACAGAATTAAATGAAAAGTTATGCTGTTTTTCTTTTTTATGACCATGATGCTTTTTCCCTTTTCGTTTTCCTTCTTCATCATGATACACTTCTTCAGACATTGTATGTTTTTTGTGATGTGATTCTTGAGGTGTTGATGCGTGTAAAATAACATCAAGATTATCATAAATTGGTTGCATCCATGAATGCATTTTTTCTTGCAAATCTCCCGGCAAATATCCAATATCAGGCCCAAGAGGCACAACAGGACGAGACACCATCATTTTTTGAAAACCATCATCCATAATTACTTGATGTAACCCTGCAAGAAGCGCTAAAAATGTTTTTCCTGTTCCGGCTGGCCCAAGAAGCGTAACAAACTCAATTGATGGATCAAACAATGCATCAAGCGCCATAAGTTGTTGAGGATTACGTGCTCCCAAATTCCATCTCAGCGATGGGTGCGTAACAGGACGAAACGGCTTATTTCCACCCACATAACGAAAAAGTTTATTATTATGAGGATTATGATGAGATTCAACAAGAATATATTCGTTTAACATAAATGGATATTCTTTCTGAAGTTCAAGTAAATCGTCAGGTATTTATTTTTTTAATTGCAATGGAGGAACAAGTAATCGAACCCACCCTTTAAAAAATTCATCTTTAGGAACATGGCCTTTTAAATAATCTTCAGAATGTATACCCAAAACGTCAGCTTTTACTCGAGCATTTAAATCTTTAGTAATAAACGTTACAGGTGTTCCTGAAAGTTTTACAGCCAGTGCCGTAAATATAATTTCATTATCTGCAAGATCAATATTTAATGAAGAACTCATGGGTAACGAATTATCAGTAAATAAAATCTTTAATTTCCCTCCGCTTTCAAGATCAACTCCTTCAGTCAGTGACCCTTCTGTTCTTAATTTATCCAATTGACGAACAAATTCACGAGCATTTCTTCCTCTTTCTGATGTTTCCTTTTTAAATTTTTCAAGTTCTTCTAAAACTAAAAGAGGTACCCCTACATGGGCACCGTTAAAATTAAAAATTGCCCGAGGATCGTGCAACAAAACATTTGTATCAAGTACATACATTTTTTGGTGTTGCAATTCTTTTTCTGACATGTGGCCCCGCTCGCCTGGTTATAATGTTAAAATATAATCACTGAGTGCGAGTGTATCACTAAGCTTAAATAAGCTGCAATAAAATATGAAATTTTCATACCATTTTAATCAAGTTCAGAGTTATTTGAAAAAATTATGTACAATGTCTTGTTTTTTTATTTCACTTTTTTAAATAAAGAAATAATTACTTTACAAAAAAAAGAAATGACTGAGAAAATAATTTTCCCTTTTTTGTTTCATTTGTTACACTGTCACCCTAATTAGTTATTAAATTCTAACCTCGTTTCCAGAGAAGGAATATGCCATGAAGAAAGGTCAAGATCTTTCGGTACTTAGACATTCAGCAGCACACTTACTTGCACATGCAGTTTCAGAATTATACCCAAATACTAAATTTACTCTTGGACCTGCTACGGAAACGGGATTCTTTTATGACATGTTACCTGAAACAAATTTTAAAGAATCCGATCTTCCAGAAATAGAAAAACGGATGCACGAAATTTCTGAACGTAATCTTCCCCTTGAACATACACAAATTTCAAAAAAAGAAGCATGCTCTTTGTATAAAGATAATCAATTTAAACTAGAAATGATTAATAATTTAGAAGGTGATACTGTTGGTCTTGCAACTCAAGGTGCTTTTTTTGATTTATGTAGAGGTGGCCATGTTGATTCAACTGGTGATATTAAATTTTTTAAATTAACGAGCATTTCTGGTTCATATTGGCGTGCAGACAGAAATGGAGTTGCACTTCAAAGAATTACAGGAACAGCATTTTATACGCAAAAAGATATGCGTCTTCATGAAAAAAAAATTGAAGAAGCATTAAAATATGATCATCGTCGTCTTGGAAAAGAACTCGATCTTTTTTCTTTTAAAGATGAAGGTGTTGGATTTCCCTTTTTTCATCCTAAAGGAAAACAAATTTTAAATAGCCTTGTTGCATCTATGCGCAAACGACTTGAACAAGCCAATTATAAAGAAGTAGAAACGCCACTTATGCTTTCTGATGAATTATGGAAATGTTCAGGACACTATGAATTTTATAAAGATAACATGTATTTTTCTGAAGTTGATGAAAAAAGTTATGCTATAAAACCAATGAATTGCCCGGGAACAATTTTAATTTATAAAGATCATCCACGTTCGTATCGCGAACTTCCTCTTCGTTTATATGAATTTGGAAAAGTACACCGTCACGAACTATCAGGAGTTCTTCATGGACTTTTTAGAGTTCGCGCATTCACTATTGATGACACACATATTTATTGTACTCAAGAACAAATTGAAAAAGAAATTTTAACTAATATTGGAATTTTACAAGAAACCATGAAAAAATTTGGTTTTGATTCTGTAAAAATTGCTCTTTCAACTCGTCCTGAAAATGCAATGGGTTCTGATAAAATATGGGCTGATGCAATTGCAGGATTAAAAAATGCATTAAAAGCAGCAGGTGCAGACTATGTTATTCAAGAAGGTGAAGGAGCTTTTTATGGGCCTAAACTTGAATTTAAAATTTTAGACTCAATGGGTAGAGAATGGCAATGCGGAACAATTCAGCTTGATTTTTTTCAA
Source organism: Candidatus Babeliales bacterium (assembly GCA_021735725.1). Classification (GTDB taxonomy): domain Bacteria; phylum Babelota; class Babeliae; order Babelales; family CAIQNR01; genus JAIPGS01. The sequence continues at coordinate 5,385 of JAIPGS010000001.1, forward strand.
GCAGAAAATTTTGATCTTACCTATGTTGCTCCCGGTGGAACCTTAAAACGACCTGTAATTATTCATCAAGCAATTTATGGTTCTCTTGAACGATTCTTAGGGATCATTATTGAACATTACAAAGGAAACTTACCTTTTTGGCTCGCTCCTGTTCAAGCAAAAATACTGACCATTACAGATGAGCAAAAATCATATGCACATGAACTTTACACACAATTAAAAGAACAAGGTGTGCGAGTTGAAATATACGAAGGTTCAGATCCACTTGCAGGGCAAATTAAAGATGCACAAATGAAAAAAATTCCATGGATGCTTATCATCGGTAACAAAGAAGTTGAAAATAAAACAGTTACGCTTCGACACTTAGATGGCAAACAAGAATTTGGTCTTTCACAAAAAGCTCTACTTGAAAAAATAAATCAATTTACGCTCTAAAATTCTTTATTTTTTTTATGTATTTGTATAACCTTATCTTTAGCTTATTATTGTAATTTTTTTATAGTCAAAATGAAAAAACTTACAAATTTTTATTGACTTTATAGAGGTTAAACTTGTAATATCAAAAGTAGATTACAACTAGTATATACTCAATGTGTTAAAAGGAAATTGAATAACCTTAAATGGTGAAGGAGAGAGTGATGGCAGTAAAAAGAAAGGTTGCAAAGCGTAAAGCAGCACCTAAGAAGAGAGCAGCAGCTAAAAAAAGAGTTGTGAAAAGAAAAGCAGCTCCTAAAAAAAGAGCAGCAGCTAAAAAAAGAGTTGTGAAAAGAAAAGCAGCTCCTAAAAAAAGAGCGGCAGCTAAAAAAAGAGTTGTGAAAAGAAAAGCAGCTCCTAAAAGAAAAGCAGCTCCTAAAAAAGCAGCTAAAAGAAGAGCTCCTAAAAGAAAAGTAGCTCCTAAAGCTCCTGCTGTATCTGCTAAAAGAAAATAAAAAATTTTCTTCGCTGAAAAGTCACCCTGGATTTTATATCCGGGTGACTTTTTTTTAACCGATTTTTTTTAAAAAGATTCTCTCTCGTTATTCCGTAAACAAATTTTTTGCAATCGACACCCCTTACACTTTTTAACATGTGCAGGACACATATTTTGTCCCCACATAACAAGTAAGGTATTAAACTCAATCCAATATTTTTGTGGAATAACTTTTTGTAACGCAGCTTCTGTTTCATCCGCTGTTTTAGTATCAACCAAACCAAGTTCATTTGAAATTCTATGAACATGCGTATCAACACATAATGCAGGAATTCCAAAACCAAGACCCAAAACTAAATGTGCTGTTTTAAGCCCAACACCTTTAAGTCCTAATAATTTTTTTTGATCTGAAGGTACAAGGCCTTTATATTTTTTAAGTAAAACAATGCAAATTTCTTTTATATGCAACGTTTTTTGTTTATAAAAACCTACAGGAAAAATAAGTTTTTCTAAAAGAGAAGAAGGAATTTTAAGAATATCTTGAGGTGTTCTTGCATGCGAAAATAATCGCATACTTGCTGGAAAAGAAATTGTATCTCTCGTCCTTAAACTTAAAATACAACTTATTAAAATAAGAAAGGGATCTCTCCCAAATGAATCAATAATCGAAAGAGCTGCAGGTATAGGTAAAGAACACGTTAAGCTTCTCAGATGAGAAATAAAACACTCTACATTAAAATTCTTTATTTTTCCTACACCCATAGCTCATCAATTAACTAACCTAGTGGCGGTTGCATAAACAAAATCACCACAGCAAATGAAAATATTGTAACACATTTTGTGTTGTTCAATAATGTTTTCAATAAGCCTTTAACATTATTCATAAAAACTCCGATCGATGGTTATAATGGTTTAACTTTAGAAGCTAAGTATAATGATGAACATACTTCAGGTCAAGAAGAATCTTACTTTACAAATATACCTGATATGATAGTGTAATTGAGATATAGTGGTGTTTTATTTTTTTTATTTTGTTACATACAGGATAATGATGCTGTCTGGGATTTTTTCTTTTTTTTCTTTTTTTAATGATATAAACATAACACGTAATTTTTGCTTATTTGTGCATGCTTTTTCATTTACTTTTAAAATAACATTGCTTGTAATAGCAGGATCTCAACTTACTAAAATTAAAAAAATACCTTACCAATGGATTTATCTTTTTATTACTCTTTTATGTTCAACTATAGAAGATTTTTCGTGGATTATTTCTTTGTCTCGTGTTACATTTTTTACCACAATAGATTATCGAATTGTCTTGGCTATCATACGAATAGCATGGGCATGTAATATTATTATGTATCAAAGTTTAGCATTCTTTATTGAAGGTTTCATACATAAAAACAATAAAATTTCGTTACACCAAAAAGTTTTTTCAGTCTTTAGTTTTATATTTGCGATGGTACCATTATATCTTTTGGTTTTTGAATTTAACATGATCTTTAATCCTCCTTATAGTTTAACTCGCTCTAGTATGGAATTTTCGATACTCAATGCCGAATCATTTTATGCACTCACCATATTAATGCCGTTAACACTTATTTATGTGTGGGCCCGTTTACGTGAAGAAAAAACTCCACGCATTTTACATGCCCAACTCAGAAGCATCGCCATTTTTTTTGTATTTCCTCATCTTCTTGCAAATCTTATGCAGATGTTTCCTTTTTCTGTATATACCAACGTACTCTTGGCAAATAGTTTAGGAGCAGAAGCTTTTTCCAATATTTTCTTAACCCTCGCACTTTATTTTTGTATGCGAAAAATAACAGGAATGCGTTTTTTAAATTTTCATAGCCACGTACATGCTAATCGTGGTTTTAATTTTACCGAAGATTTTCGTTATATTTTAGAGTCCCTTGGTTCTGCAACAACAGAAAGTGAAGTAAAATATTTAACACAACGTTTTTTTAGTAAAGCATTTAATATACCCATTACAAGTACCAATCTCATCATCAGAATACCCGCCACTAAATATCATTTAGATCATACAAGAACGCGAACTTTAACTCCGATAGAAATAACAGTAGAAAATTTTTTAGAAGGTAATAATCATGGACATATTAAAACATGTTCTCAAGCTGTTGAACGATTAAAAAATTCACAAGTATTTATTTATGATGAAGTTGATTATGATCATTTTTATGATGATGACACAGTAAGACCATTTATTCTTTCTTTTTTAGAAGAAATTCAAGCAGATCTTTTTTTACCAATTTATGAAAATAATACCATTGTTGGCTATATTACTGTTGAACGTCATGCTCGCCCACAAAAACTTTACAGTGACGTTGAACGTGATGAAATGATAATTTTTACACGATACCTTTCAAAAATTATTTATTTACTCCAAAATAGAAATTTAACCGAACTTCTTAAACAACGAAAAGATGTTATTGAAGAGCTTTATTTAAAACATCAACATATTAATCAATATAAAGAAAGTATTCGTTCTTTTTTAAAAGACTCAGAAAACAGTTTTGGTATTATGTTCTATAAAAATAGACGTTTTGTTTTTGCAAATGAAGAATCTAAAAATCTTATCGGCATCAATCCTAATTTACAAGAAGGCCATGCTTTAAGCAGAACACTCAAAGATATTGCTCGCCGAACAATTGTATATAAAACAAGTCAAACGGTTATGACAAAAAATCCTTCCGGAAGAAAAATTATCCTCACAAGTATTCCAGATGTTGATTATAACAATATTATTATTACCGTTCATTATCCTGAAATTTACGATACTATTAAAACACAAATTGATGCGATTAAAGATCCTTCTGATTGGGATTATTTATTGTATCTTGAAACAACAAAATCTGGAAAACTTATCAATGAATTGATTCCTGGAAAAGGTGAAATTTTCTTAAATTTTAAGATTGATCTTCTTAAAATAGCGCTTAGTAAAAAAGCGATTCTTCTTGATTTACCTGACGATGATTTAGAACCAACTATTGAACTTCTTCATCATATAAGTTTACGTGAAACTCTTCATTCATTAACACTTCAAGCGCATGTAACAAATGGTGATACAGCAATTAAACTTTTTGGCTTGAACCCTCTTTACGGATCCAGTACAGAAATACCTTTGCTTGAAAAACTTAATAAAAAAGGAACACTTTTTATTAAAAATATTCATTTTCTGGATAAAGAGTCACAAGAAATATTAGCACAGTTCATCAAATATGGCTTTTACTCAATTTTTAAGAGTGATCATAGGGTGCAAAGTGATGTGCGAATTATTTGTTCTACCAATCAAAATTTAAACGCACTTGTACAAAAAGGATTCTTTTCACAAGCCTTGTTTAATGAACTGAGAAAAACATCTCTTTCTATGCCTACCCTTTTAACATTACCAGATAAAGAACTTAATGAATTGATCGATGGATTTACAGAACAAGCACTTTCATCTAATCAAACATCAAATATTTTAACATTGTCCGACAAAGACCGTGATAAACTTTCAGTACAATTACCTGTAAGTTTGCATGAATTAAAAAACAATGTTCAACATATTCTCCACATTAAAGCAAAAAAGCATAATCTTCATGAAGATGAATTTGACCCCGCATATCATGTATCTGATCCAAAGTTAGTTGAAGCGGCTCGTCTTGGAAAGCACGCACTTAAAGATCCAAAATTATTGAATATGTTATGGAATAAATTTAATAGCCAAAACAAAATTGCTCTTTTTTTGGGAGTCAATCGCTCATCAGTTCATCGTAGATGCAAAGAATATGATATTATTTAAAAATATATGATCGAGTTATAAACAAAGAAACAAGCTCATCTACCAATTCATAATACTCATTCTTATACTGTTGATAGGTATAATTATAGAATGTATTGTTATTCCAAAAACAGATACTTGGCAGAGGTGTAGCATCATATTTTATAATTTTAATGCCACTTTTTGGGTTTAATAATATATCTTCTGTAAGAGGCATACAAAAATGGTGCTCATGTAATCCCCCATAAGCTTCAAATAAACACTTTTTTCTATATTTTAAGATTTCAGGCACATGAGAAGTATGATAGTACAACTCTGGAATATACACTGATGTTCTTTTTGCTCCAGGAATTGTTACAATGACTGATTCTGTTACAATGCTTTTTGGCACTACAATTTGCAACAATCGCCCTCGGGTAAAAAAATGTTCATGAACAGTGCGCACATGATTAATTTTTTCTTTATAAAAATCAGGCAAAAAAAATGTGTGGACAAAGCAATCGGTTAAATTTGTATTAATATGATACCTGCTCCTATTCTGAGCTAAAAACATCCACGTACATGATTTATCCCTATGAGAACTTCCAAAAAAAGAACTATTTACTGATAAAGTAGTGTGAATCTGTGGATTATCAAGAATTTTCTGTCTTTTTACAGATTCTTCACCGCTATCAAAAGTATTATTCATAATTTCTTTTAAATGATCTGGAATCCTGATAAAAAGAAATTCTTGAGGAAGAGAAACACTCAATAATCCTTTTAAAAATGATGCATTGAGAATATCCATTAATAAATCTTCATAAAAACCAAAAAAGCTTTTTTGTCCATGATAAAATATTTCATAATCATCAGAAAAAGCTATTTCAAGTTCCAGTGCTTTTAAATAATCAGCGCAATAGATAAGATATTCATTAAAAAATGAAACTGGCTTTACAAGACCTTGAGTTAAAAGGTGTGAAAAAGTTACCGTTAAAACCTTTCCTTCCATCGCCTTTTTCCATGTATCAAACAAAAATTGAATCTCTTTATTGTCAATGTTTAGGTCTTCATAATACTTACAAGCAACACTATAAAAAGCATTACTATCAGTATCAATAATACGTTGATTCATCGTTGCTTTGCAGTACAATGAACAAGAGGGAAAATCTGCTTCTAAAAAATTTTTTAATGGATCATCCGATTGTATAAAATCCTGATACAAAGCTATAATTTTTTTTAACTCTTGATTTTTTATAGAAAAATAAAAAAAAGAATCGCAACAACTCTTCAAATAATGCACCTCTTGCTCAAAAAGGTGACGAATTTTTATAATATTGTAAAAGCATTTTTTTTGTTCTGCGACTATATTAAAAAATATACAAAAAAATACTACTTTATACAAAGTACGTAAAAATAAATATTTTTGTTTTTCCATATAATCCCTTTAACTCTTCTTTATTCTTGCTATAATTTTATTCAATATCACGAACCAATCAATACTTAAAAATATCCCTAACCCATTACATAGGCCTTACCAATTGCTAGTGCAATTTCTAAAGACAACTGTTTACGTTTATGCATATGCTCTTGATACGTAACGTGTACTCCATTAACTGTAGCCGCACTCAAAGGCTGCGAGTTATATGCTTTTACTTTAATACCAGAAAGTGGATTAAGCACCATATCATTTGTCATAACAAGACAATAATGTATTTCTGAACCGTAGTTATTATCATTAAACGCATGTGTATTTTTATGTAAACAATAACTCATTTGCACTGAAACATCATTAACAGAACGAGGATAATAACTTCCCAACCAAGAATCTCTAGAAATAGATACAGAAGTACGACAAGCACAACCAAAACTCATAAATGCACATGCATCAACTTGAGCAGAAGGAACAGCTATTTGCACTAATCTTCCTGCTTTATATAAACATTTATATTCATCTTCAAGATCCAAAACTCTTTTTTTAAAATGAGTATATAAAGTCTTAACTTCTAACTGTTCTAAAAAATCTTGAAACATATTGTTACCGCTATAATAACGTGCATTACTATTCCTAACAACAAAATCCCATGTTGAACATGAATAATTATTCGTATTTCCAAATAAAAACCCGTTCACAGAAAGACAATCACTATAATAGCTCCCATCACTTGAATTATTCATAATGTTTGTGCGAACAGAAGCCCCCTCATTTTTATCATATCTATTATTCATAATCTGACGTAATTTTTTTGGAACACGTATAAATAAAAAATCTTGTGGTAATGATACAGAAAAAATGCCTTGTAAGTAACATTCTTGTAAAATTTCTGTATGAAAATCTTGATAAAAACCAAAATAACTTTGTTGACCATGATAAAAAACTGTATACCCACAATTACAGTAATCTTGTTCTTGATTCACTGCATCAATTAATTGCGGCTGGTATATGTTTTCTTCAAAAAATTCTAGAGGTTTTTCAAGATTTTCTGTTGCAAGATGGGCAATTGTTTGAACCGTAGTTTTTTTATTATTCAAAGAATCTTCCCACGCTTTAAAAAAAAATTGTTCTTTGTCTGTTAAAAATTCACCTCTATGAGTCTTTAATGCATAAAATGCTACTATATAAAATAATGCATTATTTTTTGTAGTCATTTTTTCTAATAAAGATTGTCGTTCATAAGTACCATTAATCTGCATTTTTGATTCTTCTAAAAATGTTTTTAAGGGATCTGCACTTATCTGTAATTGGGGTAATAAATAGTTATACATTGAATAAGACTGGCTACATTCATTTTGAAAAAAAGAACGAACAGATTCTGCATCATACTTAACATTTTGAACTGCTTGCAAAGAAGCATATCCACATAAAAGAACTATACTAATTATTTTATACAACCTTACCATTTTAACACCTTCAATTTTACTTATTTAACAACCATTTGAGCTATTTTTTTACATAATTTTTTTCTTTTTTCTTCATGTTCTTTATGCGTTGTTTTCTTTATGTGCCATTGTTGAGAATTATGACAATAATACGATACATCAATCTCATTGCAAGGCACGCAAGAATAACCAAATACTTTAATTCCTGTATAAGGATTTAAAACGTTAGCTCCTGTTAAAGGCATTGCAAATTCAACTTCATTAATTCCTGGACGCAAATGCCCTTGTTCTGCATGCACTTTAAGAACACTATAATCACCTGATTCTAAATGATAAAAAAAGTCTGAAACAGTCGTAATCTTTTTTCCAAATTTTGTATACACACAATCTTTATACGCACCGTCACTTGCAATATAAACAGATTCATCAATCATTTTTTTGGGAATAGCTATCTGGATTAAACGGCCTTTTTCATAAAAACTTTTGTATTCTGTATAAAGCTGCTCTACTTCATCCACATAAGTTTGCGCACATAACTCACTCAGTCCCAACGCATCAAAACATACTTTCTTAAAATCTATATTAAAATAATTAATGTTTGAATTCGTTACTACAAACTCCCATGTTGTTGCGCCTGGCCTGCTTGTTCCACCAAATAAAAAAGCATTTACACTTAATCGTTCAGGCACTCGAGAAGGTTCTGTATTATAGTTTCTACCTTCTAACATAGTTTTTTGTCGTGCATGCATTTTAATATTTTGATTATGAGGTACTGTTTTATTAATAACATGATTCATAGATTCACAATTTTGAATAAAAAGAAAATCATCAGGCAAAGAAGCATATAAATATCCAACCTCATAAAGCTCTTGAATCAACTCTTTTGTAAATTCTTGTATAAATCCAAATTCTGCACGTTGCCCATGATAAAAAAGATAATAATTTTTGCAAAGTTCTTTTTCTTTAAACCATGCATTAAGAAAATATTCTTGATAATTATAATCATTAAAAAAATCAACTGGCCGAGAAAGATTATCAGCTTCTAAATATAACAGAGAAGGAGTTTTTGAAATTTTTTGTAGTGCACAATTACGCCATTCTTTAAAAATTTCATGAGTAATTTTATTATAAGGACGAGACAAACGTAAAAAAAGCCCAAAAAATGATTGTGGGTATTTTTTTAAAAAAACATCGATATCTTGATTATTACTTTTTATAAAAAAATCTGATGCCGAAGAAGTATTTTGAAAAAAGTAATTCAACCTCCCCCAATAATAATTTCCTACCTGAGCATCGAGATCTTTAATAGATTGCTCTGCAGATAAAAAGCCAAAACTAGCTAATAATAAACAATATATAATTTTTATTTTTCTAACAACCATTTGATATAACCCTTTTATTAACCCATTTTACTCTTATTTATTTTAACTATAAAACAGAACTTTATCATTATCTGAAGTACACACTGGAATAGTATCTGAAGCATAATGAAATAATTTAGTTACCAAAAATGGTCTTAACCATACTGATCTAAAATATTTCATTTTTTGTGTTTTTTCATCATAAAAAAAACCTTTTACAAAAACATTTGTCCCTTTTTTTCTTTTTTGAATTTTATCCATACACTCATCAAAAGGAACTAAACATAATGTTACTTTTTCTCGTTTACAACGTGGTAATGTTTTATCTTGAATTTTATCATGAAAGGATACAAACCAATTTTGTGCTAAATCAGCCCAATCAAAAGAAGTAATAAGAGTACTAAATCCTCCTGATGTACAAACAACAACCTCTGTATTTTCCGAGTTTAAAGAGATATAATCTTCTGTTTTTTGAGCATCCCACCCTAAAACTTCTTCCAAAAGTCCTTCTTCCATAAATTCTCGTGCCGCTGTTTTAATACAATGATTTTCATCTGAATCTGCTTTGCCACAAAAATCATCCCAATATCCCCGAACTTCTTTTCCTAAAATCATATAGCGAATCCCATTAATCTTTGTAATTGGTAAAACAGAAGCGCCGTTATGTTGAAAAAGTGCAAGATTTTGATGCTGATTATCAACAACAGCATGCGTGAAAGGCACAAAAAGAACAGTCAAAATACTATATATACTGAGCATATATCCGCAGAAAATTATTTTTTTCACTTTATACCCTTTTACTTATAATGTAATTACCAATTAAAAATACATAACAATAAAAACAGCTCCTGTCTTTACCATGAGAGTTTTATACAAACTCATCATACTTTTATAATATACTTTTACAATGTGATGACAAAAATGGAAATTATGGAGATTGCCATCACATTGTAAATCGTATTTTTAAATACTACTTAAAGAAATTAAAGAAAATTTCATAGCAGTTGAACTTATTCATGTATTAATACCCCTAGAAACCCCATTTAAAGATTACCCCAAGTGATTCTATTTTACCACATACAAAGATAACCACAACAGCCCCCTTTTTATGCGAATATAAGCTTTACATAAGAAAACCTTGCATTACTATTTAAGCTTAAGTACCCTATAAAGCAAGCTAAAGGAGATTTTATGTATTTTGAAGAATTCTTACATTATAAAGATGATTTTTTATCCTATATTGATATAGAAAGAAATTTAACTCATAACACGCAACGTTCTTATAAAAGTGATTTAAACTTATTTATTACTTTTTGGGAAACTATTACAGAAAAAAATAAAGAGGAAATATCACTACGACGAGCTCTGGAACGTTACTTTGTAAATCTTTTTTATAAAAAAATAGATAAAAGTTCTGTCGCCAGAAAAATATCATGTTTTAAATCTTTTGAACTTTTTGCAAAAAAACTTGGGAAAAAAATATCACTCAAACTTAAACGGCCTCGAATTGATAAAAAACTTCCAACCTATTTAACTGTTGATGAAATTTTTTATTTACTTGATACCGTAAAAGATGATGAACTCCCTTCAAAACGCCCCCTGCGCGACAAAGCTATTTTTGAGCTTTTATATGCAACAGGAATTCGTTGTTCAGAACTATGCGGCATCAAATATAGCGATATCGATATACCACAAAAAACAATTCGTATTACGGGAAAAGGACGGAAAGAACGTTTTGTATTATTCGGAAAAAAAGCTCAACAAAAAATAGAACAATATCTTACACATGAACGTCCTAATATTACTGATCCTCATGATTTATTATTTGTAAGCCAAAGAAATATTCCTTTAAATCCTCGGACTATTCAACGCATCATTCAGATGTTTAGAAATTTCTTACAAGGTAATAAAGCAATTACTCCTCATAAAATTCGGCACTCATTTGCCACTCATTTACTTAATCAAGGAGCTGATTTACGTGTGGTGCAAGAACTTCTTGGACATGAAACACTTTCAAGCACAGAAAAATATACTCATATTACTTCAACTCAACTTGCTGATATGTGTGATTCAATCCACCCTCTCAATAGTATGAAAAAAAAGAAATAAGTCATGATCACCCCTATACGTACATTTTTAAAAAAGGCACTCCTTCTTTCTGGAATAACTATTTTTACAACGATTTTTATCATAGCTCGTCTTTTCCAACTTCAAATTTATCAGACACAACAATTCATGAATCAAAGCCAAAGAAATTTTTTACGCTATGAAAAAACAACTTCCTTACGTGGAAACATTTTAGACACTTTTGGAAAAATAATAGCTACCAATAGACCAATCACTACTCTCTTTTGGAAAGGAAGTGGAAATCAAAAATTAACCGAAGAACAACTTACAAGTCTTCAAGAAATTGAACGCTTAACAGGGCATGATTTACAAAATAAAGTACCTGTTATCACACAAGCTGAAAAATTTTCAAACAAAGTAGAACTTATTAAAGATCTTTCTTTTGATGAACTGAGTAAAATTGCTGAAATGTTTTCAACGCATCCTACACTTATTTTAGAAACAGACTTTATGCGTGTGTATCCCTATAAATCATTAGCAAGTCATGTTCTTGGATATTTGGGAAGTAAAGGATTTGAAATTGGAGGCAAAATGGGAGTTGAACGATTATATGAACATTTGTTACGTGGGAAAGATGGACTCAATCAAAAAATATTAAATTCTTTTGGAAAAAAACTTTCAGAAAAAGAAGTAGAAGAATCTTTAGCCGGACAAGATATCACCGTAACACTTGATCTTTCATTACAACGAATTGCTGAAACATTATTTCCCCCTGACAAAGCCGGTGTTTTTATACTAATGGATTCAACAACAGGAGCATTACGTGTCACCCTTTCCAGACCTGACTTTGATCCAAATCTTTTTTTAAAACCAATCGAACAAGAAACATGGCAAAAACTTCAAAATAAAAAACCATTTTTAAATAGAATTTTTCATTCAAGTTACCCACCCGGTTCTATTTTTAAATTGGTAACACTTGGTGCAGCACTTGAACATAACATTATTGATGAAGATACCATCATACATTGTCGGGGATTAACAAAATTAAGAAACAGTAGTTTTAGATGTCATAAACAAGATGGACATGGAAAATTAACCATTAATGAATCCCTTGCCAAATCATGTAATACTTTATTTTACGCGATAGGAAGACACCTTGATATTAATGCAATTGCTGAATACGCAGGCCATTTTGGATTCGGCCAAAATACCGGATCAGTATTTGATGATTATTCAGGCCTTGTTCCCAATCGCGAATGGAAACAGCGAACAAAAGGTGAACGTTGGTGGTTAGGTGAAACTTTTTCTACCTCTATTGGCCAAAGTTTTTTACTTACTACTCCCATACAAATCACACGTATGATCGCAAGTATCGAAACAGGATACCTTATCAATCCACGTATTTTAGAAGCAACTCCATTAATATATACCCCTCTTACCATCAATCACAAAACTCGTATGTTTTTACAAAATGCAATGCATGGAGTGATTACTGAAGGAACAGCACAAATTTTACGGGGATTAAAAAATTTTAGAATTTATGCAAAAACATCCACCGCGCAAACAAGTAATTTAGAAAAACGGGATACTGGGGAAAAATTTTTAGAACACGGTTGGTTTGTAGCTAATTTTTCTTACAAAGATGAAAGCCCGTTAACAATCGTTGTGCTTATCGAAAACACAGGAAAAGCAAGACATTCTTTAATTGTAGCAAGAAATTTCTTGCGAGCTTATAGAGATTTAATAGAACTCAGAAATACAAAAGAACAAAAAAAAGAACGAACATAAAGCTCGTTCTTTTTTTCTAAATTTTCAAAAATGCTTTTACGCACTTTTTTGGAGAGCAGCAACTCGTTTTGCTAATCTACCAGTACGACGAGAAGCCGTTTTTTTGTGCATTAGATTTTTGCCTGCTGCACGCATCATTTGAGCTTCAGCATCACGTAATAAAGCTTTTGCTGAATCAGTTTGACCTGCTTCAACTGCTGCTAGAACTTTTTTTACGGCTGTTTTGATAGCTGTTTTTCTGCCCAAATTTCTTTGGCGATGTTCAATATTTTGCTTAGCTCTCTTTTTTGCCGACTTAATATTAGCCATAACTTTTTAATCCTTAACCTTATAGTACTTTTTGTACTTTATCAGCTTTTACACATCTTGTGCATACCTTTGCCTGGTACACTTTACTTTTACCATCTATAGGTAATGTAAAACGCATTCTATGAACATTTGGATAAATCCAACGTTTTGTTCTATTATTTGCCTTACTTACCAAATTTCCTACTTGTGGGCGCTTATCACACACGAAACATACTCTAGCCATATCTGTAAACTTCCTTTCGATGATTCGAGACTATCGCTAACATAGATAAAGAAGCGATTATTAAAGTATACTAGAACAGAAATTTTTTTCAACTAAAGGTTTATATACTTAAATAAGCTTCAAAAAAATATCTCTTAAATCCTGATTTCCACCTATAAATGTTCTGTATTGAGGCGTAATGAGCCCTTTTTGAAATGTTGAAGCAACACCCCCCGCTTCCTGAATAATAAGCATTCCAGCCGCAACATCCCACCATGAAAGATCTTGAAACATCACAATATCTGCTCTTCCTGCCGCACAATATGCTTGATCAAGTGCCGCAGCCCCAAAAGTTCGAAACGTATATACTTTATGCTCAACACTATTCATAGACTTAAAAAATTCTTTACTTTTAACATAAGGTGTCGCAACTATAACAATACTTTCATCAATTTTTTTTCTGTTTGACACGGCTATTTTTTTTCCATTTAAAAAAGCACCGCATCCTTGAAGAGCATAAAAATATTCTTTTAAAAGAGGCTGATAGATTACTCCAAAAAGAGGAATATCATTTTTAGTCAAAGCTACAGAAATACAAAAATAAGGTAATCCTTGTGCAAAATTAGTAGTGCCATCAAGCGGATCAATCACCCAATTATATACAGGAGCTTTTTTTTCACCTGATTCTTCTGCTATAAAACCTGCATCTTTAATTAAGGGAGCTAATTTTTGTATTAAAAATTTTTCAGAAGCAATATCTGCTTCAGTCGCAAAGCTCCCGTCTGACTTTACATTTCGCTCTACTGTTTTTGTAAAATAAGAACAAAGAAGTTCACCGGCCTCTTTAATAATACCTTCTACTTGTAACACTAATTCAGGTGTTATACATTTCATAAAAGGCCTTCCTTATCTTAATGCCAGATTACTCGAATTTATGATCTTCACGTGATTCAATATTTAAAAGTTCATAAATTTCACGTGCATACATTGTTTCTTTATCCAATAATGCAACTGATAAAGCCGTCAATTTATCTTTATGAGCCATAAGTAAATCTTTTGTTTCAGCATAACAAGTATCAATAATCTGACGAACTTTTTCATCAATTTTTTCAGCTGTTTTTTGAGAATAAACAAAGTCTCCTTGTTTTTGTGAATACACAATAGGTCCAAGTTCATCTGTCATTCCATAACGACACACAATATCACGAACAATATCTGTTGCTGTTAAAAAGTCGCTGTATGCACCTGTTGAAAGTTCATTAAAAACAATCTCTTCGGCAACACGGCCACCAAGAGCTGCTTTAATTGAAGCAATCATTTCTTCTTTGTTTCTGTTATATTTTTCACGTTCTGGCATTGAATGAGTCACCCCAAGAGCACGACCACGAGGAACAATGGTAACTTTATGAAGAGGATCCATCACGTTTGGCATCATTAAACGTACCAAAGCGTGCCCAGCTTCATGATACGCTGTAATTTCTCTATCTTTTTGTGTCAAAACGATTGTTTTAATTTCTTTACCAAGAAGAATTTTATCTCGTGCTTCTTCAAAATCTTGAATAGTCACTTTTTCTTTATTTCCTTTTGAAGCAATAATAGTTGCTTCATTAATTAAATTAGCAAGATCAGCACCAGAAAATCCTGGAGTTCCTCGAGCAATTTTTTTCATATCAACATCATCACTTATTTGCACAGTTTGTGCATGCAATGTTAAAATTTGAACCCTACTTGCAAGATCTGGATAAGGAACTTCAACTCGCCTGTCAAATCGTCCTGGGCGTAATAATGCTTTATCTAACACATCCGGACGATTGGTTGCTGCAAGAACAATAACAGGATCTTTTCCAACTTCAAAACCATCCATTTCTGTAAGCAATTGATTTAATGTTTGTTCCCGTTCATCATTACCCCCACCAACTCCACCAGCACTTCTATGGCGCCCCACAGCATCAATTTCATCAATAAAAATAATACTTGGCGCATGTTTACGGGCTTGAGCAAAAAGATCACGAACACGTGAAGCTCCAACCCCTACAAACACTTCAATAAAATCTGATCCACTAATACTAAAAAAAGGACAGTTAGCTTCACCGGCAACGGCACGAGCCAGTAATGTTTTACCATTTCCAGGTTCACCAACAAGTAATGCACCACGAGTAATTTTAGCACCTAGCCGTTTATATTTTTCAGGATTTTTTAAAAAATCAACCATATCTTCAAGTTCTTCTTTTGCCTCGTGAGCCCCGGCAACGGAAGAAAATTTTTCTTTAATAGCAGAAGGTAAAAACATTTTAGCTTTACTTTTTCCCATGGTGAAAATATTTCCACCACCGCCACTGCCAGTATTAGATGAAGGCTTAAAGAAATACCACATTACAGCAAAGCCAGCGATCAGCAAAATAATAAATAAAATATGCCACATACTAAACTGATTAGACTGATTAATAATAGCAAATTCAACATTATGTTTTCTGAGTAAATCCCAATGACCTGGATATTCAGCTACGTTGGTTTCAAAAGATTTTTCATCTTTTGTAACACCACTCACAAAAGTGCCAATAACATTAATTTTTTTAATTTTATCTTGTTCTACAAGATTCAAATATTCAGAATAAGGAATCTCCCCTGTCTCTTTTACATTGTCTGCAATTTTAGAGAGCATAAAGATACCCCCCAAAAGAAGCAGAACAAAAATTATAATATTAGCTGGACCGCTTGGTAATTTACCAAATTTATTCTGTTTTTTTTTCATCTGTATTTTATCCTTTTGAAACGATTACAAAATATCCCTCACCCATAAAAATATGCTTTAAACAAAAGTATAATATAACAAAAGTTGCCTGTCGACTTATTACCAAGAAAAGAGCCAATTCTTCAGCTCTTTGCTAAAAACAGTCTCCCTGGGGAACAGGTAGCGTAGGTATATTTATGGGTTGTTCCAGTAATATAATTTCTCTTTTTTGTGAGTAAACTTTCAACAGCCAACCGTTTTGTTGCAGAATCACATACTGTAAAAATAAGATAATTCCCACATGGAGACCATGAAGCCTCCTCTTTATGTTTATTGTCACGAGTAATTTGTGTTGTTTTTTGTGTTTCAAAATCATAAACCATTAATTGAGAAACGCCACCAATCAATTTTGAGTAAACAACTTTTTTTGTAGTAATGGAATATGAAGGAGATGTGCAACTTTCAGGACCTTGTGATAAACAAGTAATATTTTTTCCTTGTTTATTCATGGTATAAATATGTGGTCGTTTTGTTTCATAATCTGAACAAAAAACAATATCTCCATTTTCTCTCAAATTGGGACTTAAATTAGTTCCATTATTATGCGTCAAACGAATATAGTCAGGACGTTTTTTACGTTTATTATATTTGTATCGATACAATTGGCTACTTCCTTCAACAGACAAACAAACAATCACATCACTCCCATCTTCTGAAAATGCTGGCAACATATTCAGTCCATCAAAACTTGTTGCTATTTGTTTATTACCTTTTAAATCAGAAACCATTAAACGTATATTTGAAGCTGTATATTCAGAATAGAGAATAAGAGGATCAAGAGTTTTACCGTTCCATCGTGGAGCAAGAGCTATCGAATCTAACGAAAGAATAATCTGTTCATTATGTCCATCAAAATCTGCAATACAAATTTCTGTTCCCTGCTTTTTCTTACCTCCTTCTTTGCAATAAAGAATTTTGGTAGAAAAGGAAGCTTGATTACCAGTAAGTTCTAAAAGAAGACTATCAGAAACCGCATGTCCCCATTCAAAAACTTTTTCTCCGATTTTATGAACTTTTTTTCCACATACCATTTTTCCTGTTTTGGTATTATAAGCACGCCATTCAACTGCTTTATTTTTTCTATCATCAATAAGAGTCACAAAAAGTGGCGCTTGATCATTAAAAGAAAGAACCTGTTTTGTTGTTTTTAACTGTTGAAAACGAATATTCTTCGGATCAAATTGCCCAGTAAAACTAAGATCCCGTTCAATAGTCTCTGCTATTTCACGCATATCATGAGTGTCATCACCCAAAGATGCAACAATAATATTCATCTGCTTTGTTTTGTGAGCTGATACATCAACAGCTGATACATGAAATGAAATAAAAAACAAACACCCGAGTACTTTTATTATTCTCATACACAACATCCTTTATTATTTATGGTTTAAATGCAACAGTTAGAGATTTCCCCCATAATGCACGAGGAATTTTTACCTGTTCAAGTGCTTGGCCAACAGCTATATCATATATCGGAACACCAGAAGAATCATCTATGACAGATTCTTTTAATGAACCATTCCAATCAATTATTAAAGAAACAACACATACAAGATTGTCTGCCATACCTGCTGGAGGAGTCCATACATCAATAATTGCTTCCTGCAAAGCAGCGTGCGCTTCAAAGGCATTATAATCTTTTTGTGAAAGATACACTATCTCTTCTTCATTGTGTGATACAATTTCTTCCGTATTACTTGATTCAAGAGGAGCACTCTGTTTTATTACTTCTTTTTCTTTTTCTTCTTTAACATTTTTAACATTATTTATTTTTTTTAAAGGCTCAATGTTCTTTTTCACTTCTTCTTTTTTGACGTTCTGATCACGTGATTGAGGAACTACAGAATCTACGCTTTTTTTTATTATTTTTTTAACTGGTTCTGGTTTTTTAATTATTTTTTTTTGAGGAGCCACTTTTTTTAAAGTTGTTTTAGTTTGTGAGACAATCTTTTTAAGAAGAGGTTGTTTCTGAGAAACAGCATGTTCTCCAGTTTTTTTTAATAAACGTGGAGCAAGAGATGTTTTTTGTGATGCTGTCTTTTTTGGAATTCCTCCAAGAGGCATTACTCGCACAATCACATTTTGAGCAACTGATTGAATGTGTATAATCGTTTTATCATAGCCTTTATACACACATAAAAAACAAAAAGATCCTATCATGTGTATAAAAAAGGAAAGCATTATAAGCTTTCCTATAAATTTTGTTTTTTTAGCGAATCTTTGTTGTTGCCAAAGCCACATACTTAATGCCTCCAACATGCTTTATTGTATCAACCAGTTCTATTACTTTTCCATATTCGGCGCCAGTATCAGCTTTTACAAATACGGTTTTGTCTTGTTTTTTACCAAGAGCATCTTGAAGTAAAATGATTAAATCTTTTTCTTGAACAATTTTATTATTAAAAGAAATTTCACCTTTTTTAGTCATAACAACAGTTAAATCTTCTTTTTGATTTTCTTGCGTTTCTTTTACATTCCCTTTTGGAAGTTCAACTTGCAATGCATTTTCTTTGTGCAACATTGGCGTTGTTACCATGAAAATAATAAGAAGTGTTAACGCTGTATCAATTAACGGAGTTAAACTAATTTCCGGTAACTGTTCCTGGTTTTGGCGAAGTTTTCTGCGTAAGCGATATTTCACGATCTTCCTTTTCATCTAAAAGAGTACAACGTAACTGTGTTTGAATAGTATCAGATAAGAATTGTAAACAATGTTCAATTTCACGAGTCTGTGTTTTTAAATAGTGATACATCATTGAAGCTGGGATGGCAACAATAAGTCCTGCAAGTGTTGTTAATAATGCTTCCGCAATCCCCGGAGCAATAGTAACAATATCTGCACTTTGTTTTTCACTGATACTAATAAATGAATGAGTTAATCCCCACACAGTTCCAAACAATCCAAGAAGTGGTGAAACAACTGATGTAACAGATAAAATATTCATATAAGATTCTTCTTGATATACCATATCTTCTAATAATGAAAAACGTTGTTCATCAAGTACTGTTAATTCTGATTCTGTTGCTATACGATTTATTGCACGTTCAAAAATTGATTTTGCACCATTAAGCTGACCAATTAAAAGATGACCCGGATATGTTTTATCATGCTTACGAGCAAGATTTACCAGTTGATCCAAAGAAGAAACATGCTGTATTTGAAGCATCATTTCTTTTAACTGCTTTTTTTTAAGATTTAAAAGAACACATTTATAAAAAAGAATTGTCCAACAAATAATTGAAGCCAATAAAAGTACAATCAATACAAATTTAGTCATCGCATCAGATTGCCATACCAAATTCCATAAAGAATTTCCTAAAAAAAATCTCATATTTTTCCCTTTTATTTTATAGTAAAATGAAGCATTTAATGCCCTAGCATACTAAAAAATAAGCCAGAAAAACAATTATTTTTATTTTTCTTGGCAAATTAAAACAAGAGGAGAAACAAAACTTTCTTCATCGTCTTTATTACTATGATCTTTTTTTACAGAAAGAGACGGGACAATTACGATACGTTCTTCTTGAAGAATATCATGAATATTTTGTAATTTATACTTACCACTCTGAATTTCACAACTTTGTTCACGCACTTTTTTTGAAAAATCACCCTCTAAAACAATATTCATGTGAGGATCTTTATTATCTCCATAAATACATTGCACTACTGTCTCATCATCTTTTTTAAATAAACTAATAGCAGAGCATGAAGGAATCAGTAATTTTCCAAATTCATTTACCGGATTTTTTATATTAAACCCTCTATTTATACCATTCACAAAAGGAGGGGTAATAACTTTATTGCCACGTACAAATTCAAAATTTTTATCAATTGCTGGAGACAAAATATCTATCTCTGCTATGCGTCCTCTCAATTGATATGAATATGTTTGATAAAATACAGTTCTATCTCCACGCCATTCAAAAATCATAGGACGACCTTCTTTGTCCGTTGGATCAATCATAATGTTTTTTTCTTCATTTCCTCTTATTACCATAGTTTTAAAATGAGTAATAACACGTTTTTTATCTTGTTCATTATCCTCACCTTTAAAAACCGTAATTGCTCCATTTAAAGCAACATGCATGAGTGAACGTTTTCCTATAAATTCTTGAAGAGGATTATACTTCAAATTAAAATAAGAATTTTTTTCTTGATTTTCTGGAATCACAAAATCTTTAAAAAATGCATATATTTCAATAGCTTCTTGTTGTAAAGGTTGACTATCACCTTTATTATTACGGGGTAATGCAACAAGTTTTATAAATGAAGTTTCTAACGAATTAACAACCTGTAATTCCTCAGGGTCAGGACATTTATACACCTGCCCCAATTCATCTGTTTTTAACATAAAATATTGTTCTTTGTCGTGATTTCCTGGAACCTTATATACACATTCAATAATTCCATTGTGAATTCCTGACTTATCAGGAAGTAAAACTGATTTATCCAGCAACATTTCAACATCTTCTACAGGATAATCATCAAAAAAACGTAACTCTTCTGTAAAAGGAATAGGCTTTCCATTAAAAAAAAGATTTCCCTTAATATACAATTGACTAATTGCATTGGAGTTTTCTAATATGTCTTTTTGAATACTCAATCCAAACCGTTTAAATTCCTGAGTTTTTTTTAATGATAATGTTGATGGACACTCTAATTGAGCCGAATGAGATTGTAAAAAATTAACTCCCACCAACATAACATACACTAATATTTTTTTCATGAATTTTTTCCCTAACATTACCACCTTTTCCCAATACCCTTTTATAGTTTTAACATTACCATCATTTAAATTCAGATTGCAACAATAAAAGATAAAAACATTAAAAATGAAGTTATTTAAACTCCTTAACGAATACCAAAAAGAAATATTTTTTATTTTAAGCTTAACATATAATTTTTATGAAATTCTTTATATCGTAATTCAAACTATGCTATAATCCTGTTATATTCTTGACCCATTACATTATAAAGGAACTCTTATGAAAAAATTTCTTTTTCTTTTTTTTTCACTTCCAGCCCTTTCTTATGGAGCAGAATCAGCAATAGAAAATACAAAAAAGGGACAAGTATCTCACTGTTCTAATTCAGAATGTCGTAATTGTGGCAAATTAAATATTAATGGATCTCAGCGAAACTATACATCCTTTGAATCCATCATAACTTTTTCTGTCAATGAAAGTGATCAAAAAAATATAAATAAATCAAAAGACGGATTATACGATTTAACAGACATTCCATACAAACAACGAATACAAGAAATTGATGCTTCTCATAATTCAATCTCAAAACTTAATCCAACAGATTTAGACGATTTTTCTCATTTAAGAATACTATTACTCGCAAGTGTAAACCTTGTAACCCTTAACACAACAGCTTTTCATAAACCATTTCGTCTTACTCATTTAGATTTATCAGGTAACACATTAAAATTTTTACCCCATGGCATTTTTGATACACTGTCTCATTTAAAAGAACTGCTTGTGCATGATAATGAATTGGAAACAGTACCTGAAGACCTTTTTTTGTATAATAGAAAACTTTCTTCTTTTGATGCTCACAACAACCAACTTAAAAAAATTCCTACTTCCCTTTTTCATTTAAGTATAAAAGAAAACAAATCAGGAAAAAAAACAAAAAGAAAAATATATACTCGAAAAATAAATTTGTCTGGAAACTCTTTAACATGTCTTGATCAATCTTTAACCCGTGACATTAAAAAAATATATCTTTTAGATATACAAAATAATTTTTTTAAAGAATGCCCCGTACAAAAAACACAAGATGCCCGCACAAAAAATTTGCAATCTCCCATCACCACTATTTTGTGCAATTGTCCTTACGGCAATCATAAAATCGACGTTTCTTTTTCCCAATTACCGCAATACAGTACCTGAAGACCTTTTTTTGTATAATAGAAAACTTTCTTCTTTTGATGCTCACAATAACCAACTTAAAAAAATTCCTACTTTCCTTTTTTATTTAGTATAAAAAAAACAAATCAGGAAAAAAAACAAAAAAAAATATATACTCGAAAAATAAATTTTTCTCACAATAATTTAACTTTTCTTGATCCTCAATTAACCTGTGATCTTAAACAAGTAGCATTATTAAATATACAAAATAATCAATTTGAAAGATGCCCAGCACAAGAAATACATAATGCCCGAACAAAAAAATTACAACTTCTCATCACCACTCTTTTGTGCAACTGTTCTCATGCAAATCATTAGAATCGACGTTTCTTTTTTCCAATTA
The DNA here is from genome assembly GCA_021735725.1 of Candidatus Babeliales bacterium. Classification (GTDB taxonomy): domain Bacteria; phylum Babelota; class Babeliae; order Babelales; family CAIQNR01; genus JAIPGS01. Next base: position 27,718 of record JAIPGS010000001.1, read on the forward strand.
CTGCAATTTTGAGTTCTTCTTTATCGGTAACTCCTTTAGTAATTTGCAATTTATAGGCAAGAGATAATGCTCTACCCATTTTTGGTCCTGGTGGAATAAAATCAAGAACATCTTTACCCATCAAAATAGGAGCTTCTGGTTGCAACAAAACACCATATTTTTCTGCTTCATCTAAAAATTTTTGTATATCTGGATACATTGCATCAGAAAACGGTGCTCCTTTTGCTGGATTACGCGCTGCTTTATCACACACTGCAAGAAGCGCCAATTGCTTACAATTCAATTCTGGATCAAGCTTTTGAGCAAGCCGTTTATATGCTTTATGTCCTGCATGATTTTTAATAAATTGACCAGGAGTCATATGATATTTCACCATTTTTTTGACAACATCTTTAATATCATTTTTACCGGTAATACGCCCAAGCAACGCATATGATAAAGCCATTCCTTTAATATCGTGTTTTAATGCGCGAATTTTCCCGTCAACTTCTTGAGTTGTTACAGCTTTGCCCAAATCATGACACAAAAGCGCACAGACCATTAAAAATTTTTCATCTTTTGTAGCATATTCTTTTTGTGCAGCTGCATCCATAGCTTGTTTAGTATGTTCAAAAACATCTCCTTCAGGATGCCAACTTGGTTCCTGTGGAATTCCAATGGTAGCATAAAGTTCTGGTAAAATTTCTTTTAATCGTCCATTATCCTGAAGCCATTGAATTCCCAATGATGGTCTTTGTGATTTTGTAAAAAGTTTTTCAAACTCTCCATAAATACGCTCTTGTGCAATTTCAGAAAGATCCATTTTTTTACATAACTCATTCAATTCATGATCTGGATACATTTCAAGACGGCCAACAAAGTGCATCACTCTAAAAAAACGAAGAGGATCTTCTTTAAATTTTTCTGGATCAGGCGCGCGTAAAATATTGTTTTCAAGATCTTTTTGCCCATTAAAAGGATCTTCTAATTTAAATGTTACCAGATCTATTCCCATTGCATTTACTGTTAAATCTCTCCGCGAAAATGCATCTTTTATACTCATATAAGGATTTAATGTTACTTTTGGTTTTCTTCCCGCACTATCAGAACGTGGAATAGACCAATCAACATCAATACCATCAATTTTAAGAACACCAAACTGTTTTCCCACAGTACGAACATGCCCAAAACGTTTCAATATTGCTTCAACTTGTTCAATCTGCATGCCATGAACTTCAATATCTAAATCTTTAACTTCTACTGCCCGAAGCACATCCCGAACAGCTCCCCCCACAAGTAAAGCTCTTCCACCCGATGCACTTAATGCTTGAACAATAGTAGTAATATTTCCAAATAATGGAAGAATTGTTTGAGCTAATTTTTGAATGTTTTGTGTAACTCTTGTAGACTGCATGTGTATAAAATCCTCTTACTTTAAAATCAAAGGAATGGTGTATGAAACGTACTCTTATTATTATTGGACTCTTAGGACACTGTACTCCAATCAACTCATTTTGGGAATCTTTTTCATTCTTTACTACTGAAAAAGAAGAAATAATTTCACTTGATAAAAAAGTTCCAACAGATTGTTCAATTACAATCAAAAATAAAAAAGGGAATATTTTCGTTAAAACATGGAATAAACACAAAGTTGTTGTTGAAGCATGCAAAAAAGGAATAGAAAAAACATTAAAAAATGCATTAATTGAACTTACTGTACATCAAAACAATGTAACTCTTGCAACAACAAATATTGATGATCAAGAAACGTGCTCTATTAACTACACCGTATTAATTCCTGCACAAGTAAAAACCCTTTCACTTCATACTGAAAAAGGAAACATTAGTGCTGAAAACATTTCAGGACAAGTTATAGCAAACACAGAAAAAGGAAACATTAACCTTATTAATATTAATGGAACTTTAAAAACAACAACAGAAAAAGGGAACATTTCTTTTTCTACAAAAAATCTTGACTCTCATCATTCAATTCTTGCAATCACACAAAAAGGTAATGTTTCAATTGCATTGCCAGAAAAAACAAGTGCAACCGTTCAAGCTACCACACATAAAGGAGTAATTACTTCTGAACATACGGTAACTACACAACCACGGACCATGAAAATTAATAAACATACCGCTGCTCAATTAAATAAAGAGCTTTTTTGCACAATTGGATCAGGTGGTCCTTCATTAAAAATACATACCGGCAAAGGTACTATTGATTTTATAATTTCATAATTTAAAATTATAAACATTGTCCCATTTTAAGCTTATTTCCTCTTTTTATGTATTTTACGAAAATATAAAAAACACCCTTTTTTTAATGCTTTTTTACTTTTTTTTAAGCCAAAAATAAGCTTTATCAAAAAAACAACCCCACAAAAACTGTTGATTTCACTGATCCACTCATGATATTCTAAAAATCAGGTAGTTATATTAACCGACCCAACTGAATGGAGGGTCACAAAAAAAAGGAGAGTTATTATGAAAAAAACTCTATTAGTTATAAGTATGTTGGTTGTATCACATTCAATACACTCGCTTAAGGCGAATCATCCAATGCAAAAAGATACCCCAGAAATGATACAATGGGCAAACAACATGGAAAAATGGATAGCAGGAAATCACAGTATAACATCAGCGGAACGGGCTAGACTGGATAAACTGAAAAGCCAATACGGAAGGGTAGCAGGAATACAAAAATGGCAGGAAGAACGCATGCATGAAGCGCCTAAGCCAGCACTAACCGCGGAACAACAATGGGCACAAGATATGGAACAATGGATAGCAGGAAATACAAGTATAACATCAGCAGAAAAGGCTAGACTGGTTGTTCTGAAAAGCCTCTATGGACCAGTAGAAGGAGTACGAAAATGGCAGGAAGAACACATGGCAGCAATCGATAAAAAATAGAATAGTGGAACCTCGTTTAATTCCTAAATGAAATCCTGTTTTAACTTTAAAGGATTACATTTTGTTTTGAGAAATTCTTTTCTCAAAACAATACATATCAATAAAAAGGGAGCAATTTATTTTGTTCTCTTTTTTTATATGTGTTTTATAAAAATATAATGACACTATAACATTCCACTCTTTTTATAATGATTCCCCCCCAACCAATTCAAATGTTCACAATAAAGCATTTATTATCATTAAACTGGATAAAGGCAACACTATACATCTTTATACTTCAGATACCGTTCATGCTGATTGCCCTTTTGAACTGTCTTTCCTTTTAGAATCTAAACAAAACACTTAAAAGACGCTATTGATTTTATAATCTCATAATTCTATACTTAAAAAACTCCCCATTTTTACAATAAGGTTGTATATGAATTTTTTTTCTGTTTTTATTATCGTTGTTGGAATATTAATGAGTGTCGCATGGTATTTAGGAGATACTCCTCAATTTTTTGAAAGAACCATCTTAGAAAGTAACACTCTTTTTTCTGACGAAGAAGAATCAGAACATACTTATAAAGTCTCTCCCCATGTTTCCGTCTTTCTTGCAAATATTAATGGACCTATCACTTTTATTGGTCACGAAAAAAATGAAATAAAAATTCTTACTACAAAAAAAGGAAATAAAAATCATTTTAAAAATGTTTCATCAGAAATTCATGTTGATGATGAATTTGTTTCTATCAAAACACTTTATAGCAAACGATATAACCATACTGCTGTTTCTGTAGTTTACCAAGTATTTGTTCCACATAACGCGCTTCTAAAATTAATTTCAAACATTAATGGATCAATTACTATCGATCATGTACATAATCATATACATACAAAAAATGTAAATGGATTAACCACTATCAACGGTTCGCAAAATTCAGTTGCAGCAGAAACAGTAAATGGAACCATACATATTTCTGTTGATGCATTAAAAAAAGATCAAACAATTTCATTATCTTCTACAAATGGCACTATTGAATGCTTTATTCCTGAAACTCTTGCTGCCTCTATTGATGCAAAAGCATTAGTTGGAACTGTTGTTTCTGATTTTAAATTTTCACATTATGAAAAAAAATTAACAGGAATCCATGCAACAGGAACAAGAGGGAACAATGAAGGTGGAACCATCACCATTAATGTAATCAATGGAAGAATCCATCTTCATAAATCCCTTTCTTAACTCTTGTTTTTACTCTTTTAAATAACGTATAGTTTTGTCATGTTAATTATGATAAAACAACTTATTTTTAAGGGATAAAATGCGTTTTTTTTTAATAGTTCTTCTCATCATCTTACATACCCCTTTTTTATTTTCAACAGAAAATTTTCCACTCCCCATTGCTTTTGATTCACTCAATACTACCGCACCTCAGAATCTCGCGAATTCATTGCCTATTAAATATCCCCAAATAGATGAAATGATTAAACGAGATGTTCGCATACCCTTTTCTTATGATAAAAATAAAAAAGAGCATACTTTCGATTCTCTTTCTATTCTTTTTAGTATTGATAATTATTGTACTATTTATAAAACCCAAGAAAAAGAAGAAGAAACTTTCACTCTTCAACTTTCCCAATTTACGTCTCAGCTTCAACATGAAAGTACCGAAGCATACCGAAATCTTGATTATTATTTTGATCCAATGACAGGTGTAAAAAGTAAATCATGGGCATCAACAGCACATTCTGAATGTTTAAGAAAAAAAATGCTATTACAATCATGCCCTGCAGAGAAACTTAAAGATCTGCTCCATCAAGAATATATAAAAATTCTGAATTACCAGATAATTTTTAAAGAAGGAATAGATGCATTACATAAAAAAACTGTAAATAATAGCCAATATATTGTCCCTACCTTTTACATGAAACAATTAATAGCCATTGAAAATGATAAACAAGAGTGTCCCAATCCATTTCTAGTTGCGTATTTATACAGAGAAATTGAAAAACGAAAAAAAGGAAAATAACCAAGATGTTATGGAGCTGACCGGGGTCGAACCGGTGGCCTCATGAATGCCATCCATGCGCTCTACCAACTGAGCTACAGCCCCATACTTTGCGACTACCAGAAAATGATAGTATAGTAAGTGTAATTTATCAAAATAAAAACACAACTTTTTAAGGAGATCATAGTATGAAACATAAGCTTTTAATTAGCTTTTTTATAATCAATTCTTTTATCCCAACTACAGTGCCCCACGAAGAAACAACTCATCACAACGCACATCAAAATCACTCAACAAATTCCCATACTCTTCCCTCTGAAGATCATAATTTTTTTAAAGACATACAAGTCGCTCTTAAAGAAAAATCAAAAAATATTTCAGAATTTTTAAAAAATACTATTATCAATTCTGAATCATGGTTTTTACGGCTTATGTTTGCATTAATTTTAGGAATTTTATTAAGTTTAACTCCATGTATTTATCCAATGATTCCCATCACTGTTGGTATTTTACAAGCCCAGGGAAGTAAATCAATTCTAAAAAACTTTTCACTTTCATTTATGTACACACTTGGTCTTGCTACAACATTTTCTTTGCTAGGACTCCTTGCCGCCTCATCAGGAGAAGCATTTGGAAGCATTATGGCAAACCCCATCTTTATTCTTTGCTTTGTAACTCTTCTTGCATATTTTGCATTTTCGATGTTTGGACTTTATAATCTTCACATTCCACGGTTTTTACAAAAAAAACGAGACATCAGCGGAGGAGGATCATATGCTTCAATATTTCTTTTTGGACTTGCAAGTGGAAGTGTTGCTTCGCCATGCCTTTCTCCCGGACTTGCTTTTTTACTCGCAATGGTTGCAACAATGGCAAACAAATTTCTTGGATTTTTACTCCTTTTTGCTTTTGGAGTTGGTGTAAGTACTCCACTTCTTATCATCGGAACATTTTCAGGATCAATGAATGCTCTTCCAAAAGCAGGGGCATGGATGCTTGAAGTACAAAAACTTTTTGGATTTATGCTTTTAGGGCTCTGCTTTTTTTACCTCAACAATATTTTACCTTGGTACATTATTCTTATCATGTTAACCATTTTTGCATTATGTTCAGGGCTTTATTACCTACGCTCTGTGACAACACATGACTCCTCTATCTCAAAAAATATTAAAAATGTTTTAGGAGTAACAGGTATCGCTCTTTCTGTATATCTTGCAGTTGAAAGTTTTCAGGAAATATATTACCCAACACTCGATGAAGACCCTTTTGAATCAACATGGTACACTGATTATGACAAAGCAATTAAAGATGCAAAACATGAACGCAAAAAACTCTTTTTAGATTTTGGAGCTTCATTTTGTACTCTGTGTACTCATATTACTAACCACGTTATTAAGCACCCTTCAGTCATAAAAGTACTTTCTGAAAAATATATTTTTGTTACTATTAATGGTGATGATTCTGCTATTGAACCATACAAAACACTGAAAGAACGTTACAGCATTCAAGGATTTCCAACGCTTATAGTTGTTAACCCAGAAGATGGATCTGAACTTAAACGTTGGCAAGGTGAAATCGAAGACGAATCAATTAGCGATGTTATAACAGAATTGAACAAATACTAAATAATTTTAAGTAAAAAAAGGCCCTTAATTGGGCCTTTTTTTGTTATGCACAAAATATTAAAAATTATCGTTCTCTTCTAAAGGAACAAGAGCGTTTCGCCTTCTTGCAAGCCGCCCTTCAGGAATGTGATCACTCAATTGTCGGTCTGCTAGATCAACTAAATGATGATAACGCATAATCGACTCTTCATTTTCTTGTAAAGCATGCTCTTTTATCTTATTCAGTGTTAAATGAGCATTAGCTAAAAAAGGAGTATTTTCTTTTCCGGGATGACGCTGTAAAACATTATTAATGTGATTAAACAATTGATTAACTTTAACCTCATGTGGCACTGCAATTAATGAAGAAACACTCCATAAAATTCCTACCATCAAACCTATTTTTTTCATAAAACCCTCCCTTTTTCTTTTATTTTCATTCATTATTAATGATATCACGACCAGGCCTGATTATTCAAGAAATAAGAATAAAATTTTTATTACTCATGCATGATGGGCTTATTTTTACAAAAAACAACCCATCCCTTGTATTTCCCTTGCTACATGCTTTATACTTTATAATAAGAGGTTATACGTTAGTGGAGGGGTTGTTATGAATTTTTTTATAATTATATTCTTTTTTTTTAGCTGGTCTATTTTTTTAGGTAACTTTAAAAAAAGCTTTTAATTACTAGTCGATATCTTCGTACTCATCATCAAAAACTAATAAATCAGCTTTTTGATTTCGTTGATCAATATTTTTATTTTTATTCTTCTTTATTTCCTCTATAAGAACTTTAATAACATGATCTATTTCATAATAAAGATCTTCACCTTCATGCTTAATAATAAAATGATTATGTTTACTGTGTATACGAATTTCTACTTTATGATGAGCATGAACTCGATGTGCTTCAAGAAGCACTTCTATTGTTATAGGATCGGGCTCTTTTTCTAAATATTTAGCTACTTTTTCAAGCGCTAAGTGTACATAATTCTCTGCAAGGTCTGAATGATCCATTCCACGAAAAGAGATTTGTATATTCATCTTATATTCCCTGATACTAAAAAGTGTGACCAATTTTTATTACACTATCAAAAAAGAGAAAAGAAAGAAATCTTAATTATTAGTAAGGTTTTACTTGTTTTACTATGAATTTAACCGGAATACTCTTTAACTCGTAATTTTTACGCAGTAAATTTTCAAAAAAACTTAACTGACTTGATTCAAACCATTGAGCATTATTCACATTCAAACGAATAGTGGGTGGTTTTTGTGCAACCTGTTTTGCAGAATACACTTTTAGACGCTGTGTATTACGAATTAATGGAGTTCTTTCCAACGTATTTTTAAATAAAGTTGTGATTTCAGACATTGGTAAATGAAATTGATAACGTTGCCATATTTTAGTAATTAATGGCAAAAGTTTTCCAATATTGTGACCCGTTTTACATGAAACAGTAATTGTTTCTAACTTTTTAAGTAAATATTCATACGGTTCTAAATTGAATTTCCATAAATCTTTTTTTTCATCATCAAGAAGATCTTGTTTATTTTTAACTAAAAGCAATGCTTTCCCTGTTTCAAAAACAAATGATGCTAATTTTAATTCTTGTTGAGACAATTTAGTTTCATCACAATCAATTAAAAGCAATACAACATCAGCATCGCGAACTGCCTGCAACGAACTTTTAACCATCATTTCTTCAATAGTTTCATCAACTGAACGTCTTCTTCTTACCCCAGCAGTATCTGTTACCTGAATTGTTTCTCTGTAAAAAGATATTTTATCCGTAATTGCTTCCCGAGTTGTTCCTGGAATATCTGCTACTAATGTCCGTTCTTCATCCATTAATAAATTCATTAAAGATGATTTTCCAACATTTGGTTTTCCAAGAAGAACAATATTAAATTCTGGCTTTTCTTCTTCTTGCGCCGTTTCTTTAGGTAAACGATCAAGAATTTCATCAAGTAAAAGACTTGTTCCTGTTCCATGTTGTGCCGAAACTTCTATCATATTTTTAAAACCAAGTTTTTCAAAATTTAATAAATTATCTTGAGCCACTTTTACATCACATTTATTTAAAAGTAATAATGTAGGTTTTTCTAATTTATGAATCACCCGTGCAATTGCTTGATCTTCTGTTGTAATTCCAACAGCAGCATCACATACAAATACCACAACAGCTGCTTCTTGCAACATTTCAAGAGCCCGAAGACGAACTTGTTCTGTTAAAGGATCTTGTGATTTTGTTAACTGAATTCCACCTGTATCAATAAGTTCAAAAGTACGGTTATTCCATGAAACAGTATCTCGTAAAAAGTCGCGAGTTACCCCTACATAATCTAAAACTAAACTTTTAACATCAGAAGAAAGGCGATTAAACAATGTTGATTTTCCAACATTTGCACGCCCAACAACTACGACTTTATTATACTTTTTCATTATTTGTGTCCTCAACGACGGTTCCCCCAAAAGCATCAAGCAATTGGTTTGCGGTTTTCCATGTATCTTTGTCTGTAACGTTTACGAGTGATGCTCTACTTTGCGCAGCTGGGGAAACAATGCGATTAGGCATGTTAGTTCCTGCAAACTGTTGTTTTTGTACCAAAGGCTGTTGCACTGGCACTGTTTCTCTTTTTGGTAAATTTACTTCAGAACTACCTAAAGATGAAGCTTGATTATGTTGTGCATGAGCACCTGAAAGTTTTTTAGCTTCCGCTTGTTGCGCTGCTCCTGTCAAAAATACAGGAACAACATTTACTCCTGGTCCAAAAATCTGTGATACAAGCTTCATCCATATATCTTTTGTATCATTCATCCAATCATCAAATAATCCTGATGCTTGCGTGAAAGTAATTTTTAATTCTTTTTTTTCTTCGTTAAATGCTCCAAATTCCGCTTGTTTAAAAATAGAAACCAACAGAGGATCACTCATTTGCTGCATTTGTTGTACAAAATAATTCCATTGTTGTTGTCTATTATGTTCTTCTTCTTGCCCACTCTTTTGCAATGAAGAAACACTATTTTTTTCAATACTTACTTCAGAAGTTTTTTTTTGTTCTACTTTATCTTCAATAACAGAATCAGAAGAGCGAGTCACTTTTGGAACCTGAGCAATTGATTGTGTTAAAACATGTAATGGCGCATCTATTAATGATGCTCCCTGATTTGCCAATTCTATAAAAAGCATTTCGAGCAGTGCATGTTGCACAGTTGTTTTAATTAAAATAAGTTCATAATCATATAACTTTTGTAAATAAAAATTAAGTTGTTGTGATGTAACAGCATGAACCAATGCTTGAAACCGTTTTTTATCTTGAATAGTTTGCGAAATTCCTGTTCCATATTTTGTAAATAATGCAGAACGCACAAGCTCCTGAAACGATTGCCATACAATCAAAGGAGAAAATGCTTCAAAATTAATGCTTTCTAAATAAAGCACTAATTTCTGCATATCTCGCTCTACCAAACATTCAAACAAAGTAAGCAAACTGTTTTCACTCATTCTGCCCAAAACTTTTTCTACCGCTTGTTGCGTAACTGTTCCTGATGCAAAACGAACTTGTTCAAGTAAATTTAAAGCATCCCGTGCAGACCCTTCTGTTTCTTTTACAATACTGGTCAATGCATCTTTTTGTGCATTAATGTTTTCTGAATGACACACTTTTTGTAAATAATCAACAAGTGTTGTTGAATCAATTGCCGTAAAAAAAATTTGAAAACAACGAGAACGTACCGTATCAATAATTTTTTGTGGATCAGTTGTTGCAAGCATAAAGATAACTGATGGAGGTGGCTCTTCTAGTAATTTTAAAAATGCATTAAATGCCGCTTTACTGAGCATATGAGCTTCATCGATTAAATATAATTTTTTATTTCCCATCACAGGAAGCAAAGACGCTGCCTCAATAATAGTACGAACATTATCAACACCTGTATGAGATGCTGCATCAAATTCAATAAAATCAGGATGATTTCCCGCTGCCATTGCAACACATGATGAACATTCAAGACAAGGCACGCTTACAAGACGAGGATTTTTTTGAAATTCAGACAATTTTTCACAATTTAAAGCTGAAGCAAATACACGGGCTGTTGTTGTTTTCCCACACCCTCGTTGCCCAGAAAAAAGATATACTGGAAAAAATTGATTCAAATATAAGCTATTTTTAAGCATACGAACAGAAAGCTCCTGTCCAATGATTTGGTCAAATTGCTTTGAACGTAATTTACGAGCTAAATTCAATTGAGGTTTTGAGTCTTGAATTTCCACCTTATTTCCTGACCTTAAAAAGAGATTGCTTGACTAACCTTTACAGTATACCTTTCAAAGCCTTTTTGCACAAATTCCACTTAACAAAACCATAAGAGAAGATTATTTATTATTTCATTTACATTGATTAAAAAAAAACGCATACTTCACACTTACTAAGATATGATTAATTCATTCAAAAAGAAAAGTTTCATGTTATTAAGATTTATGAAAAAAAATTCACGCCGAGCCTTTATTTTTAAGCTCCTTCTTCCTTTTAAATGGCTTATTGGAGGAAGATGTGCCAGTGCAATGTACTGGGCAATTGATGGTTCTGCCAGAAGTTATATCCTTAAATTAATTATTGATGCCTCAGTATTAGCCTTTAATTCTAACAATGGGTTTAAAATCCTCTTATTTCCTGCTTCTTTATATATTATTGCATTTTTTTGCAGCGTTTTCTTTTTCCGTTTTTATGAATGGATTAGACTTCAACTTAATCCTGCCTTAAGAGGGCACACAAGCATGCAAATTATGAATCATATGATGAAAGATGGATCAGAATTTTTTCAGGAAAATATGATGGGGAGTATTGAAAACAAAGTAAAAAACCTTATCACAGCTCTTCCTAATTTGCTAGAAACAGCAATTGATCAAATTTTTAGTAACTCTTTATCTATTTTTATTGCCCTGATTACCTTATCAACAATAGGAATACAATTTTCAATTGCCCTTGCTGTGTGGATTTCTTTCTTTGTATTTCTTTCGTTCAAATCACTCCCTATCACAAAAAGATTAAGTGCTAAAGCATCGGGAGAACAATCTTTTATGATGGGAAATGCATGCGATGTTCTTAATAACATTTTGAGTGTTCAGCTTTTTTCTCAACATAAATTAGAACAACGTAAATTTTCAAAAGTAATTCATAAATATATTGAAGCCTATCAAGAACGTGATTGGTTTTTAATCAAAGTATTTTTTATTCAAGATAGTTCTTTTGTGTGTTATCAAGGAATCTGTTTACTCCTTCTGATTCAAGGCCTTCAAAAAGGCTTAATTACCCCTGGTGATTTTGCTCTTGTTCTTACGATTAATACCACTATTCTTGATTTTTTATGGAACTTTGCACGTGACCTTGATAAACTGACGGAATCAATTGGAGATATAGAACAAAGTCTTGATATGATTTTATTGCAAACCAAAATTACTGACGATTCAAGTAAATCTCGTGAAAAAAAACTTATTATAACCCACGGGGAAATCACATTTAATAATGTCCATTTTCAATATAATAACAGAGTTCCTTTGTTTAAAAATGAATCTATCACTATTCATCCAGGTCAAAAAGTTGGACTTGTTGGGCATTCAGGAAGTGGAAAATCAACTTTTGTAAATCTTATTCTTCGCCTTTTTGATATTGATAGTGGAGAAATTCTTATTGATGGCCAAAACATACAAAACATCACCAAAAATTCTTTACGTTCATCTATTAGTATTATCCCGCAAAATCCTATTTTATTTCACCGTTCTCTTTTAGAAAACATTCGTTATGGAAAAGTGAATGCAACAGAAGCAGAAGTTATAGAAGCTTCTAAAAAAGCATTTGCACATGATTTTATTACTCTTCTTAAAGATAAATATAAAACATCTGCAGGAGAACGAGGAACCTCTCTTTCTGGAGGACAAATACAAAGAGTTATCATTGCTCGGGCAATTCTTAAAAATGCTCCTATCTTAATTCTTGATGAAGCTACTTCACAACTTGATTCTGTTACTGATAACTTTATTCAAGAAGGACTCAAAGAACTGATGAAAAATAAAACCTGTTTGGTTATTGCTCATAGACTTTCAACATTGCTTCATATGGATAAGATACTTGTTTTTAATAATGGTGTTATTGTTGCAAGCGGATCACACAAAGAACTACTTGAAACAAATGATATTTATAAAAATTTATGGAAAGCACAAGTTGATCAATATTGTGATATCAAAGATTTTTCAGAATAAAAATTGCTCAGTTAAAACAATACATTTTAAAAATATTATCTATATAATTGGTTAATTTTAAAATTCTGAAAGCTAAAAAATGAATAACTTAAAAAGTAATATTATTTCAATTTATGGAGATAAAGGAGAAGAATGGTTAAAAAACTTACCTGATATTATTTCTCAAATTGCATCTAAACATAAACTTGAACAACTTACCCCTTCAAAAGTCATGAATTTTAATTATATAATTTTTGGCCATCAAAATTCAGAGCCTATTGTTTTAAAAGTGAGTTTAGATAATGTTGCGCTGTCTAAAGAATATGATTATCTTACTGCTGTTTCCAATCAAAATAATTTAAAAATTATAGCACATGATAAAGACATGATAATTATGGAACAAGCTTTACCAGGAACTACACTCAAAGAACAGTTCCCAAAGAATGACAAAGAAGCAACTACGATTCTTTGCTCTTTAATAAAAAAGTTACATACTGCTCATATACCAAAGAATCATAACTTTAAAAATATTAAAGATATCCTCAAAGTTCTAGATAAAGATATAAATATTCCACAGCATATTCTTCTTAAAGCTCGAAACTTACGTGATAATCTTTTAGCAGCGACCACTCAAGAAGTTTTATTGCATGGAGACTTGCACCATGAAAACATTCTAAAACATAATAATGAGTGGGTTGCAATTGATCCCAAAGGGTTTATTGGAGATCCCGCATTTGAAGTTGCAGGATATTTATATAACCCAATACCAGACCTAGTCGAATGCAACAATGCTCAAGAAATTATTAAAGAACGCATTAAATTATGTAGTGAACTACTACAAATACCACAGCAAACAATTCATGATTGGATGTATGTTAAAATTGTATTATGTTGGGCTTGGAACTTAGAAGATAATTCTAGCATTACTTATTGGGAGAAAATAATAAATGACATCATCTAAAATTACTAGCAGAATCACTCATTACTCTTTTTTATAATACAATTCATAAAATTAATAGTAACGACTACTCAAAAGAACAAATTGATGCTTGGGCACCTGAATCTTTATTAAAAAAAACAAATGGGCAACAAAATGGGAAAAATGCCCTCCTCTTGTTGCCGTACTTAATAATACAATAGTTGGTTTTGCTGAACTTGAAGACAATGGACATATAGATTGTTTTTATGTGCATCATCAATTCCAAGGTAAGGGTATAGGCTCTGTATTAATGAACGCAATAGAAGTCCAAGCTAAAATAAAAAACATTCAACTACTTTATGCAGAAGTAAGCATATCTGCTAAAATTTTTTTTGAAAAAAAAGGATTCAAAGAAACCAAAGAACAGACTGTTTTTATAGGAAATATAAGTTTTACTAATTTTAAAATGTATAAATCAGTATAAAAAAATAAAAACAAATGTTCATAGGTAGAAATTTTTGTTTTATACCGATCAAAGCCTTTTTTAACAAATCGTGTTTTTTTTTAAGAAATAAAATCTAATCTCTTAAGTTAAGCACCACGAGCTACTAAATTAGCCTTTTCATCACTTAATAATAAAATACATAAAGCTTGATATGTTAACAAACTCAGTGAAGTAATTTTATTTAAACCATTTTCATGAGCTATTTTTACAACGTCATCAATAGTGCTTGCAGAATTTACTTTAGATTTAAAGTCAGCATCTTCATTTAATTTAAGAAATAGATTACTTATATCAGAATTAAAACTTTGCGTTTTAGTACCCCATTGATAAATTTCTATAATCCAATAACCAGCATTTTCAAGAAACCCTTTCCCTTCACGCCCCCATTGAGCCCCAAGATTAGGTTTATTGCCCGCTGTAGCAATTTTAGCTTCTTCTGGACTTCCAACAGAAAGCTCTATTAATCTTCCAGCTTGCGCCTTCAAGACTTCTGCAGCGGCAATTTCAAAGCCAAACTCTCCCGCAATTACAGCTACATCTGCAACTTCTTTTGAAGAATACAGTCTTTTTTGCAAATTTTTATTTGTAGCAATTTCTTTAAAAAAAAGTTCTAAATTTTGAGTCATTTATTTTTCCTGTTCATAGAGAAATTATTATACTTTAAAAGAAAATATCCCATTTTTTATTTCATAACAATCTGTAATATCCATCTGATCTAAAAAATCTTGATCATGAGATATTACAAATAATGCCCCAGGATATTTTTTTAAAACTTGAATAACATGTTCCCGCGTTTCTAAATCGATATTATTAGTAATTTCATCAAGTATTAAAAGTTCTGGAGTTTTTGCAGCTATTTGTGCCAAACAAAGACGTACCCTTTCACCGCCAGAAAGCATTTTTACCGTCTTTTGAACTTCTTCATTTTTTCTAAATAAAAAGTCATTTAAATGAGAACGTATTTTTTTATCGTCCCATTCAAAGACCGCATCTTTGATTGTTTCAAAAACAGTTGTATCTTGTTTTAATGTTCCATAATTTTGATCCAAATAACCAATCTGTTCAGATTTAACACCAGACCATATTCCTGTAGTAATAACTTCTTTATTTCCTAACAAAGCTTTAACCACTGTTGATTTTCCTGAACCATTATCACCCGATAAAACAGCTCTTTCTCCTGCCCCTAAAGAAAAACTAATCCCTGTTACAAGCGGCTTACCTTCTTGATACCCAACCGTTCCTTGCATTATAGAAATAACTGTTTTATTACTTACTCCCGCAGGCAAAGAAAATGTTGGCAAAATTTCTTCTTCAATATATAAATCTGAAAGTTGCTCACGAAGCTTAGCTGATTTTTCGGACATGTCACTTGTCCTTTTTCCTGTTACTTTTTCAGCGTCCATTGTTTTTTGACCTGCAGCAAGAGGAGTCCATTTCTTTTCCCGTATATTTTTTAAACCTTTTTTCTTACTTTGAGCAGCTCTTTTTTGTTCTTTCATAAGTGATTGATGTACACCTTTTTTTTGTTTATTCAGCTGAAACAGCTGATCTTCCAAT
>JAIPGS010000040.1 GCA_021735725.1 Candidatus Babeliales bacterium
CCCCTTTTACATCTTTCCATAATACCTGTATAATATCTTCTGTAAGTATTATTAATCATTTTCATAGGGGTATTTTATTATGAAAAAACTATCGTTGATCTTATTATTAAGTCTAGGATCCCAGCCTTCACTTTTTGGGAGCGAAGAAGCTACTTCTTATAACCCAATTACTGATTATTGCTCTTCATTAAAAGATGCAATACTAAAAAGAATGCCTAACTTGCCTTCTTTTATGAAAAAAGAAGAAGTTGTTATTCCAAAAAATCTTTCATTAAAAGATAAAATCGTAACAAAAATGTCTAACGGAGCTTCTTTCATCAAAGATCAAGCACATGTTGTTGCTGCAAAAACTGTATCTGCAAAAGATGCAATTGTAACAAAATATTCAGGTGAAATATCTTACATCAAAGACTACGCACAAAATGCTGCTGAAAAAGCTACAACTTTAATAAAAGACAACCCAAAAGCATCTATTGCGTGCGGTGTTACTCTTGTTGCAGGTGCTGCTTACCTTCTTTACAGAAAGTATAAAACTAAAAAAACTCCTCAAAGATCTTTCACAAGTAACGATCGTCCAGATGGAGAAACCGCTGAAGAGTATCAAGCGTTTCTTGAGGCTCGAGCTAAAGACATTCTCTAATAAAGAAAATCTTAGTAACTTAATAAAGTAAGAGACCTTTTTACGGGTCTCTTTTTTTTAAGTTATCTTTTTTTCATGTACGCTGTTTTGTGCTATGCAACTACACAAGAAAACTATCTTTTTACAAAAACAAAAAATCTCTGTTTAATTACGCTATAAAATTTCTAATATGCTTAAAAAAACCACCTTTTACATCTTTCCATAATACCTGTATAATAGCTTCTGTAAGTATTATTAATCATTTTCATAGGGGTATTTCATTATGAAAAAACTATCACTGATCTTGCTACTAAGTTTAGGGTCTCAATCTTCACTTTTTTCTGCTCAAGCACAAAGTTGGGGAAATTGGATTAAAGCTTCTTCTTCATCTTTAAAAGATGAAATTTCAACAAGAATTTCAGGCGGAACATCTTATGTAAAAGACACAGCACACGCTGTTGCTGCAAAAGCTGTATCTGCAAAAGATACAATCGTAACAACAACATTAAATGGTACATCTTTCATTAAAGATAAAACAACTTCTTTTGCTAACAATTCTTCTGCGTTTATAAAAGATAACCAAAAAGCATCTATTGCGTGCGGTGTTGCTCTTGTTACAGGTGCTGCTTACCTAGCTTACAGAAACTATAAAGCTAAAAAAACTGCTAAGCAAATACTACAACATCAGATAGCCCTGCTGCAGTTATCGCGATAATAAAGCAGTAATAGCTCACTTCAAGAACAACCCACAATACGTTTGAGCAATTAACTAAAATTAAGAGACCCGTAAAAAGGTCTCTTTTTTATTTTATCTTTTTTTCATGTATGCTGTTTTTATTCTACTATTAAAACTTTGTGTTGAGAAAAAAGAAAAAATTAAAGAATAACTATTATGGCACAACAACTTAAACATCTTCTACGTTCTGTGTTCAAGAAAGAAAATTGGAAATTAGAGCTCCTTTCAAATTGGGAATCTGTTGTTGGTAATCTTGCAGATAAAATGCGTCTTGAAAAAATTGAAGGGGGCACGCTTCATATTGGAGTGTACCAATCAAGTTGGATGCATGAACTGTACCTTCTTTCTGCCGTATTAAAAAAAACTATCAATACACATCTTGGAAACACGTATATTACACACATTCGTTTAAAATACGTTGAAAAAACTTCCATAAAAGAACAAAAACAAATTAAAACTGTTCAAAAAATTATCTATACCCCCATTGTACTCACTACAAAAGAAGAACATGCTTTAACAAAAATTAAAGATAGTGAACTACAAAAAGCACTTCATAATTTTTTAAGCAGGTGCCACCACCAAAAGGTTTTAAAATGAAAAAAACAATATGCTGTGTCGCAGGAAAATCTGGAGGCCATATCATTCCTGGTTTAAATTATATGCAACAGATACTCAAAAATAGCCCTGATCATGATATTTTATTTTTTACGACGTCTAGCCCTCTTGATAAAAATCTTTTAGAAAATAGCAAAATTGTGACACATCATGTTCCTTTGCATCTTGATAATATTCCCTACAAAAAATTATACAAAGTTCCTTTATTTATGTTGCAACTTGGTTTTTCTTTTATTAAAAGTTTTTTTTGGCTCCTAAAAAAACGCCCTTCACTTATTATTAGTATGGGTGGATATGTTTCAATTCCAGTATGTATTGCTGCTCGATTACTCAGAATCAGAATTGAACTTTTTGAATTAAATGTTGTGCCTGGAAAAGCAACATCATTTCTTGCATCGCATGTTTCAACCGTTCGCATTTGTTTTCCTGAAACTAAAAAATATCTTAAACGTGCTCGTTGTATTATTTCTGCATACCCCCTCAAAGATGCTCTTTACCATGTTCCCAAAGATAAAAACACTCTTTTAAAATCACTCTCTTTTGATTCTCACAAAAAAACAATCTTGGTTCTTGGAGGATCTCAAGGATCTCACTTTTTAAATACAACTCTTAAACAAATTGCTTCTTCTCCTGATTTAAAAAACACCATTCAAATCATTCATCAAACAGGCTTTGATGATCCTGAACCTTTTAAAAAGTGGTATACACAACATGAAATTCAACACCAGGTTTTTCAGTTTCATCACAATCTTGAAACCTTGTACCCTGCGGCAGATATTGTTATGTGCCGTGCGGGAGCAGGAACACTTTTTGAAACGCTTTATTTTAAAACAAAATGCATTTGTATCCCTTTAAAAGCAACAACCACCAATCATCAACTTGATAATGCTCTTTCTTTTTCAAAACAGTATCCTGATCAGTTTATTACCTTGGAACAAAAAGAAATTGAAAATAACAATCTTATTTTAGAAAACAAACTCAAGGAAGTTTTGGGCTTAATTCTTTAAAGAACACCAAGAAAAACATACACCATACCATTACAAAGAATGGAATTGGTTTAAAAAATAAAACAGATACATTATACATACTTTGTGTTTTAGACGAGCAATTCAAAAACCTCTTCTCCTGAAAGTTTTTGAACAATTTTTCCTGTTTTAATATCGGCAAAAACTTTTCTTAAAGAAGAGTCATACGAAAAAAACTTTGTTTTTGTAGAAATCTGTCTATGAAAACGCATCCAAATGGGATATGAAGTATAAACAGGATAAATATTTTTACCAAGAGATCTATTATCATCAGTTCCTGCATATAATACTGTGGTAATTTCTGGAGTTGAACCTGCAAACCAACATGTCCGAGAATCGTTAGTTGTTCCTGTTTTACTTATCGCAACAGAATCTAACCATTTTTTACTTTTCTCTTTTTTGCGGTTAAGACCAAAAGTAAGAACTTTATTAATTTGATGTGCAATTTTTGGTTCAATTACTTTATGTTCATGTATCTCTGCTTTATAAATCTTTTTTCCCCATTTATCTTTAATCCATAATAAATATTCTGGCTTCACATATACCCCATCATTTGCAAATATATTAAACATTCCAGCAACTTCGTACACAGTACTATCAATACAACCAAGAGATAATGATGGATATTCTGGAATAGGACCACTCAAACCACATAAACGAGCAACCTGCGCAACTTTTTTTGGCCCAATCGCTAAAATAGTTTTTGCAGAGATAATATTACTTGAATAAGAAAGAGCCCGCGCGAGTGTCATTGATCCATGAAAAAGGAGATCATGATTTTTTGGTTCCCATAATTGATTTCCTTGCTGAACAATCAAGGGTTCATCAAGTGCAGTACCAAGCATACTCATCCCCTCATTGAGTGCTGCTGCATATAATACAGGTTTAAATACAGACCCTTGTTGGCGCCGTGCCTGAATAGCTCTATTAAATTGAGACTCAAAAAAATCTACTCCTCCAATAAGTACTTTTATATGACCTGTTTTTGTTTCTAGAGAAATGAGTCCCCCATCAAGATCATTTCCCAAACGTAAACGTGTAACTTTAAAATGTTGAACAAATTCTTTTTCTGCTTTTTTTTGCATATCGCTATTTAATGTTGTTTTTATAATTAAGCCACCACAATATAATTGGCGTCTTCCATATTTTTCTTCTAATTCTCCACGCAACATTTCTTTAAAATGTAAAGCTATTGCATCTTTTTCAGCATGGCACAAATTCAATGGACGATTACTATAATCCTGAAATTCATCTTCTGTAAGTTTTTTAAGTTTTTTCATCTGCCCCAAAATAATGTTTCTTCGTTGCACAGAAGAAAGAGGATATAAAAGCGGAGAATAGTTTCCAGGAGACTTTACAATTCCTGCAAGAAGCGCTGATTGGTCGGGAGTTAATGCATCAACTGATACTCCCCAAAAACGTTGTGCTGCCGCTTCTACCCCATAAATACCACATCCAAAATAAACATGATTTAAATAGGTTTCAAGTATTTGTTCTTTAGTAAATTGACGTTCTACAAGAAGCGAAAGAAATTGCTCTTTTATTTTACGTTGGAACGTTTTTTGTGAATCAAAAAATAAAAGTTTAACCAGCTGTTGCGTAATAGTGCTGGCCCCTTCCACAATACGCCCATGCAAAAGATTTTTTACAGATGAACGAATTATCCCCTTGAATGAAATTCCATGATGATAAAAGAAATCCCAATCTTCCGCAGCTATAAAAGCATAACGCACATGTTCAGGAATTTGTGCAAGTTCCAGAGGCTGTCGCTTATCAACTTGAAATCGTGTCCACTCTTCATCTTTATCATCAAGAACTATTGAAGGTTTTCCTGGATCATAATTTTCAAGTACAGAAAAATCAATGGGAGCTTTTGCAAATAAAAAGAAAAGTGCCCCCAAAGTGAAAGCAGATCCACAAAGCCCACATGTGATTATCCATCTAAAATATTTTATCATAGTATCTTTTACTCTCATACCTTCCACATTAGCAAAAAAAAAAGACCACATAAAGCAGTCTTTATTTATTTTTATTTTTTAAATAAAAATGTACTAAACTAATTCTAACATTTCTTCATCTTCTTTATGCGCTTTATTATTTTTTGATGAATAGTAGTCCATAGAATACTTTACAACAATAATTCCTGCAACAATAACTGATAGTATCGCACTATTTCTATAGTGTACTATTTTTATTGATAAATCTTTATTCGCATTCGATAATTTTTTTAATGCTTCTTCTTTTCCACATTGCTGAAACCTTAAATCTTCTATGTGAAATCGTGCTCGTTGTAATTCTTCTTGAAGATCTTTAATAATTTTTTCTTTTTTACAGTGAGCATCCAATGACCACAGTCGCTTTACACTCTCCCACCATAAAGAATTGCTTCCTTCATGCCCACAAGATGACCCACACATTAATGCTGAAAAAACTATTACCCCTAATTTTTTATTCATCAAAATCCCCTTCGTTTATAAATATTCCATTATTTTTTTTAATTCTCTTTACTCTAGAACATATTCTTCTCTTTTTTCAAACATACATTTTTTCTTGTTTAAAAATATATCCTAAAAAATCGTACAATGACTCTGCATACTTTACATGCTAAAATAAATTTTCTTACGCTTCTTTACTATAGTAAAATTGTATGTAAATACTTTTATGCACTTTAACTTACCAAGGAACTCTCATGAATCTCTTGTGGATATATTCTCTCATTTTACCCTTCTGTGCATTATTACTTGACTGTTCTGCTCTTCATATATACGGAGGGCCCGTATTACAAACTACTTTTTTATCTATCCTTATACTCGCTCTTTCAGCGTACCCGCCCATCTTTCTTGTTATTCCATTATTTTTATTAGGACTTTTTTCTCTTGTTCTTTTTGATAATTTTATTTTTATCTTTATGTTTACTTTCCCTATAATCGCAACAATTTATTACTCCTCTGGATATTTTTGTTCAAAAATAACTATTGGCACCCTTTTTTATGCTTTATACCTTCTTATTATATTTATTTTTATACCTTTATTTATGCTTAAATTACCCATCTTACCCTCCTATACATTATGGGCATTTGGTGTTAATCTTGTAGGAGCAAGTTTATCTTTGAAATTGTTACCTATAGTTGAATAAGGCAATCGCTTGTAGCGCACTGTAATAATTGTATTATGAGAGGAAAGTCCGGACTCCAAACAAACAAAGTACCTTAAAAGAACGTAACTGTTTTAATTAAGGGGGGCGTGAGCCCATGGATAGTGCCACAGAAAAAAACCGCCTTTTATGTTATGTAAAAGGTAAGGGTGAAAATGTGCGGTAAGAGCGCACGCGCACAGTACAGAAATGTCTGTGTGGGGTAAACCCTACTTGGAGCAAGACAAAATAGGCATGTGCGGTTGTTTGTTCCGATTTACACATGCGGGTATGTCGCTTAGATACATGGTTGCCAATTTATTCATTTGAATAAATACAGAATCCGGCTTATCATTCGACTATAGGTAGCGTAATTTTATGTGTGATATAAATAGTAAAAAATTACTAAAGATACTCTGGAAAGTAGTCACTGATTATGATTTCATATAAAACAATTTTTTCTTTTTTTAGACAGTTTTTTTGGATTACTCCTTTTATCTGTTTTTTATTAGGATATTATCTTCTTAATTTTTTTTATAAATCTCATAATATCTCAATGCCTCATTTGGTAGGCAAACAAGTACAAGAAGCGCTTATAGAACTTTCTTCTCACACATTAAATATTAGAATTCTTGCTGAAAAAGAAGATCCTCATGTTCCTGCCGGAACAATTTTAAGTCAAATTCCTTTACCTACTCAAAATGTTAAACCTCATCAAACTGTTTTATTAACAACAGCTAAACAGCCTCAACAACAATCTGCTCAAGATTTTAGAGGTAAACAAGAAGCTGAAATTGAAACTTTTTTAAAAAATCATAAAATCCGTTATAAAAAATTTTTTATTGAATCATTAACTTTAGAAAAAAATTGCATTACTCAAATTCCAGCTCCAGGAAAACAACTATCTAAAGATGGAATGATTCTTTATTTTTCTCATGATACTTCACAAATGGTCCTTTTCCCATCCCTTGAAAAACAACCAGTAGAAGATGTAAAAATATTTTTAAAACAATACGGACTTACTCCAACTATTTTTCACACATCTGGCCACTCTGATAAACATATCTGCAAAGAATGTGTAATTAAAGAACAAAAACCACTTGCCGGATCTTTTGTAAATCTAAAAGACCCTTTTAGTATCCAATTAAAAGTTGGAACATAAAAACTCTTGCCATTTTTACTCATAGTTCTTACTATAAAACTGATCATTCATACGTAAAAAAAAAGGAAAAACTATGAAGCATTTATCTTTAATTCTCTTACTCAGTAGCTGTTCTCTTCTTGTTTCTACAGAAGAAACTAATCCAGAAATAATAACAACTCGCCGCGTAGACACAAGCGCATGGCAAACATTAACACAAAGTTCTCAAACCGTTCAAGATCAAGAAGATGCTGAAGATGAAGAACGTGAAAGAATTTTAAAAGAAGCAGAAGACAAAAAACGTCTTAAAGAGCAAGAAGAACAAGAAAAATAGAATTTTAAAATAATAAATAGTATATAAAAAAAGGAAAAAGTATGAAAAAGCTACTCATAACTACTCTCTTACTTTTAACAATCAATCTTAATGCAAAAAAACCATCACATTCAAACAACCACTCAAATTCAAATACTTTATACAAAACAGTGGCATTATTAAGAAGTGGTGAAAAAATTTCTATTAAAGCAATTATTAATTGGCCCATTCAACCATGAAGTGCAATAAAAAGATATGAAAAAATGGCCAATAATGTAATCTCCAGAGTTAAGATTAACAACTCATTAAGGAGATTACATTATGGCTCTTACAGGATACCATCATTTGAATTATGAAGATA